>UQZY01000004.1 GCA_900545655.1 uncultured Oscillospiraceae bacterium
TGCAGAAAGACCGGATGATGAAAATCTCATTATCCCCGAAGACTCATTCTTCAACCAGCAAAAGATTATTTCTTCCGCGGCGGAAAAAGCAGTTCCGGACTTAAACAGTAAAAGTAAAGATAAAAATGAAAAGTAACCCAACGGTATAAAAAATAACAGCACAAAATAAGAGCATTTAAAGACCGCCTTTCGGCGAACGCTTTAAATGCTCTTTTTATATCAATTCTGAAATAACGGTGTTTGACACGAGAAACCCCCTGTGGGTAAGCCTTAAGCCTTCATCGTCCAAAATAACATACGGCTTCAATATTTCATTTCGTGCCTTTTCTATGGTTTCGGGTCTCAAGAGTTCAAGCCTCTTTACTCCCTCACGCAGTCTGAGTTTAAGCATAAGCCATTCCTCATATGAACCGCCTTCACAGTCAAACCTCGGAGGAGCTCCGTTTATAAATGCATCGATATCCCTCTCATAGTAAAACCTTTTTCCGTTCATATACGAATGCGCGGCAGGACCTATTCCGAGGTATTCCTCACAGTTCCAGTATTTAAGATTGTGCTTGCTCTCGTATCCGGGAACGGCAAAGTTGGAAATTTCATATTGCTTTATACCGTTACTTTCAAGTGTGTTACAAAGCATATCATAAAGCCTGCACACGGCGTCCTCATCCGGAAGCGACAAAGCTTCACGACGCCTTGAAAACACCGTTCCTTCCTCTATTTTGAGCATATATGCACTTATATGCTTCACCTTCTCGGACATACAGAATTCAAGTGATTTCGCGAGACTTTTTTCGGTCTGACAAGGAACACCTATCATAAGATCCAAGCTGATATTTTCAAAGCCGATTTTCCTCGCAAGGGACACAGCCTCGGAAACACGCTCGGGACCCGAAAGCCTGCCGAGGTTTTTGCGCTCTGCTTCATCCGCAGACTGCATGCCGAAAGAAAGTCGGTTTACACCGGCTTCATACAGTATCGGCAAAACGCGTTCAAGGTCAGAGCCCGGATTGCATTCCACGGTTATTTCCGCTTCATCCATAAGCTCAAAGTTCTCTCTTGCACAGGAAAGCATCCGTGCGATAAACTCTCCCGGTATTGAAGACGGCGTTCCGCCTCCGAAATAAACGGTATCCACGGAGCGATTATACTCATGAGAAAAAGAGGCAGTGGTTTTCACTACTGCCTCCGTATATTTTTTTATTGCTTCTTCAGATACCTGCACCTTGTAAAAATCACAGTATGGACAAAAGCTTTTACAAAAGGGTACGTGTATGTACAGTCCTATACTTTTTTTCATACAAATCTTCAAAAACAATCATTCGTCAAGCTTCAGCACTGCCATAAATGCCTCCTGAGGCACCTCTACGCTGCCGAACTGACGCATACGTTTCTTTCCTTCTTTTTGCTTTTCAAGGAGCTTTTTCTTACGCGTTATGTCACCGCCGTAGCACTTGGCAAGCACGTCCTTGCGCATGGCCTTCACGGTTTCACGGGCGATAACCTTACCGCCTATCGCCATTTGGATGGGAATTTCAAAAAGCTGACGAGGAATATTGTCCTTGAGCTTTTCCGCAATCTTTCTCGCCTTATTATATGCCTTTTCCGAGTGAATGATAAAGGAAAGCGCGTCTATCTGGTCACCGTTCAGCAACACATCAAGCTTCACAAGGTCTGACTGTGCATAGCCCTTTATCTCATAGTCAAAAGATGCATATCCGCGAGTTCTTGACTTAAGCACATCAAAAAAGTCGTAAATTATTTCGTTGAGCGGCAGCTCATAATGAATATCTACACGGTCGGCTGCAAGGTACTGCATATCCTTGAATACGCCTCTCCTCTCCTGACAGAGATCCATTATCGCACCGACATAATCGGGTGGAGCATAGATATGGGCGTTGGTTATCGGCTCCTCCGTGTACTTTATGGTTGCGGGATCCGGATAATTGCTAGGGTTGTCAATCTCGACACACTCACCGTCATTGAGATATATCTTGTAAATAACGCTCGGAATGGTGGTAACAAGGTCGAGGTCATACTCCCTTTCAAGTCTCTCCTGAATTATTTCCAAATGAAGAAGACCTAAAAATCCGCAGCGGAAGCCGAAGCCCAGTGCACCTGAGGTTTCAGGCTCAAAGGAGAGCGCGGCATCATTAAGTTGAAGCTTTGCAAGTGCCTCCTTAAGATTTTCGTAATCAGCGCCGTCGGCAGGATAAATACCGCAGAAAACCATGGGATTTACTTTTCTGTAGCCCGGAAGCGGCTTATCGGCAGGTCGGCTTGCAAGCGTCACGGTATCTCCGACACGTGCTTCCGAAACAGTCTTTATGGAAGCCGTTATATAACCCACCTCACCGGTCTTGAGAGCAGAAGCCGGTTCCATAGAAGTTGCACGCATATACCCCACTTCAACAACTGTAAATTCCGCACCTGTTGCCATCATGCGCATGGTATCTCCGGCCTTTATCTGACCGTCCATTATGCGTACATATACTATTACGCCCTTGTAGCTGTCGTATACGGAGTCGAAAATAAGCGCCTTGAGAGGTGCATTTTCGTCGCCCTGCGGCGGAGGAACCACCTTAACAATCTGCTCAAGCACCTGCTCTACATTTTCACCCGTTTTTGCGGAAACGCGCGGTGCCTCGGAGCAATCAAGACCTATTACATCCTCAACCTCCCTGCATACCGTTTCAGGGTCGGCAGCCGGCAAATCTATCTTGTTTATGACAGGACAAATCTCAAGGTCATGGTCTAGGGCAAGGTATGTATTGGCAAGTGTTTGTGCCTCTATTCCCTGTGTTGCGTCCACGATAAGAACAGCGCCCTCACAAGCTGCAAGAGAACGTGACACCTCATAGTTAAAGTCAACGTGACCGGGGGTGTCGATAAGATTAAGCTCATATACCTCCCCGTCGCTTGCCTTGTAATCAAGCTTTACGGCGTGAGCCTTTATCGTTATTCCGCGTTCACGCTCAAGATCCATATTATCCAGAAGCTGCTCTGTCATGTCCCTTTTTGCAACAGTTCCCGTAAGCTCGAGAAGCCTGTCGGCAAGCGTGGATTTTCCGTGATCGATATGTGCAATTATTGAAAAATTGCGTATGTTGCTCTTATAATCCGACATTGTATTGCTCCGTTATCCACTGCTCCGCAGCTGAAATTCCCTCCGGGTTATATGAAAACTCGGATTTTTTAGTTCTGCCGGCAGCATCCTCAACCTCAAAACAGTTGTCTTTATATACAGCGGCAACAAAAACAGTCTCTATTTCATCCTTCTTTACCGAATAAAACTTATACCGAAAGCCCTTAAAACTTCCCGAGTACGTGTTTTTTTGCGACATATAGTCAAAACGCGGCAATTTTATTTTAAATTCGCTTTCCATAAAATCCATCCTTTTAGTTTACGCGAAGATAACTTCCGGCTTTTATCGTCATGTTGTTATAACTTATGTCCGAGTCTGTGTAATTCACATACACATAGGTTTCATTGTTATACTCAGTACGGTAAAGCCCTTCCTGAAGCTTCCTTCTGTCTGTCATTCTCGCATTTCGCAAATCCGAAAAAACAGAGTTAAAGCTTTCGTATACGTCAAGTGACTTAGAGGTCCAGTTATCATAATAAAGAACCGATTTTTCAACGTCCTTCGGGGTATAGTCCGAGTTTGTCCAGCAAAAAGCCGGCAATGCACCGTAGTCTATAAGATGAAGCATGGTCTTGTCCATGTTCTCGGAAAGGTTAAGGTAAGGTCCGGTATACTCAACTGTTCCGTGAAGAATCATCTGAACAAAGGGTACCCCCTCGTAAGCCTCGGATTCTTCATACGTTGTATCCATGGGAATCTGTGAAATAATACCAGCATTTTTCAATACATAAAGGTTCCCGTTTTCAACCATGAGATCCCTATTGGTGGAAATTGCAATCGCCTGAGAAAAAATCTCGTCGGCATATTTTTGACGGTCGACATACTTTCCGGACATATCCGAGAAAAGAACCGACCCTACGTCATCAAGACAGTAACCCGAAACATTGTGCTCTTTCATTCTGTTCATAAAAGATACAACGCTTTCGGATAGCTTTGAGTACGCAAGTCCCGTGTAATCAAAGGTCTCGGCAGATGTTACATACCCTTTGAAAAGGTTCGGAACACTTACCTCTACCTTTCCTCCGCTTACACTCCCGGCTTTGCTTCCTCCGCTCGCGGAGGTCGTCATGTTGAGGTTTAAGAACATCTTAAAGCCCTGCGTATTCATATAATTCTGCAATTCCTCATAGGCTTTTTTTCCGCCGAGCTTTGATGACAATCCGGCTTTGGCGAGAGCCTTCTGACGTATGCCGTCCGAAAGAGCTCCGTCATATCTTAAGCTTATAGCGTCAACGCCTTTTGATTTAAGCAATGTAATTATGTCATAAGCATTACGAAATCCCGTGTACTCGGATGTCGCGCCGATTGTTCTGTTAAGACAGCCTATAAGAGTTACGTTCAGCGGAAGCTCACCCTCTGTTGAAACAGAACGTGTCGAAAGCTTGCCGCTACGTATAAGCTGTTCCTTACACACAGCCGCAATTCCGCCGTATGATGCCGAGGAGCCGGAAACGAACTTGTAAGATACAGAAACACTTCCGTCATATGGCCTTTCGGCAATCAGCTTTTCCGAAGCGGGCGCAAGGTTGAAGTTTGCATATACCCCGGAAAGTCCTTTTTCCTTTGTGGCTGCACATATCTCGGAGATGGCGTCACCGTTTGTAACAACTGCCGCAAACGCGCCGTTGCCCCTGTGGAATCCGAAAGCGGGAATAATACTGAAATGCTCGGAGCTGCTTTTTACCGCAGGATCACTGCCGTATGTTTCGATTCTGTAATTTGCATCCTTTGATTTTTCAAGATTTATCAAAGCTCCCGAGCCGTCCGGAACAAGTATGAAGTCCCCGGTGTTCTTTTCTGCGGTAGCACCGAAGGAAGGCATAACAGACAAATCCGTTACCACAAAGCCTGAAACCCCGCTCACAATTTTTTCACAGTTGACAGAAACACTCATAAGGCCGTCCTTGAGGACTATTTCAAGTGTCACTGGTATTTTGAACTGCGGCTTATCCTTTTTTTCACTCAGCGTGTACCTGAGTTCTACTCCGTTATCCGTCTTTTTCGTCTCTGCGTTTCCGAACGCAACTGCATTGTCCTGAGAATTAAGTACATATGTTGTTTTTCCGTCAGAGACCCTGAGACTGAGCATGGCACCCTCTGCGTTCTCCGTCTCCGGCAATGCATACCAATACGTGCCTGCACTGTCCTTTACCGCAACGGAACAATTTTTTTCATCAAGCAAAAGCTCATACAAGCCGGATTTTATAATTGATTTAAGTGCTGCTTTATCCTGCGTATGGAGCGAAGGCGACGGTTTTTCGGCAGAAATAACCTTTACCGAATCCGAAACCGTTATCTTATGTCCGCCGCATGACGCAAACAGAAAAGCCATGGCAACAGCCATGATAAGCGCCGTTAATTTTCTTGTAAATATATGTAATTTCATAGTAAAACAACCTCTCAAAAAATACCGATTAATTTTACCACATTATAATTGTATTTTCAATTACATAAATACACCAGCGGCGTTTCCAATACGGCTATGCGGCCATTCGCCTGCGCATATCCGAAAGCAGGCTACGCTCACGCCTTGAGACCTGAACCTGCGTCATCTCCAGAATATCCGCGACCTGCGCCTGAGTCTTTTCTTCAAAGTATCGCAGTCTTATAAGCTCCCTGTCTCTTTCGTCGAGATAATTCATAAGTTCCTCTACGGCGATACGGTTTATACTTTCGCTCTCAAAGGACTTTTCCTGAGCTGTCGTTTCCGTGAATTCCGCATCATCAATGGAAACGACCGGAGACAACGAATTGAGTATTTCTGCCACATCCGAAATCTCCATATTCATTTTTTCCGACAGCTCGGCTATTCCTACCGCTCTGCCTTTTTCATTTTCCAGCTTCTCAAGGATTTCTCTACACCTTCTTGCCTTGTCTTTAAGGTCACGGCTGACTCTGATACTTCCGTCATTTCTGAAGCACTGCCTTATTTCTCCGAGTATAACCGGAACGGCATATGTCGAAAACGCATAACCCAGCTTTTCGTCAAACCTTTTTGACGCCTTTACAAGACCCAGACATCCTGCAGAGTATAATTCCTCATATTCAATCCCTCTGTCTCTGAACTTATTTGCGCACATATGGACAAGCCCGAAATTTTCCGTAATAAGCAGATTACTGTCCATGGAGTTCCCTGCCGTGTATCCTCTTTTCCATAACAACCGTTGTTCCTCTCTGCGGTACAGACCTCACGCGAAGCTTGTCCATAAAGCTCTCCATAACCGCAAAACCGAGACCGGAGCGCTCATCACCCTTGGTTGTATAAAGAGGCATCATAGCCTGCTTTATATCTTCTATTCCGCAGCCGTTATCTCTTATTTTTATCCTTACAACCCCTCCCTCGTATACGGTGCATGTTATGTATATCTTTCCGACCGAATCCTCGTACGCATGGACTATGCAGTTGGTAACAGCCTCCGACACAGCGGTCTTTATGTCCTGAAGTTCCTCAACGGTCGGATCGAGAGGCGCGACAAATGCACTCACCGAAACGCGTGCAAAGCCCTCATTCACAGACTTGCTGTCCATGGTCATTCTCATCTCATTTTCCTTTTTTCTGCCGCTCATACCGCAACACCCTCTCCTTTACATTTTTCTATTGTCGCTATTTTTTCAATACCGGACATCCTGAGTATCCTTTCAATTCTGGGCGATGTATTTCTCACTGTAACGCTACCTCCAAAAAAATTTATAAGCTTATAGCGTCCCATCACGAGTCCGACTCCGGAGCTGTCCATGAAGCTGACTCCACCGAAGTCAAGGACAAGCCTTTTCGGCTTTATCATCTCAACCGACGTATCTATGCATTCACGCATATCCCTGGCACTGTGATGATCAATTTCACCAATCAAAAAAACATTCAGCGTATCACCGTTTTTTTCAAGTTTAACGGGCATATTTATCACTCCTGATTTCTTATTGTTCCCGGAATTCTCTGAAAAATACAGAAAACCCCTTATCCATTCAAGGATAAGGGGCTTACGCCGAAAAATATGTCGATTAAAAAGCCTTAATCATCTTTTTTTTCGCTTTCTTCTTTGTGTTCTTCGCCATGCTTATCTTTAGTTTTTTCATCCTCCATATTCGCATAACGCTTTATCTTGGATGTAGTTGTCTTTATAAACTCGCTTTCACGAAGAGAGAACTTTTTGATGTTCTTGTAGTTCGGAAGCTTTTTGTTAATATCCTTTATAACATCCGAAATTATCTTATGTATCTCATCCGAAGAAGGATCTTCCTCGCTCTTCTTCTTTTTCTTTATAGCGTCGATATCAGGAAAAATCTTCGCTTCAACCACGGTTTCATCGTTATCATCTTCATCAAAGCCCACAACCATTGATTCGGCAATAAGAGGATTGTTGTTGAGATGATACTCAATCTCCTCAGGATAGATATTCTTTCCGTTCTTTGTAACGATGACGTTCTTAATTCTGCCGTTTATGCGGAGAAGCCCGTCCTCTCCGACAAATCCGAGGTCACCTGTATGGAACCATCCGTATTCATCTAAAACCTCACGGGTCTGCTCTTCGTCCTTGTAGTAGCCGAGCATAACATTCGGACCTTTTACGCATATCTCTCCGACACCCTGAGCATCCTCGTTTATGAGCTTCACTTCTATTCCCGGAATTGGTCTGCCGACAGTATCCGTTGTAAAGAGCGCATCATAATTACATGAAACAAGGGGTGCGCATTCCGTAAGACCGTAGCCTATGTATGAAGGAATACCAAAGGTTTTGAAGTCCTTTATTACGTCTGGTCTTACAGCGGCGGCACCGATAATGATAAGTCTTAAGCGTCCGCCGAAATTTTTCGTTATCTCTTCGAAGATTTTATCGTTCATGTTTACGCCGACAGCATTTGTAGATGCGGCAAGTATCTTACCGAAGGTGAGTTTTAACTTACCGCCCTTTTGTTCCGAAACAGCCTGCATGATTTTTCCGTGGAACTTTTCAAGCATAAGAGGAACCGTCATAAGCACAGTCGGTTTTACCTCCTGGAAATTTCTCATGAGGTGAAGAAGGCTGTCATTGAAGGCGATACAGCAACCGTTGTAAAGCGGTGCGACAATGTCAAGTGAACACTCAAAGGTATGGTAAATCGGAAGAATCGAGAGATGTACGTCTCCCGGATGGATATCCGCCACACTTGAGTTTGACATGACGACAAAGCATATGTTGTGTTGAGAGAGCATAACGCCCTTTGCAAGTCCTGACGTACCAGAAGTGAAAATTATAACACTGCAATCATCGGGATTTATCTCGACATTCAAAAATTCATTGTAGTACTTGCTGTTTTCCGCAACAAGTTTTTTTCCTATTTCAAAAATAGCGTCAAAGCCGATATAACCGTCTCTGTCGTCAGCCTCATCCATAAGCACGATTTTCATTTTCTTCGGAAGCTCTTTTTTTCTTTCCTCAAGCTTTTTGAGCCCCTTTTTATCAATGAAAATCATCTCTGTTTCAGAAACCTCAAGAATCGTATTTATGTCGTCAAACATGAGTTCCTTGTCAATAGGAACAATTACATTGCCCGCTATCTGGGAAGCAAAATATGTAAGCACCCATCTGTAGGAATTGACTCCCATAACAGCAATTTTCTTTTTGTTTTTCATTCCGAGGGAAATAAGTGCCGTGCCGAGTGCCCATACCTGCGAATGAAATTCGGTATAATTGATATCATAGTATTCGCCGTTGCTCTTCCTGATTCTGAATGCCGGCTCATTTGCAAATTGCTCCGCCGACTGGTTAAGCATGTCTCTGAAGTCTCTGATTTCTCTGACCTCATAAAGTGGTTTACTGTTCTCCATAAGAGTATTCTCCCGTCTCATTGAATTTGTTTAATTCCATGGATTTTTTTCGTCCGGATCCGTGGGATCCCAGCCCTTATTTTTATTTTCAAGATCTATCTTTAAACCCTCCGGTTTACCGAGAGGTCCCGGATTATCACTGTCGTATACGACAACAATAGTTTGCCACGCGAGGTTGTCGTAAAGCCATTTTACATCCGTTACCGAGAGTCTTATACAACCAAGTGATGCATTTTGTCCGAGCTTGTTAAACTCTTCTGTTTCAAGCTGTGACGGATCCTTTGCAAAATACGGAACGGAATGAAACCATATCTGTCCGTTAACGCGCGTTGTATACTGCCCGTATGTGTTATCAACGAGAGACAGCCAACGTACCTTTTCGGAGGTTTTGAACGCTCCGTCGGGTGTTTCGTTTCCGGATTTTCCGCAGGAACAAAGGAAGGCCTTTACCGGCTTCGTATACTTACCGTTCTCGTCTTTTTCATAAACAGTAACAACATTTTGCTTTCTGTTGACTCCGACGCAGTATCTGTGAGTCCTTGCATACTCTTCGTCGGCATCCTTGAACTCGACATAAGCTCCTCCGACTGCCGCAGGCCCACTTGTATCTGTCGGTGTTTTATTTGACTCTGACGGAGAAGCAGCCGCTCCCGACGGAGAATCAGTTGATGCCGACGGCTTTTTTTCAGGTCCGTTTATAGTCGGATCCGAGCGGTTATTTCTGAACTCGATAATTGTAAACGTAATCAAGGCAGCCGCAAGCAATAAAAGCACAAGGGTAATTATTATTTTTTTCGCACGGTTTTTTCCAGGTCGTCCTTTTCCGGAAGTTCTTTTAAGCGGACGGCCCCTGTATGGCGGAAGTCTGAAAGAATTGTTATTCATTTTACTTTTTCCTTTCTTCCTCATAAACCTTTTTCATCATTTTTGCCGCTTTGTATATGTCTCCGCATCCGAGTGTGATGATAAGGTCACCCGACTTTGCGTGCTCAGTCACATAGTCTACAACCTCTTCAAATGTGTTAAACCACACGCTTCCCGGAATTTTCTCGGCAAGCTGGCTCGTGTAAACACCGTCTGTATTTACCTCTCTTGAGCCCATGATTTCTGTCATTACCGCATGATTCGGAATTCGGAGAGCTTCGGCAAAAGCATCCATGTGCATCTTTGTTCTCGAATAGGTAAACGGCTGAAAAACAGCCCAGACCTCATTGTAGCCCATCTTCATAACAGCCTCGAGAGTTGCCTTGAGTTCAGTCGGATGATGAGCATAGTCATCGGCAACGGTTATTCCGTCAAATTCGCCGAGAACCTCAAAACGTCTTCCCGCACCTTTAAAGGTGGGTAGGATTTCTTCAATCTGTTCAATCTTTATGCCGTTTTCAATCGCAACGGCTATGGCGCTTAGTGAATTGAGTACGTTATGCTTTCCGGGTATTCCCAAAACAGCATGACCGATTTTTTCATTTCTGAATATGATGTCATACTCAGGGAATGCACCTCTGTTGTATGTGATGTTATCCGCACTGTAGTCGTTTTTACCGTCAAAGCCGAAGGTAAGGAATTTCTTTCCCTCTTTTTCCGTCATGTTTTCAATGCACTTTACGGTATTTGCGTCGTCTCCGTTATAGACAATAAGCTTTGTTGTCTTATCCGCAAATTTTGTAAATGATCTTATGGAGTTTTCGATAGTTCCGAAGTACTCCATGTGATCGTTGTCGATGTTAAGGATAATTGCCGTATCAGGAGAAAGATCAAGAAAAGTATCCTTAAACTCGCAGGCTTCACAAACCATGGTCTGCGTTTTACCGGATCTGCCGTGACTGTCGATAAGAGGAAGTCTCCCACCTATGACAAGAGTGGGATCCGTGCCGGCCTTAAGAAGTATATGTGAAAGAAGCGAGGTAGTTGTTGTCTTTCCGTGTGTACCGCATACTCCGATACAATTATCAAAAAGCCGTGTTATTGCACCAAAAAGCTCAGCACGTTCAAAAACCGGAATGCCGCTTTCCTTTGCGGCAATGAGCTCCGGATTAGTCGGAAGAAGAGCGGCCGTGTAAACAATCATGTCAGGCTTGAATTTTTCTATGTTATCTGCGGTCTGACTCATAATTATCTCTGCTCCGAGACCGCGAAGCTTATCTATGTTATCTCCAGGGTTGTTGTCCGATCCGGTAAGAGTATATCCGTTCGCAATAAGTATTTCCGCAAGCGGGCACATACCGGAGCCGCCTATACCCATGAAGTGTATTCTCTTTGCTTTTTTAAGCAATTCATCTATGGTCAAATTTATCACTCCAAAAAGAATTGTACACAATTTAAATATTGGATTGTACACAATTTAATATGCCGCGTGGTGTAGTTATAAGATTTTATACGCTTACCTATTGTATTACAAATCAATGAAAAAATAAACACTTATTTTTTATTTTTTCATAATATATTTCAGGGGTGATGAAAAATGCAAAAAAGAACTATCGTTATCGGTGGAGACAAACGGTTTGATTATCTCCGAAAAATGCTGTGTAACAACGACTGTTTTCCCGCGGATTACCTTATTGAAAATCTACATAATTTTGATAAGGTAGTACTTCCGTACCCTTTGTCCTTTGACGGTAATACTCTAAACGCCCCGTCGGTTGACGGAAAGCTTTTTCTTTCTGATATCATTTCCTCTCTCTCCCCGATACAAACTCTTTTTCTCGGAGGGAAGCTGCCGGAGGGACTTCGCGAAAAAGCAAACTGCAAAATCAAATACTATACAAGTAACGAAGATTTTCTTTGTAAAAATGCCGAGCTCACCGCTGAGGGAGTTTTGAAAACAATAATCGAGGAGCTTCCCGTATCTCTCAGAAACACATGTGTCGGAATAATGGGATACGGCCGTGTCGGATCAAAAACAGCCGAGCTTCTCACGGCAGTCGGGTGCAAGGTCTGTGTATTTGAAAGAGACGAGGATAAGAGGTATTCCGTAAGCGGCTATTCCTTCAGTGAGTTTACAACGAGGGCTCCCCTACTTGATTGCGTGGTAAACACGGTACCGGCTTGCGTTCTTGACGACACAAAAATTGAGTCACTCCGAAAAGACTGCGTACTGATAGAAACAGCTTCCGCCCCATACGGAATTGACTTTAGTTCTGCCGACAGGCACGGAATAAAAACAGTAATTGCAGGCTCATTGCCCGGAAAAACCTCTCCAAAAACAGCCGCAGAAATTATATTTGCGGAAATATCAAAGGAGGACTCCCAATGAATAAACCCACCATAGGATTTGCAATGTGCGGTTCATTTTGCACCTTCAAAAAAGTGATACCTCAGATGCAGGTTCTTATCGATGCAGGGTTCAACATACAGCCCATCATGTCATTTACGGCATATGATACGGATACGAGATTCGGCTCTGCCGAAGCCTTTCATAAAGAAATTGAAGGGATATGCAAAAAAAAGATATGGCATACCCTCACCGAGGTTGAACCCATAGGTCCGAAAAAACTTCTTGACCTTCTTATCATAGAGCCGGCGACCGGCAACACGCTCGCGAAGCTCGCGGGCGGAATAGCCGATACGCCGGTAACACTTGCGGCGAAGGCGCATGCGAGAAACGGAAAGCCCACCCTTATTGCGGTTTCGACTAATGACGGGCTTTCCGGAAATGCCGGCAATATCGGGAAGCTGCTCATGACGCGCGGCTATTACTTCCTGCCGCTTCGGCAGGATAACAGCGCGCAGAAGCCGGCTTCCGTGGTTGCCGATTTTTCTCGCACGCTTGAATATGCCGTCGCCGCTCTCAGCGGGATTCAGCTCCAGCCCCTTCTGACGGAATAAACCACTAACACCGGCTGAATCCCGCAGCATTGCAAAAGATGTTTTTAATAACTGTACGATTAATGACTCGCACATCATCAACTTATATGATAAAATGTAATTGTTTTTAAGCCTTGTTAAAACAAACCATGTCAAAATAAACGTATAAAAGGAATTTTAAAATGCTGAATCTTGTTTTAGGTCGCAGCGGATGCGGAAAAACCGAATATCTGCGCTCTGTCCTCAGATCACGTGCCGTGTCCGGGGACAGCAAACTTTTGCTGATTGTGCCGGAGCAGTTTTCTTTTGAAAGCGAGCGTTCCTTTCTTCTGAGCATGCGTACCGAGGATGCACAAAAAATAGAAGTCCTGAGCTTTACAAGACTTTACAACTATGTCGGGAGAACTCTTGGCGGTCTCTCGGGAGTTACGGCGAATAACGGAACAAAAATAATAGTCATGCTAAGAGCGCTAGAGGGTCTCTCCGACTCACTCGAGTGGTATTCGTCGCATATCCGTTCGGTCTCGCTTGCAAAGGAGCTTGTTTCCCTTATAAGCGAGTTCAGAAAAGAGCGAATAACCCCGGAAGCTCTCCGCGAGGTGTCAAAAAAAACACCTCTCAACACACTGAAAACCAAGCTCGGTGAAATCGCTCTCATTTACGAGGCATACGACGCTCTGTTTGCCGGAACGTATGTCGACGAAGACACAGCACACGAGCGTCTGATAAAATTACTCAAGGAAAACAGATTCTTTGAGGGCTACACCATATGCATTGACGCATTTAAAGGCTTCACAGGTCAGGAGTATGAAATTTTAAAACACATCATCTCGCAGGCTGACGAGGTCTATCTTTCACTGACTCTGGATGACATACACCATACGGAAGCCACGATGATTTTCGGCTCAGTCAAGGACACTGCAAGACACATTGAACGAATCGCAAAGGAAACAAATGCGGGAGTAAAAATCGTAAAAAAGGAAGAAGCAGGCCTCAGGGACGGCGCAAGATTTGAGTCAAAGGAGCTTGCATTCCTTGAAGAAAATCTGTTTTCACCATCTCCGAAAAAATACGAAGCTGCTGAAGAAAACGAAGTTTCTCAGGAAAGCGAAGTTTCTCAGGAAAGTGAAGTTTCTCAGGAAAGCGTAACTCTTGTAACTGCGGCAACCATACACGATGAGTGCAAATTCATTGCATCAACCGTGAGAAAACTTATACGCGAAAACGGCTTGAAGCTCTCGGAAGTCGCCGTAGTAGTGCGCAACGAAGAGGAATATTCATCAGAGCTTCGCTCTGCGCTGAAGCATTGTGACATCCCTGTTTTTGAAGATAAAAGACAGCCGGTTTCATCTCAGCCTCTCATGTGCTGCTGCAAATCCGTACTCGAAATTCTTAAAAACGGATTTACTACGGAAAACATCCTGAGATATTTAAAGAGCGGACTCTCCCCTCTCACGGAAAGAGAGACAGCCGAGCTTGAAAACTATGCACTTATGTGGAATCTTCACGCAAGAGATTGGATTTCCGACTTTGAAGCAAGCCCGGCCGGCATGGATGAGCTTACCTCGGATGAGGCAAAAGCATACGATAAAAATCGATTGAAGGAGCTTAACGAGTCAAGAAAAAAAGCGATTGAACCATTGCTCCTGCTGAAAAAAAGAACTTCGGATACGACTTCTCATGAAATAAGCGAGGTATTCTATGATTTCCTCCTTAAAACAGACGTACCGGACAAGCTGAAAGTCTTTGCCTCAGCCCTGAATGAAAACGGATTTACGGCCCTTGCATGTGAGCAGGACAGAGTATGGGATATCCTCATGGATATTCTCAGCAGCTTAAGCAGCATTTACGGCGAAACAAAAACCGACATAACTACTTATGAAAACCTTTTCAGCGCCGTTTTATCGGTAACGGATATCGGCAGCATTCCTCATACACTTGATGAGTTAATCATAGGCTCAGCCGACAGAATACGTCTTTCAAATCCGAAGGTCGTTTTTGTAGCAGGCTGCGCAGAGGGTGTTTTCCCTGCGGTATGGCAGGATTCGGGTATACTCTCATCAAACGACAGAAAGCTTCTGAGTTCTCTGGGACTGCCCTTAGGCTTATCATATGAGCTTAAGGCCTGTGAGGAATACTTTATCGCCTATTCCGCCCTCACAAGTGCGACGGAAAGGGTTTATGTTTCCTACCACAGAACGGATACGGACGGCTCATCCCTCATGCCCTCCGTTATTTTCGAAAACCTCAAAGAGCTTTTTTCGGAGAACATACGCATAACGGACGTTGATGACCTTTCACCCGTATATTTTTCCGAAACTGCCATATCATCGTTTTTTGCATATGCCGAAAACTACGGGCTTCTCAAGGGTAAGGATGAGGAAAGAATCATCGACCTCAATTCCATAAGAGATGTTTTTTCGGGGAGTCTTTTCGAAAACAGATTTAAAGTACTTGACAGGGTATCACAAAAAAGGACATTCAAAATAGAAGACGAAGAAATTTCCACCGAGCTTTTCGGAAAAAATATGTTTTTATCCGCTTCAAGGGTGGATGTCTATCACAAGTGCCCCTTTGAATATTTCTGCAAATACGGTCTTCGTGCAATGCCTGCAAAACGTGCGGAGCTTGATTCGGCACTCGGCGGAACCGTTATACACTTTGTACTGGAGCAGATAATCGGAGAATCTGGAAAAGAGGGTATCCTCGCCTTTTCGGAGGAAGAGCTTAAGGATACCGTAAACAAGTGGCTTGATATTTATCTCAACGATTATATCGGCGGAACTGCGGGGAAAACTGATCGTTTTCTTTATCTTTACAACAGACTCTCCCGTTCACTTTACGACATTGTAAAAAGACTTCGTGACGAATTCACCGTATCGGATTTTATTCCATGTGATTTTGAGCTTCCCATAGATAATAAGGCTGCCGAAAGCAATGAGGGCGTCCCCTCATACACCCTGAATCTGCCGGACGGCGGTACGCTCGAAATTCACGGAAGTGTAGACCGCGTTGATAAATACGAAAAAGACGGCATAACATATATCCGTATTGTCGATTACAAATCCGGAGGGAAGGATTTTGTCCTTTCCGACATCCTTTACGGACTCAATATGCAGATGCTTATCTACCTCTTTGCCATTGAGGCGGGCGGCGCGCAGAGATACGGAGATATCCGACCTGCGGGAATTATGTATTACCCCGCGAAACGCACATCGGTAAATATGTCCTCCCGCAATATGACACCTGAAAAGGTAGAAAAGCTTAAGCTTCAAAACGACCTCGGCTCGGGACTTTTCCTCCTTGACAAAAATACTCTCTGCGCCATGGAAAAGGATATCGGCGGCAGGTATATCCCTATAACCGTAAAGTCAAACAAAAAAGATGGAACGGATGAGCTTAAGGGTAACCTTATAACAGCCGAATACATGGGTAAGCTGCGAAGACGTATTGATGAAATTCTTTGCCGTATGGCCGAAAATCTTCATCAGGGCGTTATTCCGGCTCAGCCGGTGCATGAAAACTCACGTTACAAAAACACCTGCAAATACTGCGATTATTTCTCTGTCTGCGGAACAGAGGGTGAAGACATACGCGAGATAAAAAATTTCACAAATAATGAGGTATTTGACGAACTCGATACAGAAGAAGGTGAAAACAATGAGTGAGCGAATTTGGACGGATGAACAAAAAGCCGCAATTAAAAACAGAGACGGAACACTCATTGTAAGTGCAGCCGCAGGCTCCGGTAAAACGTCAGTTCTCGTTGAGCGTGTCATAAGACGTCTTATTGATGAGGAGAATCCATGTGATGCCGACAGATTGCTGATTGTTACCTTTACACGCGCGGCAACCGCGGAAATGCGCTCCCGGCTAGGAAGCGCACTGCGTACCAAGCTTAAGGAAAACCCGGACTCGGAGCATCTTCAAAAGCAACAGATGCTTTTACCGTCGGCAAATATTTTCACGATAGACGCATTTTGCGGAAATCTTGTACGCGAAAATTTTGATGCGCTGAACATACCTCCCGACTTTACAATGCTTGATGAGGCGGAGGGAAATATCTTAAAGAGGAACGCCGTTTCCTCCGTTATGGATAAGCTTTATGATGAAAAGGACCCGGATTTTCTAAACCTTGTCGAGCTTCTCTTTGCAGGACGGGACGACAGTTCTCTCGAGGATAACATTCTCGCACTCTATGAGTATTCGCGTGCGTATCCCTCCCCGTCCGCCTGGCTTGACAGTGCGCTCAAAGAGTATGATCCGGAAACCCCGATGAAGGATTCTGCAATGGGTAAAATCATACGGGACAGTTCTGCGGAGATACTTGATTATCACCATGATAAACTGTCCTTTATGCTTGAAGAGCTCAAAGGAATTCCCGACTTTGATAAACTCGGAGCCACATCTGTTATTGAAAATGAAATACAGCTTAACAGAGAGCTTTACTCTCTGATTGACGCCTTTAAATTTGACGAGGCTCTTACAAAAAGCTCAACCTATAAGTTTTCCACGTGGAGTGCAAAGGGGTATGAGAAGGATCCTATCGTTATCAAGGCAAAGGCAATACGGGACGCACATAAAAAGGAACTCTCTCAGGATAACAGCCCTCTGAGAAAAAACCTTATTTTCACAGACGAGGAAAACAAAGAGGAGCTTACGGCCTTAAGGCCTATAGCTAAAAAGCTCATAGAGGCGGTAAAGCTTTTTGAAACCGAATTCTCACGTCTTAAAGCCGAAAAAAAAGCCCTGGACTTTTCGGATATTGAGCTTCTTGCGCTTAAGCTTCTCGTTAAGGATCCGTCCTGTGATGAAATCACACGCACAGAGCTTGCGATTGATTTGTCCGAAAACTATGAAGAAATCCTCATAGACGAATATCAGGACACGAATAAGCTTCAGGACATGATATTCACAGCCATTTCAAAGAACGGCAACAACCTTTTTATGGTCGGAGATGTCAAGCAAAGCATCTACGGCTTCAGGCAGGCAATGCCCGAAATATTTATACAGAAAAGAAATACTTCACACAACCGTATAACGCTCGGAGCAAATTTCAGAAGCCGAAAGGGCGTAACCGACTTCATAAACTTCACCTTTTCACAGCTTATGAGTCCGGAGTGCGGCGACGTTGATTACGATGAAAACGAAAGGCTTGTGTACCATGCGTCATATGACGATGCACCGGAGCCCGAAACCGAAATCCATATTATCGAACCTGATGAAAAGACGGATTCTCTGATTGCTCAGGCAAACTTCATCTCAGAGTATATCAACAGCAAGATTGATTCCAAAGAGGCAAAGTACAAGGATTTTGCCATACTCCTAAGAACCGCAGCCGGACGTGCTAATGAATTTGAAAAGGTCTTGAAGGCTCACGGAATACCCGTATATACGGACGTCGGAAACGGCTTTTTTACGACACCGGACGTGCAGACAGTTCTTTCACTCTTAAGGGTTATTGACAATCCCCTTCATGATATTCCTCTTTTATCCGCCATGCTTTCCCCCATATACGGTTTTACGGAAACAGAGGTGTCAAGGCTTCGAGTGGACTTTCCTCACGGTAGCCTCTACAGTGCTGTACTCTGCGGCGAGAAGAACGGAAATGAAAAGTGCAGGTTTTTCCTTGATTCGTTGCGGATTTACAGAACGCTGTGTATTTCTTTGCCTGCCGGTGAGTTCATAAGACATATATACGAGGATACCTGCTTTCCTGAAATCGTCGGCGCAATGCCCGGCGGTGCACAGAGAACGGCAAACCTCCGCTTGTTCCTCAACTATGCCGACAGCTATGATAAGACAAGCTCCTACGGCATTTCGGGCTTCATACGTCTCATTGATAAAATGATTGAAAACGAAATTGATAAAGCCCCTGCCGGAACCATCTCCGAAAATGCCGATGTTGTAAGAATAATGAGCATACATAAGAGCAAGGGGCTTGAGTTTAAATACTGTATCCTTGCGGACGTAAACAAGGGATTTAACAGACAGGAGCTCAGCCGAAATCTCCTGCTTCATCAGACTCTGGGAATAGGAATAAAGGGCAGAGATTTTTCGAGCGGAAATACATACCCGACGCTTGTACACAGAGCCATACGTATGGCATCTGAAAACAAACTTATGTCGGAGGCACTCAGAGTTTTCTATGTTGCTCTGACTCGAGCAAAAGAAAAGCTTGTCATAGTCGGTGTACCCAATTCAAAAATGTCAACTCTCGTTGACAAAGCGATTATTGCCGCTACGGGGAACAGCCTCTCTGTATCTCCTTACGCAGTTAAACATTCAAATACGCTTCTTGACTGGTTGCTTTACGCGATAATCCGTCATCCGAGCGCTAAGGTATTCAGAGATCAAAGCATTTTGCCCTGTGCCGTGCTTCCGTCAGATTTTGAGATGACCTGCGAGCTGCATACTCCGGATGAAGAAGAGGTTGAAGGCAGTGAAGAACAGGATCCTATCTCAACAGTCAACGAAGAACTGGTACACGAAATAGAAAGCCGCATAAAATACGTCTATCCATATCTTCCGCTCACGGAGATATCAACCAAGCGTTCTGCCTCAAAAATCGAAGAAAACGGATTTTCCGACAAGTTCTTCGCGTCAAGCAGACCGGAATTCGCTTCAAAAGCAGGGCTTACCCCTGCAGAACGCGGAACAAGTCTCCACAAGTTTATGCAGTATACAAGGTTTGACGTTGCCGAATCGGATATATCCTACGAGCTTAAGCGCCTTGTTGATGAGGAGTTCCTTTCGGAAAAGGAGGCAAATTCCGTAAACAAGGATAAGATAAGCAGCTTCTTTAAATCCGACATTTACAAGCGAATAAAAAACAGTTCTTCCTTGATGAGGGAAAAAAAGTTTGCAATTTTGGTACCTGCCGGTGACTATGACAGTACGCTTCGCGACGACCTTAAAAACGAGCCTATTCTCATACAGGGAATTGCCGACTGTATATTTGAGGAGGACGGCAAGCTCGTCATTCTGGACTACAAGACAGATAAAACAAAGGACGAAAACGAGCTTATCAATCGCCACAGATTACAGCTTGAAACATACTCAAGGGCTCTTGAAAAAGCCCTCGGTATACCTGTAAAGGAAGCATACATATATGCCTTTTCTCTGGACAGGGAAATAAAAGTCTTATAACACAGCTTTATTAAGGGTATAACAAAAGAAGCAACCGACAACTTTACGCTGTCGGTTGCTTCTTTGCTTTATTTTGTTAATTTGATTTTATCCTTTGGTCTGCGTATCCTGGGGCTCGCCCGTCTCACCCTTGTCCGCCTCTTTTTCGGCTTCATTCGGGTCTATCATACGCGGAATTATTTCTCTGCCGAGAGGAAGCTTGATTGTAACCTTGAACAAGTCTCCGTCAACGCCTATTCTGAAAACTCCGCCCTGAAGCTCTGTAAGGCTCTTCGCTATGGAGAGTCCGAGACCGGAGCCCTCAATCTCACTGTTTCTGGACTCATCACCGCGGACAAATCTGTCACAAAGGCGGTCGATATCAAAGTGCATCTCATCCTTTGAAACATTTTTCATTTCAATAACGGCAAATCTCTCATCCCTTGTAAGGTCGAGATAAACTCGTGTTCCGGGCATCGCATATTTTTTGACATTTGAAAAAAGGTTGTCAATGATTCGATAGGTCTTCTGTCCGTCCGCAACAACATATGTCGGCTCATCCGGCACCACGTAGCGCAGGTCGAGACCTTGCTCCTTGAGAGCATCCTCATACTCACCGAAAACCTGCTCCGTAAGCTCATTCAAGTCTATTTTTGTAAGGTTGAGTTTAAGGTTACCGGAAGACGCCTTCGATGCCTCCACAAGGTCATCAATAAGTACCTTCAGACGGGTTGACTTTTCATCAAGCACATTTATGAATTCAATCGCTTTTTCATCTTTTATATTGCAGTGCTTTAAAAGGTCCGTATAAGTGATGATGCTTGTCAGAGGTGTTTTAAGGTCATGGGATACATTGGTGATAAGTTCTGTTTTCATACGCTCCGAACGAACGGCCTCATCAAGAGCCTTATCAAGACCATCTGTTAAGTTATTTGTCTTTGTCGCAAGCGGTTTAACGGCTTCGGGCATATCCCTTACGTCTATGGTATAGTGGAAATCTCCCGACTCGGCCTTTGCAAGTGCCGAAAGTACCCTGTCAAGACCGCCTGCAAGTTTACGGATATACACAAACGCCACAATCGACAGGAAAGTAACCAGAGCAACCAAAAACCATACCATTATGCTGTTGTAGTCCTGAATCCAGAAAGCCAAAGCAAGTATACATGCCAGGAAAATCGTTAAGATGTAAATATTAAACACCAGAAGGATTCTCTTTTTTATGGAATTGTTCGTAAGCCTATCCACACCGGATGTAAACCATTTTTTAATCTTTCTGTAGTTCTTAATGATAACGATATAAATAAGTGTGTTTTTAAAATATACATTGTTCCTTGCCTGCCTGCTTATCGACGAAAGAAGTTCAATCAGAAAGACCGTAGAAATAGACACGACAGCAGTCACCCAGATGCTTGGATTGAACTCGTAATTTGTGGATTCAAGGTAGATATAAAACGGCATAAACACAAAGCCGAAAACAAGTAAGAGAGAAAGGACAAGATGTATGCTGTTCGGTATTTTATCTATGGGAGCTAAAATTATGTTACCGTCTTCGTCAGCGCGACCCGCTACGTAAACCGCAGCAATGAGTGTAAGTATCCACAATGTAAAGGTAAGACTGAATCCTACTGTGTTACGCCTTAAGTTCGTCGAGTCGTTAGTCCATCTCGTAAACAATGTATTATAATTATCACCGGAAACTATGTCTGTCGGCACTATATTGACATGAATAAAAACATCATACTTGTTCATGTCAAAGTTTCCGAAGCAGTAGTCATAATAGTTTTCCTGGTAGATATACGTAAAAACTCCGTTATCGTCGATATAGCACGGCATCGCCCTATCGTTTGTAAAAAGTGAGCGAAGTCCATTACTGTAATAAAAATCTCCGTTTTTTACATATGCGATATAATTGGAGGATTTCTCGTCATATTTGTTTATCGCATCCTCGATTTCTTTTGCATCCCTGATGTTTGTATACACAAGGTCATTCTCTTTGTTATGGACAAAATAGTTGTAATTTTTCAGTCCGCCGAGGTAGGTCTTAAGGTTTTGATAGTCAGACTTAAAGGTGGCACGCGCCGATGTAAGCTTTCTCAAATACGACTCCTCTATCGAGGAACGTATGCCTTTTTCATCAACAGATACCATATCCAAAGGATAGCCTTTGTAATACTCTCTGCCATTGATATACGTTATCGAGAAATATTCCGAGCCGTTAAACGTGGTCATATTTTCATACTGCTCTGCCCTTATCTGGTCATCAGAGCTGAAATTATTCAGGTATGTGCTTTTGTCCTTGCCGGGATAAGTGTAGCGTTCGTTTTCATAATCGTACTCGTACATACTCTCTATCTCGGCTATTTTGCGGGCATAAATTTCAGTTTGAATCTCATCCTCCATTCTTGAAAGAATAGAGGATTCCTGTGCCTTAAAAGAGGTTCCGTTTTCTACAAGCTCATCGTCGACGTAAGTCTCACACAGCTCATAAACCTTTTTTGTGTCCTCCCTTATCTGTTTTGCAAATTCGGAGTCTCCGTTTCCGAGGACAGAATTCGAAAATCTCGTCGCAAGAACATCATCAATCGAATAATTTTCCTTATAAAAGGATACTATTTTTTCACCCTCATAAACGCAGAAGAACAGGGATACAACCGAAATAATGAGAATAAGGATCTTTACACCCGGGCTATTATGAATTTTTGTCGATTTTGTACCCAATACCCCACACCACCTTTATGTACTTGGGTTCTTTTGGATTGATTTCAATCTTTTCGCGAATTCTTCTTATGTGTACGGTTACCGTCTTCTCCGTGGCAAAAGCCTCCTCATGCCAGACGGCCTCGTAAATCTGATTTGTCGAAAGCACGCATCCCATGTTTTCCATAAGATATTCGAGTATCTTATACTCTGTTGCCGTGACTTTTATAAGTTCTCCGTCAACGGAAACCGTTTTTGCGCTTTTGTCAATGACAAGCCCTCCGCTCTGAAGTATATTCTCATGCTTTTCCATACTTCCGAGATTTGTATATCTTCTTATCTGTGACTTAACTCTTGCCACAAGCTCAAGCGGATTGAACGGCTTTGTAACATAGTCGTCTGCGCCGAATGAGAGTCCTGCAATTTTATCCGTGTCCTCAGATTTTGCCGAGAGAAGGATTATGGGAATATTCTTTTTGTCACGAAGCTTCATCGTTGCTGTCATACCGTCCATTTTCGGCATCATTATATCGAGAACGATGCAATGAAGCTCCTCCCGCTCCGCAATTTCCAAAGCCTCAATACCGTTTGTGGCACGGAATACATTGTAGCCTTCATTTCTTAGATAAATCTCTATGGAGTCAAGTATTGCCTTATCATCATCGCAAACCAGTACATTGTACATATTCATTTCCTCCCTGATACTTTGAGTATTATTAAAGCCTATGCAGATTACGAAATTGGGTATGGGTTTCTTAAAAGTTTATTACGGTAATTACAAACTCAATGCTCAATTATCCTGCCCGTCACCGTATCCGTAACTCCGTCAGAAAAGAGCGAATCTACGTCTACAAAATATTTGTCCATGTTGTCAGGCTCAAAATAAACATCTATGGTATGACCGAGAATCTCCTCGCCTAAGGGGTCCCATACATTGCCGCTTTTGAAACGATGCCGCTCACCTGTTTCCGAAAGATACTCGGTTTCGATGATAAACGGATGTCTCCCGTTTACCGAATAGTTTTCGTTGTAATCAAAGCCGATAACCTTCGCCTCGATTTTTGTTCCGCTCTCTTTTAACCTGTGATTTTTCCCATTCCTCTTTGCGGATATTATAGAGGGAACAAGACCGACGGCTGCAAACACTGCCCCGAAAAGAGCCATCATAGCCGTGCCGAAGGTTGTTCCGAACTCGGTTGAAAACTCAAACGGAGAATCCGGATTATAATAAACGGTGATATGGTCACCCTCCTTCCAGGAGGACTTGCTCTCATTCGTCACGGATTCGTAGACACTTCCGTTTGCTCTGTACCTTATAACAGCGTAATAAGTTGTTTCACCGTCACTGTTTTTTCCCTCTTCAAAGCCTATTATTGTGGCGTCTGTTTTTACATATGCAGTCTTTATTTTAATCGAGTTTATCCCCATGATTATTGCGGCGATGATACAAAGAATTCCAACCGTCGAAAAAACAATCATGATGACCTTCTCGGACATTGTTTTTGTTTTCATAATAAATCCTCACTTTGATATGGTATATCTTATTTTAAAATATCAGTCCTTATACCCTACAACTGAAATCCAGCTGTCCTTTTCATCCGCGGAAATCCGTGAAAATCCGGCACTTAAAAGAGCCTCTTTAAGGTCATCAGCCGCGTAAATCCGCATGCCCGGAATACGCTTCGTAACTTCGTTTTCGGGATCGTTATCCTCACATACTATAAGAAAACAGCCGCGCGGCTTCAGCACGCGGTATACCTCGGCGAAATCATGCGTAAGGTCAGACCAGTAATAAACGGTTTCAAAGGCTGTTGCGAGCGTATACGACTCATTTTCAAAAGGAAGGTTGCTTGCAGAGGCTTTGTATATGTTGCAACGCTTGCCAAGGTACCGCCGGAGTCGGCTGCGGCTCATGCTTATACTGGTATCCGAGATATCTATTCCGTCCGCACGACCGCGTTTGCACCTCTTAAGAAGGGTTTCGACATTTACACCGCCGCCGCAGCCGATATCCAGCGCATGCTCATCACTTTTAAAGTCAATATGCGAAAAGCCCCATTTCCACAGCTCAACATGACCCTTATTCATATGACGTATGAACCTGCGCCCGAGAAAGCCGCGCGGTTTACTTGCGTTGCGGATATACATATCCTTTATACCATTAGGTTGTTTCTTCACAGTTTTATCACCGATTTCGTACTTTTTTCAATATTTATCAATGATAAAAATATACCCCTTTGAAGTCGGATTTGTCAAATATGTAAAAGGGAAAAGAGGCGGCAAATACCGTCTCTTTTCCCTTCGAGTTTTCCGCATATAACTACTGCCGACAGATTGTTAACACCTGTCATCGGGGATTATATTCAATTAAGGAAATCCTTAAGCTTCTTTGAACGGCTCGGATGACGAAGCTTGCGAAGTGCTTTTGCTTCAATCTGACGAATTCGCTCACGTGTTACATTGAACTCTTTTCCCACCTCTTCAAGTGTGCGCGGATGTCCGTCCTCAAGACCAAAGCGAAGTGAAAGAACCTTCTCCTCTCTCGGTGTGAGTGTCTTCAAAACATCTGCAAGCTGTTCTTTAAGAAGAAGCATGGAAGCGGCATCAGCAGGTGCGAGCGCGTCATCATCCGGAATAAAGTCTCCGAGATGAGAATCCTCCTCCTCACCTATAGGTGTTTCAAGAGAAACAGGCTCCTGAGCTACACGAAGAATTTCACGAACCTTTTCTACAGGCATGTCCAGCTCATTCGCAATCTCCTCTGCCGTAGGATCTCTGCCGTTTTTGTGAAGAAGCAAGCTGCTGGTCTTTTTTACCTTGTTTATGGTTTCAACCATATGAACGGGAATACGTATGGTTCTGGCCTGATCAGCTATTGCACGGGTTATTGCCTGACGTATCCACCATGTTGCATAGGTTGAGAACTTAAAGCCCTTTGTAAAGTCAAACTTGTCAACCGCTTTTATAAGACCGAGGTTTCCCTCCTGGATGAGGTCAAGGAACTGCATACCTCTTCCGACATAACGCTTTGCAATACTTACAACAAGGCGAAGGTTTGACTCTGCAAGCTTTTGCTTTGCAGCCTCATCCCCCTCGGAAATACGGATTGCAAGCTCAATCTCTTCCTCGGGAGTAAGGAGCGGTACACGTCCTATCTCCTTGAGATAAACCTTTACGGGGTCGTCCATTGCGGCGTTCTTTGAATTGTCAACTGCTCCCATCTCAACAGCCTTGGGCATCTCAAGGTCAAAGTTAAGAGTTTCAAGAGCAGCGTCGCCAAGATCATCTATGATTTCAATATTGTTCTGTTCAAGGGTTTCATAGAGCTTGTCAAGGTCTTCAATATCCATATCCACTTCAACAATAGCGGCATCTATGTCGTTAGTGCTGAGTCGACCCTGTGCCTTACCCTTTTCGATAAGGGCCTGAATGGATGTTGCTCCGCTCTTTTTTTCGTCCATAATATCTTACTCTCCCTCAATTCGACTCAAAGCGTCAATATGTAACGGATATTTTACTCTTTGCTGCCATTTAAGTCAAATAATTTTAAAAATTCGTCATTGCTTAATTCCGCAGGATTCATTTTTCTTCTGTCCGCCTGCTCTTTTTCGGATTTTATCACCTTTATACAGTCGGAAATCTCCTCATAAGTATTGGATAAATACTTTGAACTATTCTGGAGCTTAACAAGCTTACCCATCTCATCGGGATTGAACTCCGAAGACAGAAAAATGAAATCCACGGATTTTCCGGAGTTTATTCTTCCGGATACAACCGTATAGACACGGCGAAGAAACTCGTCCGTAAAATCCTCCGGTTTAAGATTTTCGCTTATTTTTTTCAAAAAATCCGGATTTTTCAGCAGTGATGTAACAACCGTTTCCTCGGCCCTTACGGCCTTGATACCGGATGCCGTGCTGCCTTTATCCGCTCCTTTTGTGTAAGGATCAAGCCCCTTGCGAAGATTCTGAAAATCCATCTTTTTTGTTTGCCTGTTCAGGCGTCTTTCCTCATCCTTCACCTGAAGAGCTATTGCGTCCTTGGAAACACCCATCTCCTCCGACAATCTTGCGGTATAAACATCTCTCTCAATGGCATTCTGCAGTTTTGCCAGGATTGGCACGGCCCGTCTGAGATATTTGATTCGTCCGTCGTCGGAAGAGAGATCCAGTCCCTTTTTACACTCAAGCAATTTATACTCAACTTCATTGGAAGCGCCGTTCAGGATTGAACGAAAACGCTCCGCACCGAATTTTTTGATGATTTCATCCGGGTCCTTTCCGCCCTGAAGCGTAAGAGGGCTTATGAGAAGTCCCGTTTTTTCGAATTTTGAAATGGCCTTTTCCATAGCCTCGCGTCCGGCACCGTCACTGTCATAGGAAAGATACACCTTATCACAGTACCTGGAAATAAGTCTCACCTGTTCGTCCGTAAGAGCAGTCCCCAGACCGGCAATGGCATTTGTAAATCCTGCCTGGTGAAGTGTGATTACGTCCATATACCCCTCGCAGAGTATAAGGCTGTCCTCTCCCGAATTCTTCGCAAAGTTGAGTGCAAAGACCGCGAGACTCTTTTTATAGACCAACGTATCCGAGGTATTTACATACTTCGGCTTCGAATCGTCAAGAACCCTTCCTCCGAAGGCTATGATGTTCCCCCTGAGGTCTATGATAGGCGTCATAACTCTGTTGCGGAAGTTATCATAATAGTTGCCTTTTTCACTCTTCTTCGCAAGGTTTGCCTCATAGAGCTCAAGCTCCGAAAAGCCTTTTGACTTCATATAACGGATAAGAGTCGACCAGTCATCCGGAGCGTATCCGAGTCCGAAATGCCTTATTGTGTTCATGGTAAGGCCGCGATTTAGCCAGTAATCAAGACCGACCTTTCCCTGCGGACTCATCATATAATTGTGAAAAAACCGTGCTGCCTCTTTGTTTATGATAAGCATACGGTGTCTTTTCTTTGAAAGAGTATCATCGTAATTGTCATCCGGCATATGGAGCCCTGCGCGCTCTGCCAAAAACTTTACAGCCTCAACATAGTCAAGGTTTTCAATTTCCCGGATAAAGGTTACGGCATCACCGCCCTTACCGCAGCCGAAGCAATAGTATGACTGGGTATCGGGATAGACGGTAAAGGAAGGAGTTTTCTCGCTGTGAAACGGACAGAGTCCTCTTGAGATACGTCCGCTTTTTTTAAGCCCAACATATGAACCTATCAGGTCTTCAATATCATTTCTGTCACGAATTTCTTCGAGAAATTCCTCACGGATATTCACAGACGTCATCTCCTTTCACAATTAACTGAAAAACTTCAAGGGTAATTTAAAACTCACGGTTTGCTTAAAACTTACTGCTTGCTTAAAACTTACTGCTTGCTTAAAACTCGCGGCTTAAAGGAATTTTTATTCAGCCCAGAACTTAGGTACAAACAGATTGTTGAAGGTTTGCAATGCGTAGTGGTCGCTCATTCCGGAGATATAATCACACGCTCCCCGCTCGGGTGATTCTTTTTCGGCAACACGTATGTACTCAGGAGGCATCTTATCCGGATTTTTTACAAAATAATTGTAAAGCTCCTGAACAATTGCTATCGCCTTCCCCTCCTCACCTTTACAGATAGGATTCGTATAAACGTTGGCAAACATGAATTTATGAAGTTCGTCATATGCGTCATAGATATGGGGTGTCATCTTTATGTCACGGTCAGATGCCTCAAGTATCGCTCTGACCATCGTGTCTATACGCTGGCTTTTATTTTTACCGAGCACCTTTCGAATATGTTCGGGAATACCCTGTTCCGTGAGAATACCCGCGCGCTCTGCGTCGTCGATGTCGTGATTTATGTAAGCAATATGGTCTGCGTACTTTACAAGTCTTCCCTCCAGCGTATCCGCCTCTTTACCGACTGTGTGGCAAAGGATACCGTCACGCACCTCATAGGTGAGGTTTAGTCCCATGCCGTCCTTTTCAAGCTCATCAACGACCCTTAGACTCTGTTCAAAATGCTTAAACCCTCCCGGGAAAGCGGAATTGAGCGCCCTTTCTCCGGCATGACCGAAGGGAGTATGACCAAGGTCGTGCCCGAGAGCAATCGCCTCGGTGAGGTCCTCGTTAAGCCTGAGTCCCCTGGCAATGGTTCGTGCAATCTGCGCAACCTCCAGAGTATGTGTAAGCCTTGTTCTGTAGTGATCTCCGGACGGCGCCAGGAAAACCTGTGTTTTATGCTTTAACCGTCTGAATGCACTGCAATGAATTATTCTGTCACGGTCACGCTGATAACACGTGCGTATATCACACTCATCTTCCGGCACCTTTCTCCCCTTTGTCTGGCTCGCATGCGCCGCAACAGATGAGAGAGTGATATCTTCAATTTTCAAAGTTTCTTCTCTGATAGTTGACATATTTACCTCCCGGAAGTGACAAAAAATATCTCTGAAATGAATCTGGAATGAAATTTTAAAAGGCTTATTTTTCTTTTCTGAGTATGGCTCCTGCGGGGATTTCTCTGTTGCACCTTATCTTTATAACAGCCATGGGATTCGGTGCAACAGTAATGCGCTCGCCGTTTTCGTTGTACATCTCCGCTACGGTGATTTTAAACGGCTCCGTCTTCGGCATAAGGACCTCAAGCTCATCACCCTCGAAAAATCTGTTTCGCTGAGTCACGGTAAGGAATTCCCCGTCCGACTTAAGAACATTTGCAATTATGTCCCACTCACGTATGTACACCCCGTCATAATAAACATGAGCATCCTCATGAGGCGGTCCGAAGAAAAAGCCTGTACAGTAGTCCCTGTAGCTTATTTTCTTCATCTCGTCAACAACCCACTGTGAGGGCTTAAAATCTTTTGACGGGTTTTGCATGAACTCGTCTATTGCCACTCGGTAAGCGTTTGTAACGGCAGCTGCATAATACGCGGATTTTGCCCTGCCCTCAATTTTGAAACTGTCAACCCCTGCGGCAACAAGCTCCGGGATATGCTCTATCATACACATATCCTGCGAATTGAGTATATACGTACCGTCCTTGTCATCTGTTATTTCAAAATACTGACCGGGACGCTTTTCCTCAACCAGATGATACTTCCATCGGCACGGCTGCGCACAGTCACCCCTGTTGGCATCCCTGCCCGTAAGGTAGTTTGAGAGCATACATCTGCCTGAAAATGACATACACATCGCCCCGTGGACAAAGCACTCTATCTCAAGGCTTCTCGGCGTTTTTGCACGTATTTCGGCGATTTCGTCAAGAGAGACCTCCCTTGCCATTATCACACGTTTGGCTCCCATTTCATGCAGAGTGCAAGCCGTTTCATAATTAACTATGCCGGTCTGCGTCGACATATGAATATCAATCTGCGGCGCATACTTTTTTGCACATTTCATAACCCCAACGTCGGCAATTATGAATGCGTCAACACCTGCGTCAGCGGCAGTTTCAAAGAATTCGGGAAGCATGGGAATTTCATTGTTTCTCGGCAATGTATTGCATATATAATGCACCTTTGTTCCCTGCTCGTGGCACATCTTCACTACCTGCTTAAGACTGTCGCTGTCAAAGCTCTCCGTGGCGGCTCTCATGTTAAACATCTTGCCGCCTAGATAAACGGCATCCGCTCCGTAAAGCAATGCGGCACGCAGCCGTTCAGCGTCACCCGCAGGAGAGAGAAGCTCCGGCGCCTTAATCTGTCCTTTAGTCATCTCTGTCTCCTGTTCCGCTGAGTGCTTTGTAGTAGTTTGCGTTGTGTTCAGCCTCCGTCTTTGCCGTATATATGTTTCCGGCACTGTCGTGACAGAAGTAATACGCGTCGGTATCCGCAGGCCAAAGAACAGCCTTTATGGCATCGTCACCCGGCGAACAAATAGGTCCTGCCGGCAGACCGATACAAGAATACGTGCTGTACTTCTGCCAATAGCTGTCAAATTCTCCGCTCGTCACGTTTGGCTTGATGTATTTGTTTACGTATACATTGGTCGCGTCAGACTGAAGTGACGGGAAGTTTGATGATGAAAGTCTGTTAAGGAAAACCTTTGCAACAACAGGCATCTGCTCCGCGTCCGCAGCCTCTTTCTGTACGATAGAAGCTAGTGTCACAACCTCATCCACAGTCATTCCCATCTCGTTGGCACGTGCTTTATACTCTTCGGGAAAATGCTTGTCAAAGTTGTCAAGCAGGGTGTTTATAACAGAACTTGCGTTCTGACCTACATAGAATTCGTACGTGTCGGGGAAAAGATACCCTTCCAGGTATTCGTATCTCGACGATTTATTTTCTATTCCCTTGAGGAAGGTATATGAGAACTCAGCGCTTTTTACATTGTTGTAAAACTCATCGCTCATACATACCTTAGACTTTTCGAGTTTCTCGGCAATCTGCTGAATATTGAAGCCCTCGGGTATCGTAACCGTTACCGTTTCCGCCTTATGAATCTCCTGACATGACAACAGCATCTTTTCAAGACCCATTGACGGCTTCAGATAGTAAACACCGCTTAAGTACTCCGGCTTACCGGATGTTTCATGCAGACCCTTCGTCACACTCATGAAGAATTTACAAAACGTTCTGTGCTTTATAAGACCGGCCTTGTCAAGCTGTTTTATTATCTGATTCGTGGTGGCATTTTCGGAAATCGTTATTGTTTTCACGTCATCACTTCTGTTGAAGGCGAAGATATCATTGAGAAGTGACATGATGTGTACCGAAAGAAGCACGGATATGACAACAAGAACAGCCACATATATGACAGCGGCTCTCTTACCGCCTTTTTTCAGAAAATCATTTATCCTTTTTGAAAGGGAGCCGCTTTTTACTGCCGCTCCGCCGGTCGGTGGCGTCGCCGTCTGAACAGGAGCCGGCTTTTTTGACGCAAAATACACCTCACCCGAATAGTAAGAAGCGTCCTTATCGTTCATCCTGCTGTAATCGGTCTTGTCCTCGTACATCTTTATTCCGTTATTTGTCTTTGTAACAATCTTAGGCTCCTGTGACCTTAAGTTCATGGAGAGTGTCTTTGAAAGACGCTGTGTAAGCGACGGCTTTTTTTCATTGCCCGCGTGTTCCATGCGCCTGTCATTCTGCGGAGTTTCAGATTGTCGACGAACAGTATTCCTTTGCTGCGGCGCACGTTTCTGCTGCGCCGGTCTTTGCTGCTGTACCGGCCTTTGCTGCTGTACCGGCCTTTGCCCGTCGTGGCCCTGCGTACCTGCGGATTGATTGTACGATGACGCCGGTCTGCCTGACGAATTTGCAGGAGAGTGTGCATTTACGCTGCGCATAAGTGCCTCAAGCTCTTTATCAACATCAAAAGAATTTGGATTGCTTTTGTGGTCGGACATTTAATTGACTCCTCCGAAAAATTAAAATCTAAGCTGCATGGCTTCGGTTACGCTGCGCGCCGCCTCTCCGCCGACAAAGTGGGATGCAATAGCTTCTCCGAACTTAACGGCACTTCCCGGTCCGTCAGCGGTTATGATGTTTCCGTCTACCGTAACCGAACCGCCTGTGAAAACTCCGCAATGAAGTTCTCGCTCAAAGCCGGGGAAACACGTGGCTTTCTTTCCGTTAAGAAGACCGAGGTGACCGAGTATGGACGGTGCGGCACATATCGCACATATAAGCTTATCATGGTCACTGCAATACTTAAGAACCTGTCTGACATCCTCAGACGCCTCAAGATTTTTTGTACCGGGCATACCTCCCGGAAGTATAACGGCTTCCATGTCGTCGAAACTTATTTCGTCGGCAAGAAGGTCCGTTTTCACTGTTATGCCGTGCGCACCTGTGATAAGGTAATCGGGATTGTTTTCGATGCATACGGACTTAACCTCAAGCCCGCATCTTCTGAGAACATCCACGGGTGCAACCGCTTCTATCTCTTCAAATCCGTTTGCCAAAAATAAATAGATCATGATAATTCTCCTTTAACCAAGCGTTATGCCAATGTAGGCATGTTTTACCGATGAAAGAGCCACTCTCGCATCTTCTCCGAGAGCAAGACACATGCCCTCGGGAACAATTTTTTCTTCTTTTGCGTGAAGCGGGTCGTCCACCGGGAGATTTATGGTAAATTTCCGAGCCTCATCCTCCATAAGGAGCATTGTGAACAATTCACCGGGGTCAGATAGTGTACACATCTCTTTTACGTATACAGTGTCCTTTCCCATGTTATAGAGCGCGTATCCGTCACTCACAAAGGCAACCGAGCCGCTTTCACAATCGTGAACGTACATGGCATATTTCATGTCGTGAGCACCCCAATTGAGGAAGTCATACATACCGAGCGCGGTCTGTCTCGTTTCAAAAATATTGAGAGAAAAAGCGTCGGTAAGATCCGGCTCTGCGGCAAGCCCCGAAAGCTCGTCCCTTGAAAAAGAGAGTACTCTTTTATAAAACTTCGTTTCAAAGCCGAACCTTTGATAGTATTCGAAAAGACTTTTCTCGGCGGGAACCAGGATGATAAAATCAATACCTCGCTTTACGGCAAGCTTTTCGGCTTCGTTTATTATAGCGGCCATATGTCCCCGTCCGCGGTAATTCGGATGAGTGGCTGCCGCATAGAAATAGTAGGCACTGAAGGGCCTTCCCTTTACCACAAACTGTGTTTCAAGCAAATACGCGCATGCAACGGCAACTCCCAGTTCTCTCGAAACCAAGGCATAACCGTCCTTATACATGTACTTGAAAAAATTTCCGATGTATTCGTCAGAATCCGAAAATGCCATACGCCATATGGCATAAAGGTCCTCAAGGTCACCGGAATTTGCAAAATCTACGGTGTGGTTCATATACTCAGTTCTCCTTTGCAAAAGCAGCCGTATATTTTGTAAGCAACAGCTCCGGCTTGTAGGACTCCTTTGCCTTTCGAAGCCCGGGTATACCGAGGTCTTCTTCTCTGTTGACAAGCTCATAGCCGGCGATGGTATTTCTGGCAAATTCCCTGTTTATCATGGGATATGCGCCGCGAATATCCGACACGGCCTTTTCAACGTGGGTACAGAAAAGTCTGTCCGAAATCCGCTCACCAAACGTATATGCGACGATTTCGCCCTGGATACGCAGTATTCCTCCGCGAAGCCCCAGATTGTCAAAATAATGAAGTGCTCTTTGAATGGCGATGTATTCGTCGTCCGCTCCGAGTTCAATCTTGTCTTTGTTGGTTTTCATCCAGTAGGTTGAAAATTCGAAACACTCCCTTGCGGTATCTGCGGTCATTTCTTCATAAGTCCAGTCGAAGTTCTTTTCAAAAAATGATATGTGATTTCTTTTCCCGTGATATTTTTTTCCCTTGAGCTCTGCAAGGTCTTCAACTCTGTAGATGTAGTCGGAGGAAGCTCTGTCCTCCGAAAATGTAAAAAGCCCGGGGAAATCTTTTTCAATCTTTTTGACCTGTACGTCGCAAAGGCAATGGAGCTTCAACGACTTTCCCTCTTTTTTGTACAGGTCCGTAAGTTCTGAAAAAACCTTGTCCGGATTTTCTCCTCCGACAGGGTAGGTGTAACTGTTTCCCGCTTTGCAGATAAGAGTGCCGTCTTTTTTTGCAACGGTACAGTCGTACGCGTCACACCACATAAAGAGATTTCCAAAGCAGGCCTCCGAGCCCATACGCCCGGAATTATTCAACGCTTTGTCAATCCATTCCTTGTCTGTAAGCTCCGGTTTTTTAAAATCAAGCATCTTTATCCTCGAAAACAACTGTTTCAAAAACAACCCTGCGGATATCCTCCGCAATTTCGTCAATAGCTCTCGGCTCGTCGTTGCAATAACACTTCACCACGTGCCAGCCCAGCTTTTTCGCAGCATAAAGTCCCGCCCTGCGGCAAGCCTTTAAGTACTCTACGTCCGCCTCATGCACGTCCTTTTTTGTTTCATCGCCTCTGTAACGCCCGGTCATAAGCTTCTGTGAAACCTCGATGGGCATATCAAGAAAAACAACAAGCGACGGTCTCGGAATACCTATCTTCACATACTCAAAATCGGAAAGCCATTCAAGATAATGATCCCATTCACTCTCGGGAAGCTTCGTCATCTGGTGAGCGGCGTTAGACGTTGTGTAGCGGTCCGCAAGAATAAGCGTTCCGTTTTCATAATCATTTTTCCACTTCACCGTGTAGTTTGCAAAACGGTCGACGGCGTAGAAGCTGGATGCGGCATAAGCGTTAACATCCTCGGGCTTTGTGCCGAAATCACCTGCAAGGTACATCCTCACAAGCGAGCTTGAGGGATTTTCATAATCCGGAAGCTTTATCTGCTTCAGAGGAACACCTGAGCCCTGCAGCTCGTCTTTCAGTATTTTTGTCTGAGTGGATTTACCGGAGCCGTCAAGGCCCTCGATAACAATTAGTCTTTTCATGTTTATTGCCCTTGTGTTTTTTCAATTTTTGTACAGGTATTCCGCTTTGTTATTAAAAATAATAATAAAATTTTGGATATAATACCTTTGATGTGTAAAATCTCATAAGTATTTGTTATTATATCAAAATACCTACCCTGTTACAAGTGATAAGAGACAAAAAAACTGTCGGGTCACACAAAAAGTCTGACCCGACAGAATTTACGCGATTGCCGGTTTAAGTCCCATACTGACGACGATTGCTTCATCTATTCTCAGCATGTCTTTTTCTGACAATGTACCTATGTGCTCACGAAGCCTTTTTTTATCAAGCGTGCGAACCTGTTCTAAAAGTACAACCGAATCCTTTGACAGTCCGCAGCATTCGGCGTTCAGCTCAATATGAGTCGGAAGTGAGGCTTTGAGTCTCTGACTTGTTATTGCGGCGGCAATAACCGTCGGACTGAATTTATTTCCGACATCGTTCTGAACAATAAGTACAGGTCTGATTCCACCCTGTTCGGAACCGATAACTGGACTCAAGTCGGCATAATAAATATCTCCGCGTTTTACAGTCATTTTTATCACTCTCCTGCCCTATTAGTCTTGCCTGAATTTACGCAAAATAATCAACAGACAGAAAACAAATTTAAGGTGCATTCGGAGATTGCCGACCCCAAAACATATTATGTCAAAAAGCACGTATTTGACACAAAAACGAGCGTGTAAAGTCAGTAAACTTTACACGCTCAAATAAGTCCTGCTTTCAGTCCTCCCCGGCAGCTTTGAAAACCTTTGAAAAGCTTGCAATTACGTCATTTGCAGTCATTGCGGACATCGACTTTTTCTTCCTTGCAAAATCCGCGGCACATCCGTGAATAAACGCGCCGACAGACGCTGCCGCAAAGGGCGTAAGACCTGTTGCGGAGAGGCCGCCGACAAGGCCGGACAGAACATCACCGCTGCCTCCCTTTGCAAGACCCGGATTTCCGCTTGTGTTCACGTAGCAAAGACCTTCTTTGCTACAGACAAGCGTTGCGGCGCCCTTGAGCAAAACAGTCACGTCGTATTCATCTGCAAACTGCGTCGCTGTTTCACGCCTGTCAAGTCGGATTTCACCGACTGTTTTGCCGCAAAGCCTCGACATCTCGCCGGGATGAGGAGTGATTATTATATTTGCCCTTGAGTCTTTCAGCACGGAAGGGTTTTCAGAGATGGCGTTAAGGCCGTCCGCGTCAAGAACTATGGTTTTACCAAACTCTTTAAGAACAGTATTTACAACCTCTTTTACGCCCTCACCCTTTCCGAGACCCGGACCTAAAACGACAGTGTCAAAGCGTGATAACTGTTCGGATATTTTTACAGCGGCGCTCGCGGACAGACAGCCGTTTTCATCTGCGGGAAGCGGCATAAGCATAGCCTCTGTAGTATGTGATGTAAGGGACGGATATGCAGGCTCCGGAAAAGCTGCCGTAACAAGACCCGCTCCCGAATGTACCGCGGCATTTGTCACAAGACATGCAGCTCCCGGCATACTCCTGCTTCCGGCGATAACAAGCACATGTCCGAAGTCATTCTTATGTGACTCAGTCTCACGAACCGGCAGAAAATCACTGATTTCATCCAAAGATAAGGTCACCATAGACGGGGAAACCGTGAGAAGTGCCTCCTCTGAAATGCCTATCTTAAGAACCTGTACCTCTCCGCAGAATTCTCTTGACGGAAGCAGCACGTGAGCCGGCTTCAGAGTTGTTATGGCAAGGGTGAGATCCGCGCGGACACACTCGTTTTCATATGTACCCTTGTCGGAATCGACGCCGCTCGGAACATCTACCGCTATGACGTGCGCTCCTGATGTGTTTACAAGTGAAAAAAGTGTTTCCGTCACATAATCAGGTGCTCCGCGGAACCCGATTCCGAAGATACAGTCTACGATTATGTTTGCTCCCGAAACGGCATTTTCGGACGCGGTTTGATCCCTGTCATAGCGCAGCATCCTTACTCCGGCGTCAACGGCTTTTTCGTACATCTCGACCGCGTCCTGTGCGGCGGGGGCGCCGGCTCCCATGACAACCGATACATTGTACCCGTTCTCCACCAGCTTGCGGGCTATAACAAAACCGTCTCCGCCGTTTTTGCCCTTGCCGCAAACTACGCAAATCTTCACAAAAGACTGCGGCGAAACAACGTCCGCGTATTTCTCCGAAACAAACCTCATAACCTGTTTCGCGCACGCCGCACCCGCATTTTCCATAAGTCGTATAAACCTTATACCGACTTCATTTTCACGTTCTTCAACACGTCTTATTTCACTTACGGTATAAACCTTCAAAAAACACACCTCCGGGAATGGTAATATAAAAAATATTATTCTTCTTCCTTGTACGCTATTGCAATTGCCGTAGCAGTTGTCCTTGTATGCGTAATGCTGAGTTCAAAGACAAGACCCTCACGCTCGACGATTTTCTTTGCTTTTCCGGAAAGATAATAATAAGGTTTTCCTTTTTCATTGTGCAAAATTTCAACCTCTTTCCACGAAAAACCGGACACACCGGTTCCGAGGGCTTTTCCGAACGCTTCCTTTGCACAAAAAGCTCCTGCAATACTTTCGGACTTCAGTCCTCTTTCTCTGTACTCAATGCACTCATTTTCACCCAGAACCTCAGTGAAAAATCTTTCCTTACCCATGAGGTCCTCAATTCTTCGGATTTCAACGGAATCAATACCTGTAACAATTTTCATAATTCCACCTACAGACTTATTATTCTTTGTATGGTTCTGTCAACTGTCGTATAAATTTTAACATAAATTCGCTGCTTTCAAAAGTTATTTTAAAAAATATCCCCTTACTGAACCGTTTTCTCTGTTGTTACCCGAATTGTTTTTACTTACGGTTATACTAAAAACCGTCGCCTCTTGTAGTCATCTAAGCTTTTCCCTTACGACTTTCCTGAAGCCGTCGTCCCTTGTAATCATTCCTAAAACTTTTTTCTTTATGGCTATTCTAAATTTGTCACCTCTTGTAATCATTTCTGAAGCTTTTCCCTTACGTCTTTCCTGAAGCTGTCGTCCCTTGTAATCATTTCTAAAATTTTTTCTTTATGGCTATTTTAAAATTGCCGGCTCTTGTAGTCATCTCTAAAGACCTCCTTATTTATATTTATCTTGAAAAACCGATTATAACGTGTTAGAATGTTCACCGTAATTAAATATCGAAACGCGTTGAAGGAAAGAGTACGCATGAACACGCCTTTTAAAGAGAGTACTTGTCACCGGCTGAAAGCTTGTACAGAAGACACGTGCGGAAGTTCACTCCCGAGTGTTTCACGTAAGCCCACGTCACGGGTCATTGAGTGCCCGGATTCATCTCCGGGAAATTGGGTGGTACCGCGGAGTCATACTTCGTCCCTTACTTTAAGGGGCGGAGTTTTTTTACGCCCGGAAAGGAAAAAGATATGAAACAACAACTTGAGTTAATTCGTAAAAATGCCGAAGAAGCGCTCAAAGTTGCTCCTTCACTCGAAGAGCTTGACAAAATCAGAGTAAAGTTTCTCGGAAAAAAAGGTGAGCTTACCGCCGTTCTCAAGCAAATGGGCGGACTTTCACCGGAAGAGCGTCCTATCATAGGTCAGGTCGCAAACGAGATACGCGAGTATATCTCGGATGAAATTGACGAAAAGGTTGCCGAGCTTAAGAAGCTTCAGCAGCAGAAAAAGCTTGAGACGGAGACAATAGACGTAACCCTCCCGGGAACCCCCTGTGAGCTCGGGCACAAGCACCCGCTCTCCATCGTTCTTGACGAGGTTGAAGACATCTTTATGGGCATGGGCTTTGATATTGCCGAGGGCCCCGAGGTTGAGTGGGACCACTACAATTTTGAGATGCTTAACATACCGAAGGATCATCCTGCAAGAGATACGCAGGACACCTTTTACATCACCGAAAACATGCTCCTTCGCACTCAGACATCTCCGGTACAGATAAGAGTTATGGAAAACACACAGCCGCCCATTCGCATCATTGCTCCGGGCCGTGTATACAGAAGTGATGCGGTTGACGCAACTCACTCACCTCTTTTCCACCAGATAGAGGGTCTCGTTGTAGACGAGGGAATAACAATGGCAGACCTTAAGGGAACCCTTGATATGTGGGCAAAAAAACTCTACGGTCCCAACACAAAGACAAGACTTCGCCCACACCACTTCCCGTTCACAGAGCCCTCCTGCGAGGTTGACATTTCCTGCTTCAAGTGCGGAGGCGTCGGATGCCCCATGTGTAAGGGTGAGGGATGGATTGAGATTCTCGGCGGCGGCATGGTCCACCCGAAGGTTCTCAAAAACGGCGGAATAGATCCTGAAAAGTACTCGGGATTCGCTTTCGGTATAGGACTTGAAAGAATAGTAATGTTCAGATTCGGACTCGACGACATGCGTATGCTCTATGAAAATGATACGCGTTTCCTCGAGCAGTTTTAAGGGAGGTGCCAAACAATGAATTTATCAAAAAAATGGCTTGCCGATTATGTAACGGTTGATGCCGATGACAGAGATTTTTCGGAGGCGCTTACCCTCTCGGGATCCAAGGTTGAATCATATGAGCACGAAGGATCAGAGCTTAAAAATATCGTTGTGGGAAAGGTTCTTTCCCTGACACGTCATCCCGACTCGGACCATCTCTGGATTTGTGAGATTGACGTCGGAGGCGAAAGAAATCTTCAGATAGTAACAGGTGCGCAGAACCTCTCTGAAGGAGATATCGTTCCCGTTGCACTCAACAACTCGGTTGTCGCAGGCGGTCATAAGATAACGACCGGAAAGCTCCGCGGTGTAAATTCCGAAGGAATGCTTTGCTCGCTCGGAGAGCTCGGTCTTACACTTCATGACTTCCCGTATGCGATTGAGGACGGAATCTTCGTTCTCGGAGACGACTGTGACCGCACACTCGGAATGGATATACATGATGCAATCGGTCTTAATGACACGGTTGTAGAGTTTGAAATTACATCGAACAGACCCGACTGCCTTTCGGTCATAGGACTTGCGAGGGAGACGGCTGCGACTTACGATATTCCCCTTAAGCTCCACACACCGGAGGTAAAGCCCGGTATTGACAATGTAAATGATTATCTTAAGGTTGACATAGAGGTTCCCGAAAAATGTTACCGTTATGTCGGCGGAGTTGTCAAAAATGTACGTGTTGCTCCGTCTCCGCGTTGGATGAGAGAACGCCTTAGAGCTTGCGGCGTACGCCCTATAAACAATATCGTAGACATAACAAACTATGTTATGCTTGAATACGGTCAGCCGATGCATGCGTTTGACCTGCGTTTCCTCAAGGGAAATCATGTCATCGTAAGAAACGCAAAAAGCGGCGAAACGATAACAACACTCGACGGTGAGGAAAGAACTCTCACCGAGGACATGATGGTAATTGCAGACGAGGAAAAGCCGGTTGCCGTTGCAGGTGTTATGGGAGGAGAATACTCCGGCATCATGGACGACACAAACACCATCGTATTTGAATCAGCTTGCTTCAACGGACCGTCCGTGAGACGCACCGCAAAAAATCTCGGAATGAGAACAGAGTCTTCATCACGTTTTGAGAAACAGCTTAATCCCGACAGCTGCGATGTCTGCTTAAACCGTGCGCTTGAGCTTGTCCAGTTGTTTGACGCCGGAGACGTTGCAACCGGAACAGTTGACTGCTACAAAACTCCGAACAAGCCCGTAACTCTGCCCTTTGACCCCGAATGGACAAACAGATTCATCGGCATAGATGTATCCGCAGACGAGCAGGCGAAAATCCTTCGCAAGATAGGATTTACCGTAGAAAACGGCACTGTCACAGCTCCGTCATTCCGTATAGATATCGAGCACCAGGCTGATCTCTCCGAAGAAATCGCAAGATTTTACGGCTACAACAAGATTCCGGACAGAGAACTCCGCGGTGTCGCAAAAGCAGGACTTACCCCGCGTCAGAGCTTCAACAAGCTCGTTGAAAGAACCATGCAGAGCTGCGGGCTCTCCGAGATTCAAACCTTCTCGTTCATAAGCCCGAAGTCGTATGACAGGATATGCCTGCAGGAAAACTCAAAGCTGCGCGATTGCGTTGTCATCTCAAATCCGCTCGGTGAAGATACCAGCGTTATGAGAACAACGGCTGTTCCCTCTATGCTCGAGGTTCTTTCCAGAAACTACAACAACAGAAACGAAAAGGCATATCTCTATGAGCTTGCCACAACATATGCTTCAAACGGTACGAAGGAGCTTCCCCGTGAGGACCAGCAGCTTGTTCTCGGTATGTACGGTAAAGAAGCCGACTTCTTCAGGCTCAAGGGCGTTGTTGAAAAGCTTCTTGAAATCTGCGGTATACGTGAATATGATGTCGAGGCAAAGAAGGATTGTCCGACATTCCACCCCGGAAGAACAGGCATCATCACGGTCGACGGCGAAGAGCTTGCAATTCTCGGCGAAGTACATCCCGCCGTTCTTTCAAACTATGATATCGGCTCGAGAGTATATATTGCTTCCGTAAACGTCGAGTGTCTTTATCTCAAATCCGACCTGAACCGCACATACAAGGCTCTTCCTAAGTTCCCGGCAACCACACGTGACCTTGCATTTGTTGTCAGCTCGGACACTCCGGTTCTTCGCCTTGAAAAGGAAATAAGGAAGGCAACCGGTAAAATACTTGAGAACATCGACCTTTTCGACGTCTATGAAGGAGCTCAGGTAGGCGCGGACAAAAAGAGTGTTGCATTCAACCTGAGATTCCGCTCCGCAGAGCGCACACTCACGGATGAGGAATGTTCAAATGCCGTAAACAAAGCAATAAAGGCTGTTGAAGCACTCGGCGCAACGCTCAGAAGCTAAGCTGAAAAAATAAATTATTATGCGGTTTTGACAATAACGTAATTCCTTTTTAATTATTTTTAGATTGTTTTATCATACCAAATGGTATATAATGTTTTTTGCACATATTTGTTGGAGGTGGACTCTAGTGACTGATAAAACCATAAAGTTTTCCCTTCCGGAGGATTCGGATGCGGAGATGAAGCAAATTTTGGGTGAGGTTTACAATGCTCTTTCTGAAAAGGGCTACAATCCTATAAGCCAGATAGTCGGATACATCCTTTCTGAGGATCCGACATATATCACAACTCACAACAACGCCCGCAGTCTTATCAGACGTATAGACAGAGATGAGCTCCTTCAAACACTGGTAAGAGAGTTCTTGAAAGGGTGAAATAAAAGTGGCTGCAAAAAAAGGTAACAAATTCCTTACCTACAAAGGCAAGCCCCTCGTACGTAACGGCAACACACTTTATTACGGAAACATGTATGACCCGTATGTTGTTATGCTCACGATAAAGAGCACAAAGGAACAGGGCGACATGAAGATTGCGGACAGAGTTTCCGTACAGCTCATTTCGACAGACGTTGAGCTCAGTCCGACAAGCCGTATCATAAAGACAAGCGAAAAGAGCGGTCTTTATCCTGCTATGGATATCGGCTCCATATGGCTTGAGCGTGCGCTGAAGGATGCCTTAAAATCACACAAAGTGTAAAAATACAAGCTACTCCGTTTATCGGAGTAGCTTTATTTTTATATTTATTACACTACACTTTGGTACTCATTTGCTGTCAACTGATACTCATTGTGCCGTTAACTGATACTCGTTGTGCCGTTACTTATACCCATTGAGCTGTTAACTGATACTTTTTGTGCCGTATAAATTTTCAGTTGTCTCTTTTGCGCTTTCGACAGCATTCTCCGTAACTGGTAGTTTAAAATAAGATACAAAACGGCATATGTCACAGCCTTTAAAAGATACATCGCCTTAAACAAAAATAATTATGAAATATGCAAAGAGATGATAGTTATGATGAGCATTGCAGCAAAAAGAACAATCATTTTATTTTACGTGTCAGTATTTATTATTATCCTTTCCGGGTGCAAAAGTGAAGGAAAATACGATCTTCCCCTTTTTATAAAAAGCTTCAATGAAAACTACGGTGAAGAAAAAATAAAGGAAGAAAATATGCTAATTCACGACAATACATTTTATTTTTTTCTGCCCTCGGGCTCTTCCTCGGCGGGTGAAATACTTCTCACTGTGAGTGAAAATAAAAATAAGGAGATATATGAATGTGGAATTTCCGTAATAAGAGATGTCAAAACAGACACCGATGAATTCAAAAAGATATTCTCATCCGCATTTTGCTCAATGACGAATAAGGATGAAAAGAAGGCAGAGGAAATCCTTGAATCACTTTCTCCGGATGAAATAAACACATATACAAAGGGGAAAAACATCATAAAAAGTGCAGATAAGTACAAGGTTGACCTGATAAGCAACGAAGCCGGAACCGGAGTATATATCTACAGGGCTTCTGAGTAAGCCTCATCTGTCACGGTCACAACACCCTTACCGAGACTCAAGTCCTTATAGTCCTCGATAAATTTGTCCAGCATATTATTCGGTATTTTAAACGTGACTGTAACATCCGTTTCGAAAACGGTATCCTCCACACTTCCGCCGTATTCGGCAATCAGAGACGGCAGCTTGCCGTAAAGCGTATAGTCAAGCTTTGTTTTGCAAACTGAAAACAGGCACATCTTTACAATTCCGCTTTTCTTTACGGCAAGAGAAGCCGCATGGGAATATGCACGGACAAGCCCACCGCCGCCGAGAAGAATACCGCCGAAATATCTGGTGACAACCACGGCGCAGTCCGTGAGGTTTTCTTTTAAAAGAACATCCAGCACCGGAATACCCGCCGTCCCCTGCGGCTCTCCGTCGTCGGAATACCGGCGGATTTGCCCGTCACGTAAGACATATGCATACACATTGTGCTTTGCGTCCCAATGCTTTGATTTTATCTCATTGATAAAATCAACCGCCTGCTTCTCATCCGTGACGGGAGAGATATACCCGATAAACCTTGAGCGTTTTTCCGTAAACTCATCAAGGTCTCTTTTCTTTACGGTAAAATATTCGGAATATTCCCGTGCCATATCTTTTCACCACATTTCATTTTATGTAAACGAAAAGGCGACACCATGGTGTCGCCTTTAATTGTCTGTAATTAAAATTACTTCTGCTGAGCTTTTTCAAAACGTCTATTGAATCTGTCAACACGTCCGCCTGTGTCAACAAGCTTCTGCTTTCCTGTGAAAAATGGGTGACAGTTTGAGCAGATATCTACACGAAGATTATCTTTTGTAGAAGCAGTTTCAATTGTAGCTCCACATGCACACTTAACAGTTGTAGGTGCGTAGTTCGGATGTATTCCCTCTTTCATTCTTTTCACCTCGAGTTCTGATATCTGGACATAACGTCCGTCTTTTACTAGAGCATTTTAACATACGTAAGAATAAAATGCAATATAATTTTTCAAAAATAACGCCCCGCCATAAGACGGGGCATCAGCTTCATTTTAGTTTCTGTTTGAGAAGATGTCGTCAATAGCGTCGAAGTAATTGTCGTCCATTCCAAGTCCGACATTTCCGCTTGCTTCGGACTCATCTTCAAAGCCCATGCTGTCATCGGAATTGCTGATGATATCTATAACGTCATCAACCTTTTCCTGTGACTCGTCTTTTTCATCCTCGTCCTTAAAGCGCGCAGGATCCACACGCTTTACGGCACCGTCCATACCAAAGCCCGTAGCTATAACGGTAACAATGATCTCATCCTGAAGAGTATCATCAAATGCAACACCGAAGATAACATTTGCTTCCGGATGAGCTGCGTCAGAGATAATCTTAGCTGCCTGCTCAACTTCGTCAAGCTGGATGTCAGGTGAAGATGTAAAGTTGATGATAACACCATGTGCTCCGTCGATAGTTGTTTCGAGAAGCGGACTTGATACAGCTGCATTTGCCGCAACCTCAGCCTTATCCTTACCGGATGCACGGCCGACACCCATGTGAGCATGTCCGGCATCACGCATGATTGCGGATACGTCCGCAAAGTCAAGGTTGATGAATCCAACTGTCTTTATAAGCTCGGAGATACTCTTTACGCCCTGACGGAGAACATCGTCCGCAACGTCAAATGCGTTTACAAGAGTAATTTTTTCAGTAGAGAAGAACTTAAGGCGTTCGTTCGGAATAACAACAAGGCTGTCCACGTTTTTGGCAAGCTCTCTGATTCCTTCCTCAGCCTGTTCCATACGTTTTTTACCTTCAAATGCGAAAGGCTTTGTAACGATACCTACCGTGAGGATACCCATCTCTTTTGCAAGGTTTGCGATGATAGGAGCCGCACCTGTTCCGGTACCGCCGCCCATTCCTGCCGTGATGAATACCATGTCAGTTCCTTTAAGAGCGTCGGTAATGATGTCCTTGCTCTCCTCTGCGGCTCTCTGTCCTATCTCCGGACGAGCTCCCGCTCCCTGACCCTTTGTTACCTTTTCACCTATCTGTATCTTATGTGTGGCCTGTGACTGAAGCAAAACATGCTTGTCAGTGTTTATCGCAATAAACTCCACACCCTTAATTTCTGACTTAATCATGCGGTTTACGGCATTTCCTCCGCCGCCACCGACACCGATAACTTTTATTTGAACTACACTTTCAAAATCTGCTGCAATTTCAAAACCCATGCGGCACCCTCCTATAATGATTCCCGATAATCGGGCCAAACCAAATCATAAGTAAATAAATACATACTATATAGTAGCACGTGACCGGACAAAATTCAATAATCAATTTTATGCGGTACGCCGACAGTTTTATTTTCGCCTGCTGTTTTATATTTACCGACAGTTTTGAGCTCATTAAAAGCTCTGATGCATCGACGTTTTTACAGCCGCCAACCGTTTTTGTCCGCTAACCGACTTATGTCTGCTGACTGTTTTGAGTCTGTTGACCACCCTGTGCCTGAGGGTTTTGCTCGGTGGGCTTTTCGGTTGTGCTCTCCTCGGCCTTAGGCGAAAAATATGCCTGTTTATCTATGGTAAGGTTTATCGTGCCTTCCTGATACGGGCTTATCTCATCCTGTGTCTTTATTACATTGGCGGCAAGTGCCATTTTCTTTTCAAGGTTTGCAATGGTTCCCACGTCAATTATTATTCTGTCCTGGTATATCAATTTAACCTCAACCGTATTTGAAAGATCCATAGAAGTGATTCCCGAAATTTCTTCCTTTTCGAGACATTTCATTATTTGCTCGTAAAGTTCAAATGACTTCTTGTTTCGAACGTCAAGCTTTTTTCCGGGCTCGGCTGACTTTACCTCTATACCTTTAAGGATAATTATTTTGTCGGTAAGAAGTACATATTGGGGCTTCTTTTCTTCCGGCTGCTGGCCTTCTGCAGGCTGCTGTCCTTCTGCAGGCTGCTGCCCTTCTGTCGACTGCTGTCCTTCTGTCGACTGCTGCCCCTCTGCGGATTGCTGGCCTTGTGCGGATTGCTGACCTTCTGCCGGCTTTTTAGCCTCTGCCGTCTTCTTTGGATCGCCGTTTGATTCCCCGGTCTTTGCCTGTTCCTTTTCCGAGCCTGCCGCGGGAGCGTTAGGCGTTGCATCGGTAACCGCTTCTTTCCCTGATTCTGATTCCGCACTGTCACCGTCATTCTTTGGCTTTGCAAGACCTTCAGGCGGTGTTACGCCCGCGCCTTCATATACCTCTTCGAGAGTGCTGACCTTGCAGAGAACCTTTCCCGTTTCATCCAGCATGATATATCCGCTGTCCGACTCGACGGCGCACTTTATCGAGGTCTGCTTTACGGTGAGTACAACCCTTGACGGAACGGAAATTTTGATATCCACACTTCCGATAAACGGAAGCTTTTCACAAATATTTGCCTCTGCATTCGATTTTTTCAGAAGAAATAAATTGTCCCCGATTTTTATTCCGGATGCAGCGGTTATTTCATCGGCGGAGTAAATGCTCTCCCCCTTGACATCAATCGTTGCTATGTTAAAGAAAACCGTAAGTGAAAGAACAATTCCTATGATTATAACTATGAAAATCAGTACGGCATAGAAAATTTTGCGGCGTATCCTCTGTTGTCTGCGCCTCTCGTCCCTGTGGGCTCTGCGTTCTTCTTCTCTTGAGACCCCTGCCTTTGGATGTGAATATCCGGCGTATGGCTTCTCTGCATACGGGTTTCTCGGCGATGTATTTCTTCCTGCAGCTCGCCCCATATCCTTTCTTACTCCGTTCCTTTTAACGGCCTTTTTTCCGTTTGAAGCGTGAGTGTTGGAGGACTTAGCACGTTTTTTATTATTTTTTCCGGATGTATTTTTACCGGCTGTATATGAAGCTTCATAAGAAACCCTGCCGACAGGTTCACTACGCTTGTTCTGTTTTATGTCTACATTTTTTCTGAACATCGATTGCTTTTCGTCTTTCATAAATACGTCCTCCGTCATTCCCGCCTTATGTCGGCACCAAGCTCCGTGAACACCTTAAGCGGATTTTCGTAACCCCTGTCAATATGATGGAATATCTGTTATTTCGGAATGTCCCCTTGCGGCAAGCGCCGCAACCATGAGGGCTGCTCCTCCGCGCAAATCTCCGGCTGATGCCGTTGCTCCGTAGAGTGACGAAACTCCCTCGACAACCGCCATTCTTCCCTCAACCGTTATCTTAGCGCCGAATCTAAGCAGTTCGGAAACGTGCTTGTATCTGCACTCAAATATATTTTCCGTAAACACGCTTGTTCCGCGTGCAACCGTAAGCATTGCCATAACCGGAGCCTGTGCGTCGGTCGGAAAGCCGGGGTAGGGCATGGTTACGATTGAGCTTACGCGTGAAAGCTCAGGCGGCGCGGTTATGCGCAGCTCGTGACCTTTTACGTTTATTCCGCACCCGCTTTCGAGAAATACCGGTATGGTCGGGCGGAGATGTGCCGGAATGACTCCGCGAAGAACCGCTTCTCCGCCCGTCACCGCAACCGCCGCCATATATGTCGCCGAAACAATACGGTCGGGTATAACCGTGTATTCGGCGCCGCCGAGGCTTTTCACGCCCTCAATCGTGATTGTCCCTTCCCCGGCTCCCCTTATGCGCGCGCCGCATGCGTTCAAAAAATCCGCAAGATCACTTATTTCAGGCTCGCGCGCACAGTTTTCGAGAACGCTTTCACCCTCTGCCGTCACTGCGGCGAGAATCGCGTTCTCGGTCGCTCCGACCGACGGAAAGCCGAAAACAATCTGTCCGCCGCGAAGCTTGTTATCGATACTGCATTTTATTCTGCCCTCTTCGTTTTCGACTGTGGCGCCGAGCGCCTTAAGTGCCTTTATGTGAAGATCTATCGGTCGAAGCCCTATTTCACAGCCGCCCGGCGCGGAGAATTCGGCTTTCTTGAATCTTCCTACAAGAGCACCCAGAAAAACAATGGATGACCGCATTTCTCTCATGAGTTCATCCGGAATCGAATATGTATCTGCCGCGGACGCATCTACGACAACCGTATCAAATTCACGTTTAACGGTACATCCGAGAGCTTCAAGTATTTTTATGGCTGCAAAGGTATCCGAAAGCTCGGGACAGTTATGTATAACAACCGGTTTTTTAGTCAGAATACACGCCGAAAGTATCGGAAGAGCACTGTTTTTCGACCCTTGAATGTCAATACCTCCGGAAAGCCTTTTACCGCCCTCAATCAAAAACTTACTCATTCCGGCACACTCCTTCATTTTTAATGGCTCATAGTAAACTTTAAGCCATTCTATGAAACGAAATGCCGAAATGTGAAGTAAATTACTTTTTCTTTATAAGAGAGAGTATGTTATCAACTATAAGCTCCGTCGCGTTGAGAATAGCCATAGACTTTGCGTTTTTCTCAATCTCTCTTATGCGTTCCGGATTCTTAAGAAGCTCGTTTACAACCTCTGTAAGCTTGTCCGCCGTAAGGTCCTTTTCCTCAATAACAACGGCAGCATCGTGATTAACAAGCTCCATTGCATTGAAATACTGATGATTTTCAGCGACATTCGGTGACGGAATCAGGATAGACGCCTTTCCGAGTGCACGTATTTCATATAGAGAGGAGGCACCCGAGCGACATATAAGTAAATCTGCCGCAGGCATACAAACCTGCATATCGTCGATATAATCGCGGATGCATATGTCATCACGTGATTCAAAGTCAACTCCGAGCTCATGCAGCCTGTCCGGAATCCACTCGCCGTATCTGCCCTTTGCGTGAATAAAGACGCAGTCACGGTCATCCTTCTTGTTGGCGATAAGCCCGCATACGGCCTCATTCACCGCACGCGCACCGAGACTTCCGCCCATCGAAAGAATAAGCGGCTTGCCGTCCGGAATGCCGAGCTGTGCCCTTGCAAAATCCCTGTCCGCCTCAATGAGCTCGTCCCTTACCGGAAGACCCGTCACCACCGGCTCGTTCTTGCATCTTATTCTCGGGATAGCATCCTCCGAGGTGAGCATAACAAGCTCAGCCTTTTTTGCAAGAGCTTTGTTTGTTATTCCGGGGAAGGCATTCTGCTCGTGAATGGCAATGGGGATTCCCATCTTATGAGCCATACGGAGAACAGGACCGCTTACATAGCCGCCGAAGCCCACTACAACGTCGGGAGAAAATTCCTCTATTATTTTTTTCGCCTCCGTACTGGAGGTAAACATCCTCTTAACCGTAATGAGATTTTTCTTTATATCCTCTGGCGTAAAGCTGCGCTGGAATCCGCTTATCTCTATGGTTTTGAAGTCAAACCCCGCATTCGGAACAAGCCTTGATTCCATATGGTCCGCCGTTCCCACAAAAAGGATTTGAGCCTTATCGCCGTATATCTTTCTTATTCTGTTGGCAACCGCAAGAGCCGGATTTATGTGTCCGCCCGTGCCGCCTGTCGCAAATAAAATCTTCATATCTTAAACCTTCTTAAGCTTTGCATTTCTGGATATTGAGAGAACCATTCCCATCTCAAAAAGAAGCATCAGGAGCGATGTACCTCCGTATGAGAAAAAGGGAAGACTTATTCCCGTGTTCGGCAATGTATCCGTCACAACGGCGATATTCAGTGCCGCCTGAAGTCCTACATGGAATACCAGACCCATTGACAGAAGTGAGCCGAACTTATCTCTTGACTTTATTCCTATGACAAAGCCTCTGTAAACCAGGAGAACAAAGAGTACGATTATCACAAAGGCCCCGATAAAGCCAAGCTCCTCACATACTATTGAAAAGATAAAGTCGTTCTGCGGCTCGGATACATACAGCTGCTTTTGCTTTGAGTTCCCGAGCCCGACTCCGAAGAAGCCTCCCGAGCCTATGGCGTAAAGAGCGTTGTTTGTCTGCCATCTCGTGTCCATCGGGTCATAGGACTTGTCAAGCCACGCCGTAATACGGGGCTGTGCATGCTCCGGAAGAATAGTCGGTTTCGCAATAACAACCGCCGCAATTACGACAATTCCTATCGCCGCAAAAAGAAACCATTTGTAATTATACCCCGCGAGCCATAACATCATAATTCCGAGCGCAAAAATAAGAAGCGTACCCGATACATGGTTTTCCGCATATACAAGGATACAGGTTGTTCCGAGAACAAGCAGATAAAGTGCGAGGCAAACATGCTTCGTGTATATCTTTATACCGCCCTTTTGACGGTTAAAGCCCTCCGCAAATCTTGATGCCGAAAGTTCCTTTGTGTTTATACCTCTGTAGTTTTCCCCGATATGCCATGCAAAGAAAAGTATGATTGCAAGCTTCGCAATTTCCGAGGGCTGAAACGTTGTAACTCCGGGGATTGAAATCCACCTGTGGAAATCCTCGTACCCCTCGGGCGGCGGAACTATAAGAACGACAACAAGCAGGATATAAGAGAGAATCAAAAGAGGAACCGCCATCGCTTTAAAGCACTTATAGTTTATCTTTGAAACCGCAATCATTGCGATGAATCCGATTATTGCAAAGATAAACTGCCTTTTGAAATAGAAAAGGCTGTCTCCCTTCATGTTGTAATAACAGTAAGTATAGCTCGCCGAAAACAGCATGATAAGGCCTATGGTAAGCAGCGCAAGCACTATTATGAGGAACGGAATATCCACTCCGCCCTCTGCAAGTATGCCTGTTCCGGGTGCTCTTTGTTGTCTCCTTCTGTTATTTTCCAAAGTTCTTACCTCTCAAAGTAAATGATAAGGCAGGCAAGTGCTCCGCCTATAAGATTTATTAATGAAAATACAATTACTATTTTTTCCTCACTCCATCCGCTTTTTTCAAAGTGATGATGAATGGGAGCCATTTTGAAAAGTCTTTTTCCCGTAGCCTTAGGATCTTTCTTTCTGGCAATTTTTTTAGTTATTTTGAAATACACAATCTGTATAACATCCGAAAGGCCCTCTATTACGTATATTATGCCCGCAAGAAGTAAAATAAGCGGATGACCTATGGCAAATGCTATACCTGCCACTATTCCTCCGAGGAACATGGAGCCCGTGTCTCCCATAAAGCATTTTGCCGGATGCCAGTTCCAGATAAGATAACCTGCACAAGAGCCGAGCAAAGCACAGGAAAGGATGCTTGCACCCATGAAGCGGCAAAGCGCGGCGATAACCGCAAAGGATATGCCCGCAGTCACGGTAACGGATGCGCAAAGCCCGTCAATTCCGTCTGTAAAGTTTACTGCATTTACAGTTGCATATATAACGACTATTGCGAAAATCGCAAAGATAAAGGGATTGCCAAAGGGTACATTGCCGGCAAAAGGAACGTACATATACTGGTCTCCGGAAAGACACATCGTTATGACATACGCTATGATTAAAAACAGCTGCGCAAAGGTTTTCTGAATAACCGTGAGCCCCTCATTCTGCTTTTTTACAACCTTGATATAGTCGTCGAAAAATCCTATAACACCGAAGCCGAGTCCGAGAAGCAGCGCCGCATAAATCCTGACCTTGGTTGCGCTTGCAAGGGGCGAATTCCCTCCGATAAGAGTTCCTCCCATTGCCTTGTCGATGATAGCTATAAGTAAAAACGTAACCGTTGTTGAGATGATAAACATGAAGCCGCCCATCGTCGGGGTTCCCTGTTTTTTCTTGTGCCAGTTCGGTCCGATATCAAGTATCGTCTGACCGAATTTCAGCTTGTGAAGCCATGGAACAATCGCTATTCCCAAGACCGCACTGAGAGCAAAGCTGAAGAGTATCGCAATTATCACAGCAGCTATTGTATTCATTTAGATTATCCCCTTTTTTACCGACTCTATTACTTCCTCGAGTTTCATTCCTCTGCTGCCCTTGAAGGCGACTACATCGCCGGGCTTCAGTATCTGACAAAGGTGGTTTGTAAGTTCTTTTTTATCGTCGAAATCAAAGACGCGGATTACACCGTTTTGCTTTGCCGATTCCGCTGTCATCTTTGACAGGCTGCCGTACGTCAGAAGCAAATCCACGCCTGCGTCCGCAATGTATTTTCCGCAGTCAACGTGCGCTTTTTCGGAATATTCTCCGAGCTCCAGCATATCTGCAACAACCGCAATTTTTCTGCGTCCTCCGCCGCCCTTTATCTTAAGAGTTTCGGAGAGAGCCTTCATGGAATCCGGACTTGCATTGTAGCAATCCTCTATGAGTGTTATGCCGTTTACGACTTCTATTTTTTCACGCATTCCGGACGGTTCATAAGACATAAGTGCCCTTGCGGCGGCATCGTTTTCAATACCAAGCTCATGTCCGACAAGAAGTGCCGCCAAAGCGTCATATACATTGTGAACACCTGTCGTCGGGATTGTTACGTCAAATTTTTCGTCACCTATTATTGCCGTAAACGTCGTTGAGTTATCGTTATAAACAATATTTTCGGCTCTGATGTCCGCCGGATTATCTATTCCGAAGCGTTTAATACGGACTTTGTTTTCAAGACTTTCCTCAGTCACTGTGGAAAGCATATCATTGTCCGCATTCAGGATAAGCACGGCGCCTGCGGGAAGACCCTCGACGATTTCAAGCTTTGCCGCAAGTATTTCCTCGCGGCTTCCGAGATTTTCGATGTGCGAAACGCCGATTCCCGTAATGACTGCCATCGTAGGCTGAACCGCTCTTGTAAGCCGGGATATCTCACCCTTATGATTCATACCCATCTCAATTACGGCTGCCGTATGCTCCTTTTCAAGGCCGAGCAAAACACGCGGTACACCTATCTCATTATTGAGGTTTCCCTGCGTTTTATGTGCATTGAACCTCGCGCCGAGCACATTCCATATCATTTCCTTTGTAGTTGTCTTACCTACGCTTCCGGTAAGGCCTACAATCGGGATGTCAAACTTTTTTCTGTAATGATTTGCAAGCGTCAAAAAGGCTTCGCCCGTATCCTCAACCTTTATGAGAGGAATACCGCAATCAACATCCTCGCTGACAAGAGCCGCAGCGGCACCGGCCTCCTTTGCCGCCTTTACAAAGCTGTGACCGTCAAGCCTTTCTCCTTTTATCGCGACAAACAAAGAGCCTTTTTTTGCCTCTCTGTTGTCTATAACAACCGAGTCAACCTCGGCATCGCCGGTAGCGATCCCCCGGCACGCCGCGGCAATTTCCCCGGTATTCATTCTGATCATAATACTTTTCCTCCAATGTTACTACTCCGCATGATCCTCAATGTCCTGACTCGTCTTAAACGAAACGGTAACTATCGTACCCATCGCCACTTCGGTATCTGCCGTAACGCTCTGCCTGTACGATGTAATCTCGGTTCCGGTAGTATATCCCGAGATTTTTATATTGATTCCGGAATTGATGGCCTTTCTGTTTGCCTCCGAAACCGTAAGTCCCGTAAGATCCGGAATCTTAACCTTTTCCGTATCGCTTACCTTTTCCGAATAGAGCACAACCAGACCGTTCTTCGGGATAACCTGACCTGCTGCGGGAGTCTGCGTTATAACGGTGTCGCCCGAGCCTATAACCTTTATGGTGAAGCCCTGAGCGGAAAGATCCTTCTTCGCCTGAGCAACGGTTGCTCCCACAAGATTCGGCGCCTTAACGTCGAGCTTTGCAAGCTCGGCCTCTGTGTACTGCGGCTCGATATTCAAATACTGCATAGTCTGTGAAATAACCTCTGCGGCAACGGGAGCGGCCACCGCACCGCCGCCGGTTGCTCCGTTCTTCGGTTCGTCCACAACGATAAGAACGGTTATCTCCGGATCGTCCGCAGGAGCAAATCCGCAGAAAGAGGCGATGTAATACTTATGCTCCTTATTCGTAAGCTTTTCAGAGGTACCGGTCTTTCCGGCAACCCTGTAGCCTGCAACGTATCCGTTTTTCGCGGTTCCTCCGGAAACAACGGCTTCCATCATGGTTGCAACGGTATTTGCGGTTTTCTTCGAAATAACCTGACGCTTTATAGTCGGTGCCGTCTCCGCAATTTTATTTCCCTTTTCATCAAGCATTGCGCCGACGATATACGGTTGCATGAGCTTTCCGTTGTTTGCTATTGCATTGATAGCCGTGATTATCTGTATGGGACTCACCTGGAACGACTGCCCGAATGAGCAGGAAGCGAGAGATACGGCTGTGAGCTTATCCGCTGTGTAGTATGTAACATTCGGAGTCGGAATACTCTCCGCCGGCAGGTCTATACCCGTACCCTCGGAAAAACCGAACGCCTCAAAATAATCATAAAACTTCTCGGAGCCGAGTCTCTGGGCAATCTCTATGAAAATAGGGTTACATGAGTTGATAAGCGCCGTGGTAAAGTTTTCTCTGCCGTGACCGCTGTGGTTTACACAATGGTATGTTCTGTCCGCAACCTTTCTGCTGCCAGTACATACAAACATTTCATCCGGCGTTACAACTCCCTCTTCAATTCCGGCGGACGCGGTTATGCACTTGAAAACCGAACCCGGCTCATAGGTGTCGCATATGGTTCTGTTTCTCCACTGTGCGTATCTCGCCTTTACGAGTGCTTCCTTTTTTTCTTTTTCATCGGTGATTTTATTTATTTCATCAAGCGTTGTCTGATTGCTGACCTCATAGGGATTGTTCGAATCAAAATCCGGCTTTGTGCTCATGGCAAGAACGGCGCCGGTCTTTGTCTCCATAACGATTCCATATCCGTATGTCGCATTGTTATCGACAACTGCCTGTTCAAGAGCAGAGTCAAGATAGTACTGAATAACCTGATCAATCGTGAGCTGCAGGTTAACCCCCTGTTGTGCAGCATAGTAGGATTCATACTGTGCCGACATCTCGTACTGCTTTGCGTTTTTTGCCGTCACGATACGTCCTGCCGTACCCGTAAGTATGTTGTTGTAGTAATACTCCAGTCCCGAACGTCCTACGTCATCCGTTCCGGTAAACCCTATAACGGTCGAAGCGAAATTTGAATACGGATAATAGCGCTTAACGTCATTATCCACACCGATTATCTGTCTGAAGCCTTTGTTTTCGGACGCAAATTCAAGCACCTTTGTTTTTACGTCATACTCAACCTGCGATTTTATGAGAACATATCCGTACTTACTCTTGGCGCACTTCGCAAGAACGGTATCATAGTCAAGCTCAAGTAGTTCACTAAGACCCTTTGCCACCCTTTCACGTTCTTCGTCGTCCGAAATCTTTGAAGGGTTGATGTAAACCTTCCAGACATCTGCACTCTTTGCTATAACATTCATGTTCTTGTCGTAGATGGTTCCGCGCTGAGCTGTGACGGTCGTATCTGAAAGCTGCTGCGATTCAGCTTTCAATTTGTACTCCTCACCGTGTATAAGGCTTGCATTGACAAGACCGAATGTACCCGCTCCGAATCCGATAAAGCAGGTTATAAATAAAGCTATAAGAGCTCTGTTTTTTAGCTGTTTGGTAGATTTTTTTGCCATAAAGTGCTGACCTCCGCGCCACCCTAAATTACGACTATGAGAGTTAGGAAGTAAATTCCTAACTCTCAAATTTATACGTTATTTTACATGAAAATATGCCTTCATGGTTTCCCACAGACTGCGGTGAACTTTTCCGCCGCTAACCGAAACCTTGTCACCCTTTGAAAGGTCCACATATGACACCTGATAATTTTCAACCTTCACCATACCGAGTGTATTCTGTGCGTATTCATCAACCTTGTCAAGCGAGATGATCGAGTCCAGTTGCATATTCAGTCTTGTGTTTTCGCTGTCCAGTATACTTATCTCTGAATTGATAGTGTCCAGCTGTCTGTCAAGCTCATCCACCTGAACTCTGCTGTAAATCTGGAAAGCTATAAGCGAGAAGAATACCGCACATACCATCAAAACCTTTAAGGCCTTTGCCCTGCTCCTTCTCGATTCAGCCCGTAGCTGCGCCCGTGTCTTTTCTATGACTCTGGGCTTTTGTACCTGTCTTCTTTCCGGAGCACCGGGCATTTTTCTTTTCGGTACTGCCGCGCTTCCGTATGCGCTGCTTTGCATTCTGTTGTAATCAATCGCTTCTGTTCCCCTGTATGCCACCGGCTCCACCACCCTTCGTTTTAAGATTTTGTTCCGATAATTCTTCGTTTTATATATGTTTTATTTATTTTTCCTTATATACCCTATTCCTTTATCTTCATTACAGATCTGAGCTTTGCGCTTCGGGCTCTCTGATTAACCGAGAGTTCCTCCTCGCCGGCACTTTTGAACTTAAAGCAAAGCTTTCCGCGCGGAGTCTTCCCGCATACGCAGACGGGAAACTCAGGAGGACACGTACACCCCTCACAAAATCTCGCGAAGGTTTGCTTCACCGTTCTGTCCTCCAGAGAGTGAAATGTAATAATTGATAAAACTCCGCCGACTTTCAGACAGTCAAACATATCCTCAAGTGAACCTCCGAGCTTTTCAAGCTCACCGTTTACTTCGATACGCAGTGCCTGAAATGTACGCCTCGCGGGATGACCGTTTCGCCTGGCCTTTGCCGGAACCGAACCGGATACTATTTCAGCAAGCCTGAGCGTAGTTTCTATAGGCTCACGCTCACGTTCTCTTACAATACTTCTGGCAATACCTGCGGCATATCTTTCCTCGCCGTAATCTCTGATAATTCTGCGCAGCTCGCTCTCAGGCAAGGTATTGCAGAGTTCAGCCGCCGTCCGCCCCTCCATGCTCATACGCATATCCAGAGGGGCGTCTGAATGGAATGAAAATCCACGCTCGGCTGTATCAAGTTGGTGAGAACTCACCCCGAGATCTGCAAGTATCCCGTCAACGGATTCAACCTGCAAATCCCTCAAAACTGCTTTTATGTTGCAGTAATTATCATGTACTACTGTCACACGCGAATCGGCACCGAGACGTTTTTGTAAAATCTCAATCGCCTCCGGGTCTCTGTCCACACAGATAAGCCGGCCGTTTTCGCCGAGTTTTTCAAGTATCCCGCGCGAATGACCGCCGCCGCCCGCTGTCGCGTCAACGTATGTTCCGTCTTCTTTAATATTTAAAGATGTAATAGTTTCATTATAGAGAACAGGTATATGTTCAAACTCAGCCCCTGCCATCAGAATACTACCTCGATGTCAAGGTCGTCCGCCGAACGCGTCATGTATGTATCCGACTCGTACTCCTCAGCGTCCCATACTTCAAACTTGTTTCCCGCACCTGCTATAACGATATCTTTTTTAAGCTTTGCATATCCTATAAGATCCGCTTTTATCGTAAAGCGGCCCTGCTTGTCCATCTCAACAATATCCGCTGCTTCAAAGAAGCTTCTCTTGTAACGTCTGAACTCGGGAGTTCCCGGGAGAGCCTTAACCTGAGCGGCTACCTTTTCCCATTCCTCCTGTGAGTAGATGTAAAGACATGTGTCGGGAGCTTTACATACAACAAAGGTGTCTCCGAGATACTCTCTGTACTTCGAAGGAATGAATATACGGTTCTTAGCGTCAAGACTGTGATTGTAGAGACCTAAAAAGTCCATATACCATTCCCTCCTTTTACACCACTTTGCACCTTTTTACTATACTTTTGCTCCACTTTATAGTTTCAGTATAGTATTACTACTCCTTTAATGCAAGTAAATCTTTTTCCAAAATTGTGGTGTCGAATTTTGTCGAGCACAATATATAGTGGTTGCCTGAAAAAATTTTAAAATTTTTTCATTCATCTGTTAATTTTATGTTAAAAGGAACATTTTTTGTATTTCAACTCGTAAGTAGCCTGCGTGCTGCATATGGTTTGTATGTACGCTGCGGCTTATGTATCGGCTGTGTTCTGTTGCCTACGGTTTTTATGTTATGTTTTCTGTAACTTGTGAGTTTCCTGCGTGCTGTACAAGAATTAGATACCGTATATGCAAGCTGCGTGTGTCGCCGGTTGTTGAGCCGAAAAAGCAAAATATATTTGTGAAATTTTTAACATACGCAACTTGCAGTCGTTCATAAAATAAAAACAACTTTTTCTCGCCTATTTTGTTATATATATGTCAATCTCAAATGACCGGTTTTTGTTGAAATTAGGTTGTATGGGTGCTAGAATATCATCATCCTTTCAGACGATGTCGGAGTTTTTACACATCTCTGAAATTTTAAAAATGGAGGATTTAAAATGGAAAAATTCATTTTCCTTGTTCCCCTTTCGGGATTGATTGCCCTTTTCTTTGCGCTTTTCCTTGCGTTCAGAATCAATAAGGCACCCGAGGGAACAGACAGAATGAAAGAAATTGCCGGAAACATTCATGACGGTGCAATGGCATTTCTTACTTCCGAGTACAAGATTTTGGTTATCTTCGCTGTTGTTCTCTTCGTAATCATCGGAATAGCACTTCCTAACGGATGGATAACGGGTATCTGCTTTGTTGCAGGTGCGCTTTTTTCTGTGCTCGCAGGTTTCTTTGGTATGCAAGTTGCAACCAAGGCAAATGTCAGAACGGCTAACGCCGCTAAAGAGAGCGGAATGAACAAGGCTCTCTCAATCGCTTTCTCGGGCGGTGCAGTAATGGGTATGTCGGTTGTAGGACTCGGTCTTCTCGGCATAGGTCTTATCTACATACTCACTAAAGGAGACACTAACGTATTGTTCGGCTTCTCACTCGGTGCTTCTTCTATAGCACTCTTTGCACGTGTAGGCGGCGGTATCTACACAAAGGCTGCCGATGTCGGCGCAGACCTCGTAGGCAAGGTTGAAAACAACATCCCCGAGGACGACCCGAGAAACCCTGCCGTTATCGCAGATAACGTTGGCGACAACGTAGGTGACGTTGCAGGAATGGGTGCAGACCTTTACGAATCATATGTAGGCTCTGTTGTTTCGGCTGTTACACTCGGTGCCCTTCTAACAAAAGAAGGAGCTGTGGTAACACCTCTTTTTGAAAATGCAGGTGTTCTCTATCCGCTTTTCCTTTCGGCACTCGGAATAATCGCATCTATCATTTCAACCTTCTTCGTAAGAGGAAAGGACGGCTCTAACCCCCACACGGCTCTCAAGGTTGCTCAGTGGGTTTCTTCGGGTCTCGTGATTATCGCGGCTTTTGTTCTCTGCAAGATGTGCTTTGTCGGAATCGGAGCCTTCATCGCAATTATCGCAGGACTCATAGTAGGACTTCTTATCGGAACAGTAACAGAGGTTTATACGTCCGACTCATACAAATCGGTTAAGAAAATCGCGGAGCAGTCTCAAACCGGCCCCGCAACAACTATCATCTCAGGACTTTCGGTAGGTATGCTTTCAACAGCTATTCCCATCGTTCTAATAGCAGTCGGCATATTCCTTGCATTCAAGTTTGCAGGACTCTACGGTATTGCTCTTGCAGCCGTAGGTATGCTTTCAACCACAGGTATTACCGTTGCCGTTGACGCATACGGTCCTATTGCCGACAACGCAGGCGGTATTGCCGAGATGTCGGGTCTTGATGAAAGCGTACGTGAAATCACCGACAAGCTTGACTCTGTAGGAAACACAACAGCCGCTGTCGGCAAAGGCTTTGCCATAGGCTCAGCCGCACTTACGGCGCTTGCTCTCTTCTCGACATTTACGGAGAGTATAAACGCAAAATATGCCGAGCTCGGCAAAGCAGCCATCTCTATAAATGTTACGGATGCTCTCGTGGTTATCGGACTATTCATAGGCGGTATGCTTCCGTTCCTCTTCTCGGCTTTCACCATGGACTCTGTCGGCAAGGCTGCAAATCAGATGATTGAAGAGGTTCGCCGTCAGTTCAGAGAGATACCGGGAATACTTGAAGGAAAGGCAAACCCCGACTATAAAAAGTGTGTTTCCATCTCCACACAGGCAGCCCTTAAGGAAATGATAATACCGGGTATTATCGCTGTTGTAGTTCCTCTTGTTGTAGGCTTTATTTTAGGTCCCGAAGCACTCGGCGGACTTCTTGCAGGCTCTCTTATCACCGGCGTTCTTATGGCTATCTTCATGTCAAACGCAGGCGGCGCCTGGGATAACGCAAAGAAGTATATCGAAGGTGGAAATTACGGCGGAAAAGGCTCGGAGGCTCATCACGCTGCAGTTGTAGGTGATACAGTCGGAGATCCCTTTAAAGACACATCCGGTCCTTCGATAAATATCCTTATCAAACTCATGACCGTTATCTCCACCGTATTTGCTACCGTTATAGCAACCTACGGCGGACTTATCTGATAAAAAAGAAATAAAGACAATAAAAATGAGCAGTCGTGAGACTGCTCATTTTTTTATGTTTGTTTTCCGCTTTTAACGGTTTTTGCCTTAAACTATTTTTAGATAAGGTCTAAACTTTTCTAAGTAAACTTTAAACTATTCCATCTTGCAAAGCAATATGTACTTACCCTCGGAATCCTTCATCTTAAGCGGTGTTCTCGCTATAGTAACAACCATATGTCTCTTCTTCCCGAGGAAAGTACCGTTAACAGTAATAGTCATCTGCTTTTCTCCGTTTGCGAGAGAATTTTTGACATTTTCGGATGCCAGAAACTCAAGAAAAGCGGGGAGATCTTCTTTATCAACAACCTTCGGGAGATAGCATTCATAGACCCAACCGATGTCACCCGATTCAGGCTGCTCACCGACAACATCCTCATTACAGAATACTTTTTTGAAGGTCATGCTGTTGATATCAAATTCATAAATAAAGGTACATACATTGCCCATTGCGTTTCGAAGCATTCTGTCCATTTCAATCTCTTTGTTCACACCGGTTACAGAACTCTTGTACTCAACATATATAAGGGCTCTGAAATCATTATCATCGGCGTTCTGATTGATTCTGGAAACAATCATCCTTCCCCACTCATAGTGCTTTGTTCCTCTAAGGTGCATACGCAGCTCGGTGATTATCTTCGTTTCATTTTGATAAAATGCCGACATGATTGCTACCGAGGAGCACCTGTTTTTAACAATTTGTCTGTCGTCAGGATGGACGTACTTATCAACTATTGAGATAAACATCTCATTGTAGTTTGCATTTTTTTTGGCAATTCTCAGAAAATAGTCCTTTTTGTCATTGCTCAGGTTTAAAAATTTATACAATCCGGTATTAAAATCAACCTCAACAAGAAGTCCTTCAAGCATACCTACGAGTGTTGCATATTTTTCAATTGCGTGCTCGGCGGTTTCTTCTCGGGTGATGTCGATGGTTTTCCTCATCTCGGCGGGCATTTCCTTGTGTCTGTTGCCCTCAAGAAGGTTTGTAAATCTCGCATGCGGAATAGGCTCCGAATAAACGTAACCTTGAATGATATCACATCCTATTTCCTTTAAGAACTCAACCTGTGCCCAGCTTTCAATACCCTCCGCTACCGTCTTCATGTCAAGGGCGCGCGACATATTGATAACGCTGGAAATAAGAGCCTTATCACGCTCGAGGTTTTCGCTGTCATCAAAAAACAACTTGTCCAGCTTCAAGGTATCCATCGGAAGATTTTTAAGTATGTTCAGTGATGAATAGCCCGAACCGAAGTCATCAATCGAACAGGAAAAGCCCTGTTTCTTAAGACTCAATACAATCTTTCTCAGGATATCAAGATTTTCAAATACGATGCTTTCCGTAAACTCCAGTTCCAGAAGACCGTCGGGTATGTTGTACTTTTCTTTTATCTTCGTATAGCGTTTTACGAAATCCAGCTTATAAAACTGAAGCCTTGAAACGTTTATTGAAACCGGGACAACCTTTATCCCGGAGTCAATCCACTCACGCATATTTCTGCATACAGTTTCGAAAACGAACTGGTCAAGGTTAATGATGAAACCGTTTTGCTCAAACAAGGGTATAAACTTTCCCGGTGACATGAATCCGCTCTCGGGGCTGTCCCAACGTACCAAAGCTTCCGCGCCGACTATCTCTCCGGTGCTTACCTCGTACTTCGGCTGGAAATACGCCTTAAATTCACCGTTTGCAAGAGCCGTATCCATACGACGCTCAAGTTCTTTTTCGGCAATTACTCTCTCTCGTATCTCCTCCGTATAAAATGCGATATGGTATTCGGAGCTTCCTTTGATTGACTTCTGTGCCATATTTGCTCTGTCAATCATTTCACTTATCGAAAGCTCTCTGTCATCGTCTCCGGAGCAATATATACCGACATATATCTCGGGCTTATAATGCTCCTTTTGTATGTCTTCAAACCAACAGATATCGTCGATTATGGAGTATATGGGCTCAACAAGTTCATTCTTATCTTTATAAGGAATAATAACTGTATAGTTATCGGCTGAAATTCTTGCAAAGAAGCCCTCCTTGCCCTCAAGAGCGGCACGTATCTTCTGTGAGATAAACATGAGGAGCTTGTCTCCGACATCGTACCCGAATGTATCATTTATGTACTTAAAGTTCTGTATGTCCGCGTAAAACACCGCATAATCGGCTTCTTTATTTTCGCTGAGCATATCCTGAGCGTCCTTTAAGTACCTCTCATAGTTTATACCGCTCGTAAGTATGTCCGTGTCCACATATTTTGAGATATTTGTTTCATACTTCTGAATCGCGTAGGTTGTTCCTATAAGTGCAAAAAGAATATATGACGCAATAATTATGATGTAATTACAACACTTGTAAATCATTGAAGGAGCATGATTCATATTGTATACAGAAAAAACAGCGGCAAGCAGTGTCAGAATCAGAAACAGCGCCGATAAAGACAAAACCACCGTTATTTTCATTTTTTTAATTTCAGCCTTACTGTCTAAGATCTTATTCCCTCTTTTTTCCAAGGTTGTCTCCCCAATCTGAAAATATGTGAAAAAAATGCAAAAAAAAATACTTTTTTATGAAAATAGTACAATCTCATATTAGCATTGAGCACGTAGTTTGTCAAACTTATTATTAAAATCAACTAAATATTTTTCAATTTATCGATATTTATTAGTTAAAAAGTCAAAAAGGTGTGTACTTTTTCACAAACTCCTGCTATAATGTAAATTGTATTATCATGCGGAGGGGCACATAAATATGCAAAGTAAGCAAAAACCCAAGGTAAAAAATCATGTTTTGACGAAAACAAGTATTATCACCATTTTTATAATAATGGCATTTGTTTTCGCCTATGTATTCGTTATAGCCTATACGTACGGCAACCTTTTTTCCACCGGCAGCGACAATCTTCTCAAATCCACCGAGAGCTCTGCCGCGACTTTTTCAAAGGTTGTTGCTAACGGTATGTCTCAGATGAACTATCTTGCCTCCGGATTCACGGAGCATTTCAAGGAAAATGCGGATGAAAAAGAAGAGATAGCATATCTTAAATCCCTTATTTCCGGTTCATATTCATCTAACTGTGAGGCACTTACCTTTGTAAGTACCAACGGGCGTTTCTACACCTCAAAGGGTGGAAGCGGCACCGTCAACATGGAAAAATTCCTGAAAAATATAAGTACTTCCGAAATCGTTGTCGCATACGATGATGACAGAATTTCCTCCGATTATGCACACTTTCATAAGACAATTACCGTTGACGGAGAAGTAAAAGGATATCTTATAGGTACATATAACTTTGTAGCCGCACTTAACAAAACATACTCAAATGAGATATACAAGGACGAAGGTGTAAACATGCTTATAACCGACAAAGGATATATCGTTATAAGCACCTACGCAAACGCCGCTCTCGGGAAAATACCGAACAACTTTTTTGACTTTATTGACAAAAATAAATACAAGAGCTTTTCATCACTTATTGATGACAGCAAAAACAATAAAGAAGCCGCTGTAACCACCATTATCATCAATGACAACAAATATGTAGCGGCATTCGCACCTCTGGATGATTATCCGCAGTTTTACGTTGCACGAATCTTACCCTCAAGCGCTATTTTTGAACAGACGGGACAGCTTCTTGCTTTCGTAACCATAGCCTCCCTCTGCTTCTTCTTCGGAATAGTTCTCGTAGGTTACAGATATTATAAAACCATGACAGAAACAACCAAGAGAATCCAGAGCGTCGCACTTACGGATCCTCTCACCGGTTACGCAAACTTTGCAAAATTCAAGGCAGATGCGTCAGATATTTTAAGGGATAATCCCGACGATGAATATTATATCGCCTGTGCCGACATGGTCGGTTTCCGCTATATCAACGACGCATTCGGTTACGACACCGGTGACAAGATACTTATAAACATAACCAAGCAGGTAGACGCCTTGCTGCAGGATGACGAAATCTTTGCCCGTATTTCAGGCGACAAATTCATCATTTTGACCAAGCGTGACTTCAGTGATACCGACCACAATCTTTTCATTTATCAACTTACAGACAGAATCAGTACCATACAGCCGCTTGCAAAATCACACATAAGACTTGAAGTACAAATGGGTATCTACAAGGTACAAAAGGGCGACATAGAACGCATGTCAGTAAACGCGATGTATGACAGAAGCCTTGCCGCTCTTTATTCCATTGAGCATGTGGACACAGGTGTTTCCGTGTACGACGCCGCTCTTTACAATGAACAGATAACAAAGAAGGATATCGAGTCCAAGATGCATCAGGCACTAAAGGACGGTGAATTCCGCGTATATGTACAGCCTAAATACAGGACAGGTAACGGCAAGCTTGCCGCAGGTGAGGCGCTTATACGCTGGATTGACCCTGAAGAGGGCATAATTCCTCCTATAAAGTTTATACCGTTGTTCGAGCAAAACCGTTTCGTACACGATATCGACCTCTATGTTATGGAGGTAGTTTCAAGATTCTTGCGTATGAGACTCAACGAGGGGCTCCCGGTTGTACCTCTCTCCCTCAACATCTCCCCCGTTGAAATAACGATGCCGGATTTCAGAAATTCTTATATCTCGATAAAAGAGAAATACGACATACCGGACAAGCTCATCGAGCTTGAATTTACCGAGGGTATATTCTTTGAAAATGAGGAGCTTTTCAAGGAAATCATAGTTGACTTCCAAGAACATGGTTTCACGTGCTCCATGGATGACTTCGGTTCCGGTTATTCGTCACTGAATATTCTGAAGGACCTCCCGGTTGACACCTTGAAGCTTGATAAGTTGTTCTTCCGCGAAAGTGAAAACACAGCCAGAGACCGTTCAATCATAAGAAGTGTAATCGCCATGGCACGTTCACTCAACATCAAGACCGTTGCCGAGGGCGTTGAAACACTCGACGTTGTTGACTTCTTAAAGCTTGTCGGCTGTACCTTTATTCAAGGATACATCTATTCAAAGCCTCTTCCTCTGACAGAATTTGAGGAACGCCTGAACAATGAGAACCTTGATACGGATGACGGTATAGAATTTGACTTTGATAAATTTGAGGTTGTTCCGCTGGATATGCCTCTCTCAAACAGCCTTGACAGCTCACTGAGAAGAACCTATGCGGCCATCATCGAGATAAACGCCGGAGGAAACATCTATCATATTTATTATCCGGGTGACAGCAATGTAAGATTCGAAAGAATCCCCGAGCGCGGTTTTTATTCGTCATTCATGGATGATTTGGTTCCGGAGTACGTTCATCCTGCAGACAGAGAAAAAGTAAAGCAGCTTATAAACCCGCTCAGTCTTTCAAAGCACTTCAAAACAAATAATGAGCTTGACTTTGAGTACAGACATATGAGAAAGGACGGCTCCTACTCATGGATGAAGCTTCATGTTATAAAAGCGAGCGGCGGCCGTTCGGACAGCCAGATTTTCTTCGGATACTTCAATACAATCGATGATTATAAGGAAACGGAGGAATCTCTGACTGCTCTTAAGGGAAGATTCTCGGCTGCATATTCAAAATTCAACGGTGCGGTGTTTGAGCTTAATCTTAAAACAGGAAGAACAGAGCTGCTTGAAACACACTCAAACCTTCTCGCTGCCGTTAAGGATGTAAAAGAATATGAAATGCTCGGTTTATTCATAAGGGACAATCTTCTTCATCCCGATTATAAGGAAATACTCGCATCCGTGTGCTCACTTGAGCACCTGAGAAAATACTTCCTTGATGACAAGCATACGGATGACCTTGTAGTTGAGGTTTACGCACATCCTTCGCGTAAGGTTACATCCTACAACTGTTATGTTGCCACATTCATCGTTCAGGATGATAAGGAAAAAATCCTTCTCACGGTTGAAGATGCCACAGAAAAAAAGAATGAAGAAACAGGGCGTAAACTTCAAACCCGAATCACCGATATTGCTTTTGCAAACTACTATGAACGTGTAACCCGCGTTATACTTAATAAGGATTTGTATACGGCAACCGTGTACCCAACACACAGTGTTAAAAATGCCAGAGTGATTGAAGGAAAGTATAGTGTTCACTGGGCAAGCGTAAATGAAAACCTTGTAAAAGATGATGACAAAGAAACGCTTAACCAGCTTCTCAGTCTTGAGGGACTCTCAAGCTTCTACAGAGATGAGGACACAAACCAATTCAAGATTTCATTCCAGGAAAGACGAAATACAGACGAAGAAAACTATGAATGGAAAGAAATACTTGTAATTTCAATACCTGTAGAGCACATGGATGATGAAATTGTTTATCTTTTCAAGTATTCCATTAACGAGGAACGCGAAACCGAAAAGAACCTCAACGAGTATGCCCACAGACTCAGCTATTCACTTGCCATGTTTGACTATGCATACACGGTTGACTGCGACACGGAAAAGGTTGAGATAATAGGCGGACTCAAGTTTGACACAAGTATTTTCGAGCAGGATACTCTCTCCTATTCACAGATAACACTCATGATAAAGAATGATATCATTGATGAAGATGATCGTCCGCTGTTCAGAAGATTCACCTATCTTGATGAGCTTACCGAATATTTCCAGACACATTCGGCAACCATAACTAAATATTTCAAGCAATGCGGAAATGACAAGAACTTCGTTGAGGTTTCGGTTATCTACGGTGCAAGAGAGAAAAAGATTACATTGTTTATCCGTACAATCGAAAAAGCTCTTCTCAGTGACACTCATTTCTGGGATGAAAAGCCTGTTCAGGATAACGAGCCTTCCGATTACGAAGCGCCGGAAGTTTTCCCTGACGACACCGACGAAGAAAACGGTATTGTATAGCTAGCATTTTTTTGATAAAATATTGTCGCTGAAAAGAGGACATCTCTTAGAGGTGTCCTCTTTCGCATTTTATTAAAGGAGAGAAAAAATGGCAGAGAAAAAAGGTTTTTGGACAGAGTTCAAAGAGTTCATTTCACGGGGAAGCGTTATGGATATGGCAGTCGGCGTTGTAGTCGGCGGCGCTTTCACATCTATTGTCACGGCACTTGTTGACAGCATAATCAATCCCCTGATCACACTTATAAGCGGAAATGCCGACTTTTCAGACGTTGTGGTAGGTATCTTCCCCGTAGGTCAGCTTATAAGTGCAGTCATCAATTTCTTGCTCATCTCATTTGTTGTTTTCCTTATGGTAAGATCAATAAATGAATTCAAGGATGCAAGCGAGAAAAAGCTTCAGGAGCTTGCAAAGAAGAAAGCAAGCGGCGAAGAAATAGCTGAAGAAGAGGAAGAATCGGCACCTATTACGGAAACAAGCCTTCTTCTCGAAATACGGGACCTTCTTAAGGCACAGGCAGAATCACAGAAGTCAGAAAAATAAAAAGAGAGAAAGAGTCGATTTTTTATGAAAACGCTTTATATCGACTGCAGCAGTGCGGCCGCAGAGGAAATAACATCCAAGATACTTAAGGAGCTCTCCGAGGAAAAAAACTTCTCCATAAACGAGATCTCCCCCGACAGGATTATTATCTCAACAAAGACCTCCTCACACCCGCACTACCACCCGGTAAATCACTCTGAGGAGCAGAAAAAGACCGTCCTCAACAGGATTTCCAGAATCATCGGACATCTTGAATCGATTAAAAGGATGGTTGAGGACAACAGAGATGCAAACGAAGTGCTGACGCAGTTGTCGGCTGTTGCTTCATCTGTAAACAGTACTGCCAGGGTTATTATAAAATCGCATTTCAAGTACTCTATTGACAATGTGGTAGAGAAAAATGACGAGGAATCCATAGGCAAGCTCTACGGTCTTATCGATAAGTTCCTGAAATAATTTAAAAAGCGTTATCAGAAGACAAAGGCAACTCGGATTTTGGCCGAGTGTTCATAAGGCAGTTTTGCATTTGTTTTTTTCGAAAAAACTTAATCGGATTTTAAAGTTATTTTATCAGACAAAAATCGCCGTCAACAAATATTTGTTGACGGCGATTTTTATAAGTCTCGTATCGCTTAACTGCCACTTTAAGATTCATTTAAAGTTAGTTTCAGAAAAAATTAAATTTTCCGGAATATTCTTTTTTCATCAAAAAGGATGGTGATGAGAATGTCATATCAAAGTATTTTCAAGCGATACGAGATAAAATACCTGATAACGGAGGAACAGAAAAAAAGACTTCTTAAGGTCATGGAGCCGTACATGAAAATTGATAAGTACGGCAAAACAAATATCCGAAATATCTACTTTGACACCGACACATATGAGCTTATTCGGAAATCCATAGAAAAACCGATGTACAAAGAAAAACTCAGAGTACGGAGTTACGGCTGTCCGGGCAAAGACTCCGATGTATTTGTCGAGCTTAAGAAGAAATGTGACGGTATTGTATATAAAAGACGTCTTTCGCTGCCTGACGAAAAAGCAAAAAAGGCTTTCTTAAGTCATGAATCTCTTCCAATTAATTCTCAAATTGCACGTGAGATTGACTATTTTCGCAATTACTACGACACATTAAAACCGGTTGTTTTCCTCTCATATGACAGAGAAGCATATTTTACACTTATTGAAAGTGACCTTCGAATTACATTTGACAGTAATATTTTTTCCAGACTCAACGACTTCAACTTAAACTCAGACGTATACGGATATCCCGTGCTGCCAGCCGAAATGAGTATAATGGAGATAAAAACATCAAGTGCGATTCCCATATGGCTTGCAGGCTTTCTGTCTGAGGAAAAGATATACAAAACCTCGTTTTCAAAATACGGAGCAACATATCAAAAATACATAATGAATTATACGGAGGCGTAAAAAATGAACAATATACTTGATACTATTTTTACAAATACATCAACCACCGAAAACATAACTCTCTCCTGCTTCCTCATATGTGTTTTTTCGGCTCTCCTGCTCGGTTTTTTTCTGACACTCGCATACACTTACAAGGCTTTCCGCAGTTCTGAAAGTTTTCTTGTTACCCTCACGGTTCTTCCGTCGGTCATAGCGGTAATTATAATGATGGTAAACGGAAATCTCGGAGCCGGAATTGCGGTTGCAGGAGCTTTCAGCCTTATAAGATTTCGTTCAGTACCGGGAACGGCAAAGGAAATCGTTGCGGTATTTATCGCAATGGGAATAGGCTTTATAACGGGCATGGGATATATCACCTATGCAGCAATTTTTACGGCTATAATGTGCCTGTTTCTGATACTCAGTGAATTTGTATTCTCTAAAAGCGGAAAAAAGACAAGACTTTCAAGAACAATGAGAGTAACCATTCCCGAAAATCTTGATTACACAGATGTATTTGACGACATATTTGAAAAATATACTGATTCACACGAGCTTATGACCGTAAAGTCGGTAAACATGGGAAGTATGTTCAGACTCACCTACAACCTTAAACTAAAGGATGCAGGAGAGGAGAAAAATCTTTTAGACAGTATAAGGTGCAGAAACGGAAATCTTGAGGTAATGATATCTAATCAGGCAACGGAAGCAGCTACCTCCGTGCTTTGATAAGAGAGGTGTAAAAATATGTTAAAGCTTCATTTTTTACTTAAACGTAAAGGTTTATCAAGCACAGTTCTTTTTAAAGCCATAGCCCTTGGGCTGGTCGGTACAATAATACTTATCTGCTTTGCAGGCTGCGGCAGTGGAAAAACAACTGACAGTAAAGCAAATACAGCAAAAACAGGCAAGGTCTCTGACAGCAGCATTTTTTCCGAAAGGGATCTTGAACAAACCTATGATGAAAGCGTCGCCGAAAAAGTAACGCTCTCCGGAAATGAGAATGTTGAAATAACAAAAGAGGGCGTGTACGTGCTGAGCGGTACACTTGAAGATGCGTCCGTTGTTGTAAACGTCGGAGACAGCGAAAAAGTACAGCTTGTTTTAAGCGGTGTTAACATTACAAACGAAAACAAGGCCGGAATTCTCGTTGCAAATGCCGACAAGGTGTTCATCACAACTGATAAGGAGAGTAAAAATGTAATAAGCACAAGCGGTGAATTTGAAGCATACGGCGACATATCCAATATTGACGCGGCAATTTTTTCAAAGGATGACCTTACAATAAACGGATTGGGAACGCTTGATATAACTGCCGGAAACGGACATGGAATTGTTTCAAAAAATGACCTCCGAATCACGGGAGGAACTTTAAACGTCACCGCCGCCGAGCATGGACTGACCGGTAAGGATGCCGTCAAAATCGCTGCCGGTACAATAAACGTCACCACCGGCGAAAAGGGAATCAAATCCAAGAACTCTGACGAGACCGGCAAAGGACTCGTGTATATCTGCGGCGGTGAGATAACGATTTCCGCCGGTACAGAGGGCATTGAGGGAACTAAACTTTATATAAAGGGCGGAGAGATAGATATCACCGCAAAGGACGACGGCCTCAATGCCTCAAGCAATTTTGACGAGGATATCGAGCTTGAAATATCCGGCGGAAAGCTCCATGTCGATGCCGGCGGTGACGGCATCGACTCAAACGGCAGCATCCTCGTCAGCGGCGGTGAAGCTTACGTTTCCGGCTCCGTGTCCGACGGCGACAGCGCTCTTGATTTTGAAACCTCCGCAACAATAACAGGTGGAACATTTGTCGCCGCCGGCATGTCGGGAATGGCCGAGAATTTCGGTTCTGATTCCACTCAGGGAGCAATGCTTGTAAATGTAAGCACAAGACAGGAAAACAAAGAGATTGCCGTAAAAGATTCAGACGGAAATACGATTCTTTCGTGGACTCCGGATAAGTCATATAATTCCGTTGTTATAAGCACTCCCGATATTGTAAAGGGAAACACCTATACAGTATCACTCGGAAGCGAAAAAGCCACCGTAACTATGGAAAATATCATATACGGCGAAAGCACGGGCAATGCTCCGGGAGGCATGGGCGGAATGACGCCTCCCGACGGAAATAACAAGACTCCGCCGAACGATAATTTCGGAGACGGAAATGACGGAACTCAGGGAAAACCGGGAAACAAGGACGGTACACCCCCTGAAAAACCCGATTCCGAGACATAAAACCGGCTATTAAAGATTTTTAAAAAAGATGTAAATCAAAAAGGAAAAGCAAAGCTGTACAGCCTTGCTTTTCCTTTTTTAGTTATGCCAGTATTGAAGATTCAGCTACGTTTTCATACCTATGCCTGCTCCTTGTCATATGCCTCTCTTACGGCTTTCGCAAACTGGTCGGCACATGATGACGGACGCGGTCCGCAGGTGTTGCCGAGAAGCTTATCCTCTATTTCGTCAACGGTCATTCCGTCACAAAGCTTTGAGATGGCTTTGAGGTTTCCGTTACAGCCGCCGAAAAATTCGATATTTGATATAACATCTCCGTTTATATCAAATCTTATTGCCTGTGAGCATACACCCTCGGTCTGATAAACATATTGCATCTTAAAAATACCTCCGATTTTATTTTATAAGCTATAAAAATAAAAAACTTCACTCTCTATTCTAACAGGCGTGTCAATAGAAAAAAAGTCCTTGCACCAACAAAATATATTGTGTACAATTAGTTTAAAAACAATACGAAAAAAACAAAAAGAGGTATAGCATGTCAAACGAAAAAAACAAGGAAAAAGAAAAAGAGAAAAACACCAAAGAAAAGTTAACTAAAGACAAAAATCAGAAAAATAAGAACCCAAAAGAAAAAAACGCCAAGGAAAAGTTAGCTAAAGACAGAAATCAGAAAAATAAGAATCCAAAAGAAAAAAACGGCAAGGAAAAAAATAAAGAGGGCTTTCTCTCCTGGCTCAACTTGTCAGATATCGCTCTTTCCGCTGTTGTTCCCGACAGCGAGATGCAGAAGCTTGACAACCAGCTGTGCTTTGCCCTGTACGTATGCTCAAAAGAGGCTGTAAGAAAGTATAAACCGTATCTTGATCCGCTCGGGCTGACTTACACGGGGTATATAACTATGATGTGCCTTTGGGAAAAAGACGGGGTCAATGTAAAAGAACTCGGAAAACGCCTTTTCCTTGATTCCGGAACTCTTACTCCCCTTCTTAAAAAGCTTGAGGGTCGAGGATATGTCGAGAGAAAACGAGACTCTCATGATGAGAGAAACATGATTGTTTCCTTAACGGAAAAGGGTCAGGAGCTGAAAAAAGAGGCTGCCGATATCCCACGAAACCTTTTAAAGGAAATACCCATAGGAAACGCAAAGGCTCTCCTTCTTCTCCAAACACTCCAGCAGCTTATGGAAGAATTTTCGGAAAGCGAAGAGAAAGAAAAACAAGGCTGAACTCTTTTATCAGATAAAGTTCAGACACATAAAAACACCTCATACAAAAGACAATTGTCTTTTTGTATGAGGTGTCTTGTTATACCTGTTTCCGTTTTCTGAAACGGCTCCGAATTACCTTCGGACCGCCTCTTCAAAAAACTCCTGTTTTAAACTTTAGAACTTGCGCTTCATTGCGCCTGTCGGACAAGCCTCTACACAAAGTCCGCAGGTTGCACAGTAGGATGCTGCTTCAGCCTTCGGGAACATAGGATTGATAATTGTTGAGAATCCTCTGTTGTAAAGACCGATGAACGTCTTCTTCGCAACCTCTTCACAGGTTCTGTAGCAAAGTCCGCAAAGCACGCACTTGTCGGGATTGTGCTCGATAACGTCGGCAATCTCGATAAGAGGTCTGTTATGAACCTCACCCGTGAAATTACCCGGACGGATATCGTACTTGTTTGCGTACTTTATGAGCTTACAGTCATAGTAGTCATGACAACCGCACTCAAGGCAACGCGAAGCCTCTGCCTTTGCCTGCTCCTCGGTAAATCCGAAGTATACGGGATCAAAGTTATGCTTTCTTGCTTCTGGAGTAAGACCCGGCATCTTTTCACGTGACTGCTTCGGTCTGTCCTCAAACTCCTCAGCGGTAACCTCACGCTCAACAAAGTACGGAGCCTTGTAACGAACGTCGTCACCCTCAAGGTAGTTGTTTATGCAGAATGCAGCCTTCTGTGCCTCGGCGATTGCCTCAATGGCAATACCTGCACCGCTGTTTGTAACGTCACCGGCAGCAAATACATTGTCGATATTTGTGCGGAACGTCATCTCGTCACATACAACCGTGCCCTTGCGTGTAAGGTCAACGCCCTTCACTCCGTCACAGTTTGCAACCTGACCTATGGCCATAAGTACATTGTCAACCTTTATGTCTTCAACGGCACCCTCTATGGGAACAGGTCTGCGGCGGCCTGACTCATCCGGCTCGCCGAGCTCCATCTTCTGAAGCTTTATGCCTGTAACGTGGCCGTTCTCGCCGTAAATCTCGAGAGGATTTGTGAGGAACTTGAAGATAACTCCCTCTTCCTCAGCCTCTTCAATCTCAATGTCGGCAGCCGGCATCTCGTTACGTGTTCTTCTGTAGATAACGTATACTTCCTTAGCACCGAGTCTTACTGCGGTACGGCATGCGTCCATTGCAGTGTTACCGCCGCCGCATACAGCTACGCGCTCACCGATAACGGGCTTCTCTCCGAGACCGAGTTTTTCAAGGAAGTAGATACCACCTTCAACGCCCTCAAGTTCTTCACCCTTAACGCCCATAGGAACGGATGTCCATGCGCCGATAGCGATAAGAACTGCGTCATATGTCTTTGTAAGAGTATCAAAGTCGATATCCCTGCCGAGCTTTACACCGTTTTTCATCTCAACGCCCGATTCTGCGATGATTGCAATCTCAGCGTCGAGAACCTCCTTCGGAAGTCTGTACTGCGGAATGCCGTAACGAAGCATACCGCCCATCTTCGGCTGCTGGTCAAAAATAGTTACTGCGTGTCCGTATTCGCGGAGCTTTACAGCTGCGGTAAGACCTGCAGGACCTCCGCCGATAACAGCAACGCGCTTGCCGCTGTCTCCGGCTACCGGAATCTTATATGTGTTTCCGCTCTCAAGAACCTTGTCAGCTGCAAAAGCTTTAAGGAACGCAATTGAGATAGGCTCCTCTACAAGCTTTCTGCGGCAGGCATCCTCACAGGGATGCGGGCAAACACGTCCGATAGATGCAGGAAGCGGGAATGCATCGTAAACAGTAGAAACTGCCTCAAAGTATTTTCCGTCCTTTATCTCATTTACGTATTTCTGACAGTCTGTCTTTGCCGGGCAGTTGAGCTTACATGGGCCGCGGCAATCACCTGTGTGGTCGGAAAGAAGAAGCTCAAGAGCGGTTCTGCGCGCGCGTACAACACGCTCGGAATCCGTATGAACCTTATAGCCCTCCTGCGGCTTAGCCGAGCATGCACGAAGAAGTTTCGGCACACCCTCAGCCTCTACAACGCACACACCGCATGCACCGTAAATGGCAGTATCCTCGCTGAAACAAAGAGTAGGAATCTCGATGCCTGCTCTTTTTGCAGATGAGAGTATGGTGTCGTCGGCATTTGCCTCAACTTCTACTCCATCAATAAAATATTTAAAAGACATTGAAAATCCCTCCTTATTTAACTATTACTGCACCCTGACGACATACTGTCTTACAGTTGCCGCACTTGATACACTTGGTTATGTCTATGATATATGGCTTTTTAACTTCACCGGAAATTGCTTCAACCGGGCACTTTCTTGCACAAGCGCTGCAGCCGATACACTTATCGGGATCAATTGAGTATGTAATAAGGTTTACGCACTCGCCTGCCGGGCAACGCTTCTCCCTGATATGTGCTTCCATCTCATCACGGAAGTACTTGATAGTGGTGAGAACCGGGTTCGGAGCTGTCTGTCCGAGACCGCAAAGCGCACCGTCCTTGATAGCGTAGCAAAGCTCTTCGAGTTTCTCGATGTCGCCCTCTTCGCCCTCGCCCTTAACTATTCTGTCAAGGATTTCAAGCATACGCTTTGTTCCTATACGGCAATGTATACATTTTCCGCAGCTCTCTTTTGCCGTAAAGTCGAGGAAGAACTTCGCCATACCTACCATACAGGTTGACTCGTCCATTACAACCATTCCGCCGGAGCCCATGATAGCACCGGTTGCACCGAGAGCCTTGTAGTCGATAACAGTATCAAGGAGTGATGCGGGTATGCAACCGCCGGAAGGACCGCCGAGCTGTACAGCCTTAAACTCCTTATCATCGCGGATGCCGCCGCCGATGTCGTAAATAACCTCGCGGAGAGTTTTACCCATCGGTATCTCAACGAGTCCGCCGCGCTTAATCTTACCTGTAAGCGCAAATACCTTTGTACCCTTGGAATCGGGAGTACCCATAGCGGCAAACGCATCACCGCCGTTGCTTATGATCCATGCAACGTTTGCATATGTCTCAACGTTGTTGATGTTTGAAGGCTTAAACCAGTAGCCTGACTGTGCAGGGAACGGCGGCTTAAGACGCGGCATTCCGCGCTTACCCTCAAGAGACTCGATAAGAGCGGTCTCTTCACCGCAAACGAATGCTCCGGCACCTGCTTTGATTCTCATCTTGCATGAGAAGTCAGAGCCCATGATATGGTCTCCGAGGAAGCCGCGATCGGTTGCCTCTTTTATGGCGTTTTCAAGTCTTACGATAGCAAGAGGATACTCGGCACGAACGTAAACGATCGCCTCCTGAGCTCCGATTGCATACGCACCGATAAGCATACCCTCGATAAGTGTATGCGGGTCACCCTCGATAACGGCACGGTCCATGAATGCGCCCGGGTCACCCTCGTCGGCGTTACAGATAAGGTACTTCTCAGTTCCCTGTGAAGCCTTTGCAGCACGCCATTTGAAGGCTGTTGAGAAGCCTGCGCCGCCACGTCCCTTAAGACCTGACTTGTCGATTTCTTCAATAACGTCATCCTGAGTCATTCCGCCGAGAACCTTCTTAAGAGCCTCATATCCGCCCTTTTCGATATACTCGTCGATGCTCATCGGATTTATGATACCGCAGTTACGAAGTGCGATTCTTGTCTGTTTTTCAAGGAAGCTTGCATCCTCTGCGGAAATGGTGAGAGGCTCAAGTTTTGAAAGGTCGCCGCTTGTTACGGCGTCATGAATGGTTGCGGCATCCTCTTCCTTTACTCTTACGAGTCTGTGAAGGGTTCCGTTGTCCTCATAGACGTCAACTATAGGCTCAACAAAGCACATGCCGATACAGCTTGTGATGGTAACGACAGCGTTTGTCGGGTTTGACGCAGCAAAGAGCTCGTCGAGCTTTGCGTGTACTTTTCCGGCACCTGCGGCAAGTCCGCAGCTACCCTCTCCGATAACTATTTTCATTCTGCGTCACCTGCTTTCTGTGCCAATTCACGAAGAATGGTCTTAGTTTTGTCCGGTGTAAGGCTTCCGTATGTCTCTCCGTTTATCATCATAACAGGTGACAAACTGCAACAACCGAGACATGCAACGTGCTTAAGAGTGAAAAGTCCGTCGTCGGTTGTTTCACCGTCAACTATACCGATTTCATCCTTAATGGCAGAAGCAATAAGCTCTGAACCGTTTACGTGGCAGGCTGTACCCTGACAAAGCATGATTAGATACTTTCCTACAGGCTTAAGTCTGAACTGAGTGTAAAAGGTAGCAACACCCATTACCTTTGCCGGAGCAACACCGATTTCTTCTGCGATGTGATAAATAACATCTACCGGCAGATAACCGTATATACCCTGTGCTTTTTGCAGGATAGCAATAAGGCTGCCCGGAATGCTCCTATAGTGATCAAGAGTCTCTTTTAAGAGAGAAAGATCGCTATGATTCTGGTTGCAACAACAATCCAAAATAATTCCTCCTTCATAGTTTTTGTTATTGTTAAAGATTTATTTTGGCTTAACCACTAACTTTAATATGATAACATAAATCGCCCAAGGAAATAAACCCCTTGAGCGATATTTTTTCGGGTATTTTTGACAAACATTTCACATGTTATCTATACCAAATGTATGCAAATGCATTACACATTTTACTTTTGTAACATTTACTGTTGTTTAAGGGTAAATCATGTGCGTGTCGCGTGCGTTCAACCTACAAACTGAAAGACACAGTACAGCACGTAGATACACAGAAGCAGAATTCCCTGTGCCCTGAAAAGCTTACCCTTGAAGAGCGCCGGGACGGTCAATATAAGCGATACTCCGAGCATAACCGGAATGTCCACAACGAGGCTTGCATTCATACCTGCGATAAGCTTGCTCGCCGGTATATAGAACGGATTCAGCGTGATTGAAAGACCGCTTACGAGGACGAGGTTGAACATGTTCGCACCGATTATGTTACCGAGGGAGAGAAGTCCGTGACCCTTTCTGAGTGACTGAATGGCTGTTACAAGCTCCGGCAGCGATGTACCGAGTGCCACAAACGTAAGCGCAATTACAGACTCAGGAACACCGAGTCCCTGGGCAATTTTCGTGCCGTTATCAACAAGAAGATTTGCTCCGACAGCAATGAGAGCCGCTCCTATAACCAAGAGCACGATTTCCTTCACAAGCGGTGCTTTTTCACTTTTTTCAAGTTCCTCTTTAAGCTCATCGTTTTCAGGTATTTCAGCCGCACCGTCAGCCGTTGACAGTTCATGATTTTTGTTTCCTCTTACCGCAGTCCTTATCTGAAGAGCCATATAAACCGCAAAGATAAGAAGGAGAACTATGCCGACAACTCTTGAAAAATAGCCTGTTGTGTACGAGATAATCGAATAAAATACCGCTGCCGTAAAGAAAAACGCAACAGGAATTTTAAGCGTCTCCTTGTTTACCGTTGACGGCTTTATAGCTATCGTAAGAGCGCAGATGAGAGCCGTGTTGCAGATGATAGAGCCTATAGCGTTTCCGTAGGCAATCTCACCGTGTCCCTGTACCGCGGACGTTGCCGAAACCATAACCTCCGGCAATGTAGTACCTATGGACACAACTGTCGCACCGATAAGAATATCCGGCACGTGGAATCTTTTTGCTATTCCTGTAGCTCCGTCTACGAACCAGTCACCGCCTTTTATGAGAAGAACAAGTCCGAGTGTGAATAATAAAATGGGAACAACCATTTTTCAGGGCCTCCTTATTTGACCGTAATCTGTCTGTTGATTTACTACCTTATACCTGTCACGAAAATCTCTATGCCGATTGCTATGAGAATCACGCCGCCGAGTATGTTAGCTTTGTCTCCGAGCTTTTCACCGAAATTCTTTCCGGCAAGAAGTCCGACAAGACAAATAACCATTGTGACCGCGGCGATTATGAGTGCGCACACAAATGCCATAAGCGGTCCGTAATCGGAAATTGTAAAGCCTACCGACAATGCATCTATGGATGTTGCCACACCCTGCACGAAAAGACCTCCGACGGTGAGCCTTGAAACCTCATACTCCTCACCTTTTGTCTTTCTTTCAACGCCCTCTCTGACCATGTTCACGCCTATCGAGAGAAGCAGAATCAGAGCAATCCACGGAATGAACGTCTCGAATGACTTAAAATACTGCAATATAGTATGCACACAAAGCCACCCGATCATCGGCATAAGCGCCTGAAAAAATGCAAATGTTCCCGCAATACAAGCGGTTTTTTTCTTCGTCATATGCGGTTCATTGAGACCGTTCGCAATAGATACCGAAAACGCATCCATAGCAAGCCCGATACCGAGAAGAATGCTGTTAAAGAAAAAGACAAAATCCCATGTCATTTTTCTATCCTCCATTTCCTTTTGCAGACTATAAAAAAGACCCACGTGCGGCGCTGTCACGTCACACATGAGTCTCGCAATTTAAAACAAGCCAGGCGCCTTTTTGCACCATGATGTTGACTTGCTACGCATACGCGTCTGCTACTCCCTCACAGGAATTTTTCATTGCACGCATTATAGCACAGTGCTATGAAAGAAGTCAATACACGTCACGGTTTAATCTGTTATACAGTTCTAATGATATGTATAGTTCATTTTCTTCAAAAATATAACCGGAATTTGCGAAAATACATTTTTTCGTTTGACAACAGCATATAGCTTTGATAAAATACTGTAGCAATACGGAGACGTATCGAAGTGGTCATAACGGGGCTGACTCGAAATTCGTTGGATTAGTGTCATTTTCGTCCGATGAGAATCCAGTATTTATGCGGGGT
>UQZY01000005.1 GCA_900545655.1 uncultured Oscillospiraceae bacterium
CTGAAGAACGAAATACAGTCTTGCAAAGCACGACTGAGCAGAGCGCAGAGGAACGAAATACAGTTTTGCAAAGCACGACTGAGCAGAGCATAGAAGAACGAAGTACAGGTGTGCAAAGCAAGACTAATCAGAGCATTGAGGAACGAAGCACATGCGTGCAAAACATGATAGCACGAAGCACGGAAGAACGAGATGCGGGCGTGCAAGGTGCGACTAAGCAGAGCGCAGAAGCACGAAGCACAGAAGGACGAGATGCGGGCGTGCAAGGTACGACTGAGCAAAGTGCAACAAAACAAAGTGCGGATGAACAAAACACAAGAGGACAAGCTATAGAAAAACAAGGTGCAGGGGAGCAAATAAAAAGTGAAATACTGGATATACTCTCTCATGACATGCGCCCGCAGTATCAGAATGACCCCGAGCGGGTTTACGGAATAACATACCTTCACCGAAATATCCGTTTTAAAATAGACGGCGATACTCTTACGGTTTTGTCGGTTGACTGAAAAGAGAAGAATACAATTTACAATTGTATATATTTTTTATAAGTATTATAATATTGTGGTTATTTTTATGATTTGTCGTTTGTTTATGTATGCACGAGTCATAAAATCCCGATTTAAGATTCAATAAAGCTTGAAAATTACAATAAAAAGGCTTTTGGGAGTGGTGTTATGAATCCTTCAAGAATTTTTTGTGCAGTGGATCTCGACGCTATATGTTCAAATGTAAAAAATATAATGAAAAAAATCGGAGACGATGTTGCCGTTATGGCTGTGGTTAAGACGGACGCATACGGTCACGGTGCGGTTGCCGTATCACACGCTCTTAGCAGAATCGGGGTTGATTCATTTGCTGTTGCAACCATAGATGAGGCAACGGAGCTGAGAAATTCCGGCATTCAGAATCCCATCCTCATTCTGGGCTATGTATTTCCGAATGACCTCCAGGCTGTCCTTGACTACAACATAATAACTACGGTTTTCTCCTTTGACAGCGCAAAGATTATTTCGGATTATGCCTCTAAACGCGGTAAAAAGGCAAAGATACACATAAAGCTTGATACCGGTATGGGAAGAATAGGGTTTATTCCGTCAGAGGAATCCATTCATGAAATCGAGAAGATTTTCTCGCTTCCGAATATCGAGGTTGACGGAATATTTACTCATTTTGCCTGTGCGGATGAAAGGGATAAAACCTCTGCACACAAACAGGCAAAGCTCTTTACCGATTTTGTAAAAGAACTTGAGAGCAGAGGGATGAGTTTTGAAAGAAAGCATATCTGCAACTCGGCAGGAATTATGGAGCTGCCGGATTGCTTCTATAACATGGTACGCTGCGGAATCATAACATACGGTCTCTATCCGAGTGATGAGGTCGAAAAAGCCAATCTTGCCCTCACTCCGGCGCTTGAACTTAAAAGTCATGTGGCATATGTAAAAGAGGTGGATGCCGGATTCACTGTAAGCTACGGCTCAACATATGTAACCACGGGAAAAACAAAAATTGCAACTATTCCCGTAGGCTACGGCGACGGTTACCCGCGGCTTCTTTCAAATACGGGAAGAGTTCTTGTCCGCGGTGAGTATGCGCCGATTATCGGTCGTGTATGTATGGACCAGTTTATGGTCGATGTAACCGATATCGAAGATGTATCACAGGGTGATGAGGTTGTACTCATAGGCAGACAGGGTGAAAATCAAATCCCCGTGGAGGAGATAGCCGCACTTGCCAATACTATAAATTATGAGATTGTCTGCGGAATAAACAAGAGAGTTCCGCGAATTTACAGTTACTGACAAAAACGTGTATAAAGAAGCATAACCGTAAAATTTAATGCAGAAAACGAGTTATATATAAAGTCAGCTTAAAAATGACGACGTGAAAACGTAAACATAAGTAAGCCGAGGCGTGGGAGGAATCGTTCATTGAAGATAATTTTTAAGTATCTGAAGCCATATGCTGTTTTTGTAGTTATGTCCGTTGCCATGCTTTTCGGTCAGGTAGTGTGTGAGCTTACATTGCCCAACCTTATGAGCAGCCTTGTAAATGAAATTATAAAAATGAGCGCTCACGGCGGCGGAGCAAACGATTATATAAAAACCATGGGTTTTAAAATGATAGGGATGGCTCTTCTCACGGTGCTATGCTCTGTGAGTGTGGGATATCTCGCCTCACGTGTTGCTTCGGGCATCGCAAAAAATTTGAGAACCGACCTTTTCAGAAAGGTAAACGATTTTTCCAGCGCAGAGTTTGACAGGTTTTCAACGGCTTCGCTTATTACAAGAAACACAAACGATGTACAGCAGATACAGAATTTTGTTTCCATGGGACTGCGTATGATGCTCTTTGCACCCTTTATGGGTCTCGGCTCCATAGTTATGACTCTTGAAAAAAGCCCCTCGCTGTCCTGGATAATAGTATTGGCTGTTCTTATTATTCTCTGTGTGCTTGCGGTTGTTATGGCGGCGGCACTTCCGAAGTTTAAATCCCTTCAGGTACTTGTTGACAGGCTGAACCTTGTAAGCCGTGAACAGCTTTCCGGCCTTATGGTAATAAGGGCGTTCGGAAACGAAGCTTATGAGGAAAAGCGTTTTGATACGGCAAACAGGGATCTCACCTTTACAACGAGGTTTGTACAGAGAACCATTTCATCGCTTATGCCGGCGGTAACGCTCATAATGAGCTTTGTAAACGTTGCCATAGTATGGTTCGGTGCAAAAGCGGCAGGAGAGCTTACGCTTGAGGTCGGAGATATGATGGCGTTCATACAGTATGCCATGCACATAATGATTTCGTTTATATTCGTTTCAATGATATTCATTATCTGGCCGCGAGCTCAGGTTGCCGCAGAACGAATAAATGAAGTTTTGAGCTGCGAGATTTCCATAAAGGACAAAGAAAATGCCGAAAGCTTCGAGGACGTTACGGGTACGGTAGAGTTTTCCCATGTAAGCTTTCGCTACGAAAATGCGGACGAGGATGCATTGTCCGACATTTCTTTTGTTGCAAGGCCCGGTGAAACAACAGCGTTCATAGGCTCAACGGGCTCGGGAAAGACCACCCTGATAAACCTTATACCGAGGTTGTACGATGTAACCTCCGGAAAAATAACAATCGACGGAAAAGACATACGTGACGTAAAGCTTCACGATCTGCGTGAGGCTATAGGCTATGTACCGCAAAAAGCAATTCTTTTCTCCGGCACCATAGAGTCCAATGTAAAATACGGAGACAGCACCGAGGACATACGTCCGGCTCTTAACGTCTCACAGGCGACGGAGTTTGTGGAAGCCAAGGAGGAGGGCATAAACGCACCGATTTCTCAGGGTGCCGCCAACGTATCCGGCGGACAGAAGCAAAGGCTTTCAATCGCGCGAGCCCTTGCAAAAAAGCCTCCCATATACATCTTTGACGACAGCTTTTCCGCACTTGATTTCAAGACTGACGCAAAGCTTCGTGCTGCGCTTCCCGCGTATACCGGATGCGCAACGGTTCTTATAGTTGCACAGCGCGTTTCGACTATAATGCATGCGGATCAAATCATAGTTCTCGACGAGGGAAGGATAGCGGGTATCGGAAAGCATGAGGAGCTTGTAAAGACCTGCAGTCAGTACCTTGAGATATGCGAAAGTCAGCTTGCAAAGGAGGAGATATAATGGCAGTTTCGGCAAAAGAAATAAGAAGTGCCAAGCGTCCTCCGAAGATGGGACACGGCCCCGACAGTATAGTTATGGGCGAAAAGGCAAAAGATTTTAAGGGCACGCTTAAAATCCTCATGAAATATCTGAAACCGTTTCATGCAAAGCTTGCCGTTATCATAATTTTTGCGGCTCTCAGCACGGTTTTCAATATCCTAAGCCCCAAGGTTCTTGCGCTTGCCACAAATGAGCTTGCGGCTGGAGTTGTGAAGTTGCTTAAGGGCGTCGGAGGAATAGACTTTACATTCATAGGGAAAATTCTCCTCATATGCCTTGCACTGTATCTTGTATCCGCACTCTTTCAGTTCGCACAGGGCTTTATCGCCGCCGGGGTTTCGTCACAGGTATCCTACGACCTTCGCAAATCCATCTCCGAAAAGATGAACAGGCTTCCCGTATCCTACTACAATCGTGTAAGCTACGGCGATGTACTCTCCCGTATAACCAACGACGTTGACACCATAAATCAAAACTTAAATCAGACAATTACACAGGCGATTTCGGCTGCAACCACGATTATAGGCGTTGTTATAATGATGCTGACGATAAGCGCGAAGATGACGCTTGTCGCAATGATAATGCTTCCTCTTTCGGGAATAGCGGTTGTATCCGTGTTTAAGGTTTCTCAAAAGCATTTCTTCGCCCAGCAGGAGTATCTCGGCTCCGTAAACGGTCAGGTTGAAGAAAACTTCGGCGGACATCTGGTCGTAAAGGCGTTTAACGGAGAAGCTGCAGCCGTTGAGCAGTTTGACAAGGATAACGAAAAGCTTCGCATGGCAAGTCTTAAGGCGAATTTCCTTTCGGGGCTTATGCATCCTATCACAAACTTTATAGGAAATCTCGGATATGTAGGCGTTTGCGTTGTGGGAGCATATCTTGTTTCAAAGGGACAGCTTAAGGTCGGAGACATACAGGCATTTATTCAGTATATACGCAACTTCACACAGCCTATAACACAGGTGGCTCAGATTTCGAATCAATTCCAGATGGTTGTGGCCGCATGTGAGCGTGTGTTCGAATTTCTTGCAGAGGAAGAGGAGAAAAACGAAGCTCCGAAGATAACCGTAAAGGATGCCGACATAAAGGGCAATGTAACCTTTGAACACGTAAAATTCGGTTATGAGGACAGCGATAAAACTGTTATCAGGGATTTTTCGGCTGATGTTAAAGCCGGAATGAAGGTTGCGATAATAGGACCTACCGGCGCCGGCAAAACCACCATGGTAAAGCTTCTCATGAGATTTCATGAAATACTTGACGGTAGAATTCTTGTTGACGGGCATGATATTCGTGATTTTGACCGTCATGACCTTCGTACACAGTTCGGTATGGTGCTTCAGGATACATGGCTTTACCGCGGCAGCATAATGGACAACATACGTTACGGGCGTCTTGATGCCACAGACGAAGAGGTGAAGGCGGCCGCAAAGGCGGCGCAGGTGGATCACTTTGTACGTACATTGCCGGGAGGCTATAACATGGAGATAAACGAGGAAGCCTCGAATATCTCAGCCGGACAGAAGCAGCTTCTGACCATTGCGCGTGCGATTCTTGCCGACTCGAAGATAATGATTCTCGATGAGGCGACCAGCTCGGTTGATACCCGTACAGAGGTGCTCATCCAAAAAGCCATGGATAACCTTATGAAGGGAAGAACAAGCTTTATTATTGCTCACAGGCTGTCAACCATCAAAAATGCCGACCTTATTCTCTGCGTTAAAGACGGAGATATCGTTGAGCAGGGAACACATGACGAGCTTATGAAGAAAAACGGATTTTACGCAGCCCTCTATAACAGTCAGTTTGAGGTTGCGTGAGCCGTCAAAAGTATAAATAAAAAATTGGAGAATTAAAATGAAAAACAAAGAGATTCCCGGAATAATCATGGTTGTGATTGCCGGGGTGTTATGGGGAACAACAGGAACTTTCGTGAGAACCTTTTCGGCACTCGGACTTTCCTCGCTGCAGATATCAGTATTTAAGGTAGTGATTGCGGCTATAATACTGTTTTTATATACAGTTATATTTAAAAGAGACATGCTTAAGATAAGGCTTAAGGATATCTGGATATTCATAGCCGCAGGAATCATAAGCCTTGACTTTTTTACAATTTGCTATTTCTCGACCATACAGAATACATCGCTCTCTGTTGCTGCCGTACTGCTATATACCGCGCCGGCCTTTGTCATGCTCATGTCCGTGATGATTTTTAAGGAAAAGATTACAGTCCGGAAAATAATCGCATGCCTTATGGCCTTTGTCGGATGCGCGCTCACGGCAGGAATTATCGGAAACGGCTTTTCCGTTCCCGCGAAGTCACTTTTAACAGGTGTTCTTTCGGGATTCGGATATGCTCTTTACAGCATATTCGGTGAGATTGCGCTGAGAAAAGGCTATAAGCCGCTCACCATCACAACGTACAGCTTCCTCTTTTCCGTAATAGGCTTTGTGTTTATCATAAAGCCGAAAGAAATCATGGCTGCCGCAGAAAAGGCTCCGTCGTATTTTTGGTTTTTCGGAATGATGGTTGTTATGTCCGTTGCTGTATCTCTCCTGCCTTATGTATGTTACACAAACGGTCTTACGAGAGTAAACCCGTCAAAGGCGTCCATCATTGCATCTGTCGAACCGATAACCGCAACCCTTGTGGGAGCCATAGCCTTTAAGGAATATCCGGACTTTTACGGAATACTCGGAATTGTATGTGTGGTAGCGGCAATAGTTCTTCTCAATATAAAAATAAAAAGAGCACATGACAGTAAAACTGTTGATGAAGAAGCCGTGATAAGCGAATAAAACATATAAGAGTTTTTTGTGATTCTGCATAAAAGCTCTTATTTTTTGCATAAAAATTAAAAAATATGCAAAAATTTTAAAAAAAGTGTTGCATATCGTGAATAATTAAAGTATAATCATGCACGTACTCAGAAAATTAAATTATTTCGGGAGGAAAAAACAATGAAAAACTTAAAGAAAATTATTGCTCTTGTTCTTTGCCTTGCTCTTGCATTTGCGCTTGCAGCATGCGGAAAGACAGATAAGGAAGACGACGGAAAACTCAAGACCGCTGAGGCGGGTAAGCTCATCATGGCAACAAATGCTACATTCCCGCCTTATGAATACTATGAGGGTAAGGACGTTGTAGGTATAGATGCGGACGTTGCGGCTCTTATTGCCGAGAAGCTCGGCCTTAAGCTTGAGATTCAGGATGTTGAATTCGACTCAATCATCCCGGGTGTTCAGCAGGGAAAGTATGACATAGGTATGGCAGGTATCACGGTAAATGAAGACAGGCAGCGTAAGGTTAACTTCTCAGATCCGTATGCTACCGGAGTTCAGGTCGTTATCGTAAAAGAAGGCAGCGCTATAAAGTCAATCGACGATCTCAGCGAGAAAACCAAAATCGGTGTTCAGCAGGGAACAGTAGGAGATACTTATGCATCTGATACTCCTGAAAACGGCGGTTACGGCGAGGACGCTGTAGTACGTTATTCAAGCGGAGCTCTTGCAGTTGAGGGTCTCAAGGCCGGAAAGGTTGACTGCGTAATTATAGACAATGAGCCCGCAAAGGCATATGTTGCTGCAAATGAAGGCCTTAAGATTCTTGACGGTACATGGGTTGAAGAGAATTATGCCATTTGCTTTGCAAAGGAGAACACAGCTCTTCAGACTGCCGTAAACAACGCTCTTAAGGAGCTTATCGCTGACGGCTCGGTTCAGAAGGTTGTTGACAAGTATATCAAGGCTGACAAATAAGGTCGATAAAATAATCTTTTTAAACAGTTTTAAAACAAATAATGAGGGCGGCTGATAACCGCCCTTATTGCAGGTTTAAGGACTCATTTTTTGAAAGGAGAAAAATAAGTGGGAAAGTTTTTTTCATCACTTGCAGAAGAGTTTGACTTCGTCTTTATTCAGGGTAACAGATACCAGCAGATGATAGACGGCGTGCTCAATACATTGAAGATTACCGCCGGAGCTCTTCTTGTCGGAATAGTAATCGGTATTGTTGTTGCTTCGATTCGTTCCTCTTACGACAAAAACAAGGAAGCCATGAAGCGCAGGGGCGGCATAGGATACGGGATTCTTACCGTGCTCAATGCAATATGCAAAATTTACCTTACGGTTATACGCGGAACACCTGTTGTTGTTCAGCTTATGATTTCGTATTTTCTTATCTTCAAATCCGCGAAAAACGGTGTCCCGATAGGAATATTTGCATTCGGAATAAATTCAGGTGCGTATGTTGCCGAGATTTTCCGCGGCGGCATCATGTCCATAGATAACGGACAGTTTGAAGCCGGACGCTCGATAGGCTTCAATTATTTTCAGACAATGAGGTATATCATAATTCCGCAGATGTTTAAGGCTGTGCTTCCGACCCTGTGCAATGAATTTATCGCGCTGCTCAAGGAGACATCCGTTGCGGGCTATGTGGGTGTAATGGATCTTACAAAGGCCGGCAATGTAATCGCAGGACGTACATATTCGTATTTCCTTCCCCTCCTGACGGTTGCGGCGATATACCTTGTTGCGGTTATGATTCTTACATCGCTTGTCGGAAAGCTTGAGAGGAGGCTTCGCAGCAGTGACTGATGTACTTGTTAAGGTTACAGACCTCCAAAAGCATTACAAGGGCGGAATACATGCGCTCAACGACATAAACACGGAGATACACAAAGGAGAGGTTGTTGTTGTTATAGGACCATCCGGCTCCGGTAAATCGACATTTTTACGCTGCCTCAACCTTCTCGAGCTTCCTACGGGAGGAACAATCGAGATGGACGGCTGTGATATAACCGATAAAAAGACAAATATCAATAAGCACAGACAGAAGATGGGTATGGTGTTTCAGCACTTCAATCTTTTCCCTAACATGACCGTGCTTCGCAATATGACTATCGGGCCTGTAAAGCTTCTCGGACTTTCCGAGGAGGAGGCTGACTCAAGAGCCATGTCTCTTTTAAAGAGGGTTGGCCTTGAGGATAGGGCAAGTGCGTATCCTAACCAGCTTTCGGGCGGACAGAAGCAGCGTATAGCTATTGTTCGCGCACTTTGCATGGAGCCGGAGATAATGCTCTTTGACGAGCCGACCTCCGCGCTTGACCCTGAGATGGTAGGAGAGGTTCTTGAGGTTATGAAGGACCTTGCAAAGGACGGAATGACCATGGTAGTCGTAACGCACGAGATGGGCTTTGCAAAAGAGGTTGCAAGCCGTGTACTTTTTATGGATGAGGGAAAGATAATCGAGGAGGGAACCCCCGCCGAGATTTTCGACAACCCGAAGTCGGAGAGACTTAAGTCCTTCCTTGCAAAGGTTATCTGAAAAACCTGACCTGATTCCGGGAGAACACAATTGATCTTTGAAGAGTATAATTAATCTTGAAAGACATAATCAGTATCAGATTTATATAAAGGACAGCGGCTTTTTCGGTCGCTGTCCTTTATTGTTAAATCTTCGGGCAAAATGAAATTTATAAGCGGGAACGTTTTTAACCTTAACACTTGTGTATTCATAAAACGATAAACACAATATATGGAAACTGACGGACAACGCAGAAAAATACTGTGAAAAATCTACAAAAACTTTCAACTTTTTATTGCATTTATTATATGTTTATGATAAACTTGTCATAGATTTTACCCTATTTTTTGGATTTAGGAGGAAATAAATTTATGACTTTAGCCGAGTTACTTAAAATTGCAGAGGAAAATAAGGCTTCCGACGTACATATCACGGTAGGTGTTCCGCCCCTTATGCGTGTTCACGGCTCCATGATGCCGATACCGAATGAACCGCGTCTTATGGCAGAGGATGTCGAGGCCCTTGTAAAGGGAATAATGGGCGACTTCCAAAAGCGTGCATTTGCCGAGCGCGGAGAGATAGACTTTTCCTTCGGCCTTGCGGGAATGGGACGTTATCGTGTAAACGTATTCCGCCAGCGCGGTACAACGGCTGCCGTATTCCGTCTCGTAGGTTCAAAGATTCCGAATCCTCGTGACCTCGGTGTGCCGGAGGCAGTAATAAACCTTTATCAGCAAAAGAGCGGACTTATCCTTGTAACAGGACCTACGGGCTCCGGTAAGTCAACAACTCTTGCTTCTCTTATAGGTCTTGTAAATGACAACTTAAACGACCACATAATTACGCTTGAGGATCCTATAGAGTATCTTCACAGACACAATAAATCCATTGTAAACCAGAGAGAAATCGGTGTTGATACGCGCTCGTATGCTGCGGCCCTCAGAGCTGCGCTTCGTGAAGACCCCGACGTTATTCTCGTAGGTGAGATGCGTGACCTTGAAACAATCGCAACGGCTGTTACCGCCGCCGAAACCGGTCACCTTGTATTCTCGACACTTCATACCATAGGTTGTGCGGAGACGATTGACCGTATCATAGACGTTTTCCCGACAGATCAGCAGGATCAGATTCGTGTACAGCTTTCTATGGTTCTTGAGGCAGTTATTTCTCAGAGACTTATTCCTACTCTTGACGGAAACGGACGAGTTGCGGCCTTTGAGGTTATGATTGCGGACTCAGCTATAAGAAACCTTATTCGTGAGGGTAAGAACTATCAGATTCCGAGTGCTATGCAGAGCGGAAAGAAAAAAGGTATGCAGTCTATGGACGACTGTCTTTATGACCTTTATACCACGGGAAGAATTTCAAGAAAGAATGCTCTTCTTTATTCAACTGACCCGGATGAGATGTCAAAGCGTCTTATGTGATTAAGGAAACAAAGTACACACATAGATTTGTATAGGTTAAATCAGCTTCGTTTTTGCTATTGCGAGAATGAAGCTGTTTTTTTTGCACACAATTAAACGGTGAATCGCCGCTCACAGGTCAAAATTGCAAAAAATGGTTGATTGTTAATTAAATGTTCACATAAACTGGGCATAATAAACAAAAAATATTAACAAAAATTGGATTGAATTGTTATCTATGTTTGAATTATAATGAAGGTAGATTTTAACGCCTTGTGGCGTAAAATAAATGAAATGGAGATGTTCTAGTATGCGCAAAGTAAAAAGAATAGTTGCAATCGTTCTTGCACTTGTTCTCTGCTTCAGCCTTGCAGCTTGTAAGAAGACTGACGGCAAAGAAAATGCTAAAACGGGTAAGGTTTACTACCTCAACTTTAAGCCTGAATCAGACAAGGCCTGGCAGGAACTTGCCAAGACTTATAAGGAAAAGACAGGCGTAGAGGTTAAGGTTGTAACGGCAGCTTCAGGTGAGTACAACACAATGCTTACTTCGGAAATGGGTAAGGCAGATGCTCCGACGCTTTTCCAGTGCGGAAACCAGGGCGCTCTTAAGACATGGGGTGAATTCTGCTATGATCTTAAGGACTCGGATTTCTACAAGGAAATGACAACAAATGACTTTAACCTTATGGGCGAAAACGGTGAGGTTCTTGCGGCAGGTTATTGTTATGAGGCATTCGGAATCATCGTTAACAAGGCTCTTCTTGAGAAGGCAGGCTACAAGCTTGAGGATATCAAGGACTTTGCTTTGCTTAAGAAGATAGCTGATGACATCCATGCACGTTCCGCTACTCTCGGATTTGATGCATTTTCATCTGCGGGTCTTGATGATTCTTCATCATGGAGATTCTCGGGTCACCTTGCAAACATGCCTCTTTTCTATGAGTTCAGAGACGACAAGGTAACATCTCAGCCTGCTTCTATCAAGGGTAAATACCTTGACAACTACAGAGCAATCTGGGACCTTTATACAACAGATTCCGCTACAACGGGTGCAGCTCTTGCTAAGGCTACCGGAGACGAGTCCGAGGCAGAGTTCGGAAAAGGAAAGGCTGTATTCTATCAGAACGGCTCATGGGAGTATTCCAACCTTGTAACAGACCAGACAAAGGGCTTCAACATGAAGGCTGAAGACCTTGCGATGATTCCTATCTATTGCGGCGTTGACGGAGAAGATAAGGCCGGCCTTTGCTGCGGTACGGAAAATTGCTGGTCAGTAAACAAAAATGCTTCTAAGGAAGACATAAAGGCTACTCTTGACTTTATGTACTGGGTTGTAACCTCCGAAGAGGGAACAACACTTATGGCTGAGCAGTTCGGTCCTTGCCCGTTCAAGAAGGCAAAGACACCTGAGAACGTATTCTTTGCACAGGCAAATGAATACATCAAGAACGGCAACTACACAGTAACATGGGCATTCAACTATACTCCTGCTGTTGATGATTGGCGTGCAGGCGTTGTTGATGCACTTACACAGTATACGGCAAACAAATCAGATGCTAACTGGGAAAAGGTTAAGACAGCATTTGTAGACGGATGGGAGAAACAGTATAAGGCAGAGAATGCCGGCTGATAACCATTCCTGTATATTTCTAATCAAAGCACGGGGCGAGCGGAAACGCTCGCCCTTTTTTAAAAAGAGTACTGTGAAAAGGAGGGGACGAAGTTGGCAGTAAAAAAGCATGACAATGCAGCGTTTAACTCGAAGCTTATAAGAAGGCCGATAAAACGCTCTTTTATGTTATTTCTTCTTCCTACATTTTCAGCTTTTTGTATAGGATTTCTTTATCCCTTCGCAAAAGGATTGTTTTTGTCCTTCTGTAAATTCGTAGTTACGAGCAGATGGACGTTTATTGGTATCGAAAATTATAAGAAGGCTATTACAGACAAATCGTTTATGCACGCATTTACGTATACGGCGTTGTTTGCGGTAGTTTCTCTTGTTCTGATAAATATTCTCGCGTTTGCGGTCGCATATGTGTTGACGCAGGGAATAAAAGGCTCCAATGTATTTAGGACGGTTTTCTTTATGCCGAACCTCATAGGCGGTATCGTTCTCGGATATATCTGGAGTATGATATTTGACGGCATACTCGTAAAGTACGGTACGTCCGTTGTTCTCGAAACAAAATACGGTTTCTGGGGACTCATAATACTTATGTGTTGGCAGCAGATCGGTTATATGATGATTATATACATCGCCGGGCTTCAGTCTGTACCCGAGGACATGATTGAGGCGGCAAAGATTGACGGAGCGGGCAAGTGGCAGACGCTTATCCATATCACAATACCGAATGTCATGCCGTCGATAACTATCTGTATGTTTTTAACACTGACAAACTCGTTTAAATTGTTTGACCAGAACCTTGCACTTACAAACGGACGTCCGTTTATCATGGAGGCTGGCGGCGAAACTGTCAAGACGACGGAGATGCTGGCGCTCAATATCGTAAACTCGTTCTACAGTAACCTCACGAACAGAGGAGTCGGACAGGCTAAGGCAGTACTTTTCTTCATTCTCGTTGCGACTATAAGCCTTATTCAGCTCAGGTCAACACGTTCAAAGGAGGTACAGCAATGATGAAGCATACAAATACACTAAACTCGGAAAAGAATGCTAAAAAAGCATTGACTATAATTTTTGCGGTTGTTTGCATCGTTTATGTCATGCCTATCTTTCTTGTTCTTATGAACTCACTTAAGACAAATGCGGCCGTAAACACGGATACCTTCGCATTTCCCGGTGAGGAATCCTTTGTTGGCTTCGCAAACTATATAAAAGGTATGACCTTCGGCAACTATCCGTTCTACAAAGCTATAGGCTACAGCTTCTTTATAACCATCGTGTCCGCAGGGCTTATACTACTTTGTACGTCTATGGCTGCATGGTATATCGCCAGAGTGGGAAGTGTTTTCTCAAAAATTGTTTACTATCTTTGTATCTTTTCAATGATAGTTCCCTTCCAGATGGTTATGTTTACTCTCTCAAACGTTGCCGACCGATTAAAGCTCAACACTCCGTGGACTATACCTATCGTATATCTCGGATTCGGAGCGGGTCTTGCGGTGTTTATGTTTGTAGGATTTGTAAAATCCATGCCTCTTGAGATTGAAGAGGCGGCGGCTATTGACGGCTGCGGACCCATTCGCACATTTTTCCTGATTGTACTCCCTATGCTGAAGCCTACGATGATTTCAGTCGGAGTTCTCGAAATAATGTGGGTATGGAATGACTATCTTCTCCCGTATCTTGTACTTGACATCAACAAGTACAGAACGATACCGATTCATATCCAGTACCTTAAGGGAAGCTACGGAACGGTTGACATGGGTGCGACTATGGCTCTTATCGCACTTTCTATCATACCCGTGATTATCTTCTACCTCGCGTGTCAGAAGTATATCATCAAGGGTGTTGCGGCGGGTGCCGTAAAGGGCTGATAAAACAATCATGCTTTGAGGATTTGATTATATGAAAATAAAAAGAAGCAGCGGTGTACTTATGGCGGTGTCCTCGTTACCGTCTCCTTACGGTATCGGTACCCTGGGTAAAGCCGCGTATGATTTTATTGATTTTCTCTTTGAATCGGGGCAGAGCTATTGGCAGATGCTGCCGCTTGGACCCACAAGCTACGGTGACTCGCCCTATCAGAGTTTTTCATCCTTTGCCGGGAACCCTTATTTTATCGATTTTGGCTTTCTTGTGGAGGACGGGCTTCTTACGAGAGCGGATCTTTCAGGCATCGACTTCGGAGAAGATGAATTAAGGGTTGATTACGGAAAGATCTATCAAAACAGATTCGGAGTTCTCTACAAGGCGTATAAAAACGGAGCCGAGCGTGATGCCGCGAGGTTTTCAGAGTTTAAAGAGGAAAATGATTCATGGCTTTCCGAATACGCCACGTTTATGGTTGCAAAAGAAAAATTCTGTATGCGGCCGTGGATAGAGTGGGAAGACAAGGATTTACGTCTTCATAAGCCGGAGGCGGTTGAAAGCTTTCGCAGAGAGCGTGTTGACCGCATAGAATTTTACAAGTATATGCAGTTCCTCTTTTTTACGCAATGGAAGGAGCTTCGCGAATATGCCGCGAAAAAGGAAATAGGTATTATAGGAGATATCCCCATATATGTTCCCCTCGACTCGGCTGATGTCTGGTCGGAGTCTGAGCAGTTTCAGCTTGACGAGGACAATCTCCCGACAAAGGTTGCCGGTGTGCCGCCTGACTATTTTGCGAAGGACGGTCAGCTTTGGGGAAATCCTCTCTACGACTGGGATACTATGAAAAAGGACGGATACGGCTGGTGGATACGCAGAATAGCGGGTGCCTCAAAGCTGTACGACATAATTCGTATCGACCATTTCAGGGGCTTTGAAAGCTATTATGCAATCCCGTACGGGTCTGAAACCGCAAAGGTCGGAGAGTGGGAAAAGGGCCCCGGAAAAGATTTTGTCAACATAATCACCTCTTGGTTTTCGGACATACAGTTTATCGCGGAGGATCTCGGATTTTTAAATCCCGAGGTTACGGAGCTTCTCAGAGAGTCGGGTCTCCCGGGAATGAAGGTTCTCGAATTTGCGTTTGATTGGCGCGAGCCGTCAAATTACCTGCCGCATACATATACGAACAACTGTGTATGCTATGTGGGAACGCACGATAACAACACGATACTCGGCTGGCGTGAAGAAGCAGATGAAAAGGACGTCCTGATGGCGAGGGAATATCTCGGCATCAGTGATGAGGAGGGACTTGCGTGGGGCTTTATTCGAGGTGGAATGACCTCTGTTGCGGACCTCTTTATCATGCAGATGCAGGACATACTTGAGCTTCCGAAGGACGCGCGTATGAACGTGCCGGGTACGGTCGGCGGAAACTGGCAATGGAGAACCGACAACGGCTACAGAAAAGAAAAATTCATCATTGATAAGCTTGCCGAGCTTACGAGAATAAGCGGAAGGAGCAACAGCGAATGGCTAGCGTTATACTCAAAGGAATAGAAAAGGTTTATCCCTACACCAAGCCTAAGGTAAAGAAGGGGCAACCTGAAAAAAAGACAAACCTTAAAATTGTTGACGGCGGTGTTCTCGCGGTTGAGGATTTCAATCTCGACATAAAGGACAGGGAGTTCATAGTTCTTGTCGGCCCGTCGGGTTGCGGAAAATCCACAACCCTTCGTATGATTGCGGGTCTTGAGGAAATCACGCGCGGAGAGCTTTATATCGACGGAACGCTCATGAACGATATCGCTCCGAAGGACAGAGATATCGCGATGGTATTCCAGAACTATGCGCTCTATCCTCATATGACCGTATATGAAAACATGGCGTTCAGTCTTAAGATAAAGAAAACGCCGAAGGATGAGATTGACAGAAAGGTTCGTGAGGCTGCGGAGATATTGGATATCACTCAGTATCTTGACAGAAAGCCAAAGGCTCTTTCGGGAGGTCAGCGTCAGCGCGTTGCGATAGGTCGTGCCATAGTAAGAAATCCGAAGGTTTTCCTTATGGACGAGCCGCTTTCAAACCTTGACGCAAAGCTCAGAAATCAGATGAGAGCAGAGATAATAAAGCTCCGTCAGAGGATAGATACGACCTTCATCTACGTAACTCATGACCAGACGGAGGCCATGACTCTCGGTGACAGAATAGTTATAATGAAGGACGGTGCCGTTCTTCAGGTCGGAACTCCGCAGGAGGTGTTTGATCACCCGGCAAACCTCTTTGTTGCAGGCTTCATAGGTATGCCTCAGATGAATTTCTTTGATGCCGAGCTCCTGAAAAAGGGAGACGAGTACCTCGTAAAAATCGGAGATGCCACAGTTAAGCTTTCCGATGACAAGCAGGAGAGACTTCGCAACAAGGATGTTTCCGCCCAAAAGATTACACTCGGCGTCAGACCCGAGCACGTAGAACTGTGTAAGCCCGAAGATGAGGGTGCCGTATGTGCCAAGGTGGATGTTTCCGAAATGATGGGAAGCGAGGTACACCTTCACGTCAGTGTTTTCGGACGTGATGCTATCATCATCGTCCCGACTATCGACCTTGAAAACGGAGTAAGCTTTGCCATGGGTCAGGACATCTATTTCAGGTTTGAAGGAAAGGTTGCACATGTTTTCTCACCTGAGACGGGACTTAATCTCGAATAATTGACAATTAATCAGCCGCTTCGGTTTTTAAAATCCGAAGCGGCTTTTTTCATTTGCATAAGCTTAACTTTGCAGAACTGTTTGTTATTTATACGTTTCCGAAACGTACTTTGAAAGCTTGTTTGCAATCTTAACGCTGCAAAGTGCATCTATCTTAAGTCCGTTTTCGGTATATTCCTCTCCGAAAACGGTGGAGTCTTCACGTACGAGGCTTGACGGGGACATATCATCGTACGGGAAGAGAAAGACGCAGCGACGACGGTCGGGAGGAAGTGCTCTGTCTATAGCGGCGAGGAGCGCGTCTATACCGTTTCCGTGAAGTGCAGAGATGAATACGGAGTCGCCGAGAGTCATGACGCTGTCGGCGTCATACAGAAGGTCACTTTTGTTCATAACGGAAACGACGGGTATGTCCGCGGCACCCAGCTCCGACAGGAGCTCATTTGTGATGCGGAGATGCTCCGCACAATCGGGGGACGAGGCATCACATACGTTTAGAATGACGTCTGCACACGCGGCTTCCTCAAGGGTTGACTTGAATGCCTCGACGAGGTTGTGCGGCAGGCGGCGAATAAGACCGACTGTGTCTATAAGCATGACCTCTCTGCCGGATGGCATAGAGAGTGCACGGGAAGTCGGGTCGAGGGTAGCAAAGAGCTTGTTTTCGGCGAGAACGCCTGCGTCTGTCAGACGGTTCATCAGAGTGGACTTCCCGGCATTTGTGTAACCGACGATAACAACTGTCTCAACACCGTCTTTTTCGCGGCGGCGGCGCATCTGATTTCTTCTTTTTTCAACAGCCTTCAGTTCTTCGGATATGGCTTCGATACGCCTTCTTATATGACGTCTGTCACTTTCGAGCTTTGATTCACCCGGTCCTCTTGTACCGATGCCGCCGCCCAGTCTCGAGAGAGAGGAGCCCTTTCCGACAAGGCGCGGAAGCATATACTTAAGCTGTGCGAGTTCGACCTGCAGCTTGCCCTCTCTCGAGCGTGCGCGCTGTGCAAAGATGTCGAGTATGAGAGTAGTTCTGTCCATGACTCTGAAGCCGGTATAATTCTCGATATTTCGCTGCTGCGACGGTGTGAGCTCATCGTCAAAGATAAGGAGGTCGATATCCTCGTACTTGTAAAATTCTTTTATTTCGTCGAGCTTTCCCACGCCGAGGAAAAGTGCCGCGTCTGGAGCGGGACGTACCTGTATAACCTTTGCGACGACTTCTGCACCCGCAGTACGGCACAGTTCTTCAAGTTCATCTATGGAGACTTCCGCGTCAAATCTTCCCGTGTCTACCGAGCAGAGAACGGCGCGTTCACTTTTTTCTTTGTTTTCGGTTTCGTACATATAACTTATCCTTTAGCCTATTCTTTAACTTGTTTTTTTAACTGTTCTTTTTAACCTGTTCTTTGAGCCGTTTTTAAATCAGATTATCATAGCTTGAAAATAATTCCCACAATTCCCGCTATGAGTATGAAGACTATGGGGTGAAGTTTTTTTACCTTGGGAATAAAATTGCATATAAATATCATGAGAAAAAGGGCAAAACATCCGACTCTGAAGGTTCCGTCCGGAATTATTGCGGTTGAGAAAACGCTGACACCGGCGGAAATGATAAGCCCTATGGCAGCTGCACGGAGAGCTGTGAACACCTTCATAACCTTTTCATTTGTTTTATATCTTTCCCATATCTTTGCGACAATTAAGACAACAATGAATGATGGCAATGTAAGGCTTAGAGTTGCACATATGCCGCCGAGAATTCCGAACACCCTGTATCCGACATACGTTGCCATGTTTACGCCTACGGGACCCGGCGTTGACTCCGAAACGGCAAGCATATCCGCCATGTCGGAAACGGAAAACCAATTCGGGTGTGCCGCCGACATCTCTCGTAAGAAGGGAAGTGTGGCAAGCCCGCCGCCGACTGCAAAAAGTCCCGCTTTGAAAAACTCAAAACACATCTGCAGGAATTCAGTCATTTTTATCGCCCTCCTTCTTCTTGTTTATCTTAGAGAGGTCGATAAAGAAAAGCCCGAAAATGCCGCACACTATAACGATGATTATGGGAGATGCTCCGAAAAAGGTCACGGCGGTAAACGAAGCAATGGCGATGCCGAGCTGCTCAGGGCATTTTATTGCCGACTTAAAAAGCTTTATACATATTGAAAGGATAAGAGCCGCAACGGCAACCCTTATTCCCGCAAAGGCGTGAACAACAACGGGCATGTCGGCAAAATTTGAAATAAAGGCGGCTATAATCGTGATGATGATTATGCTCGGCGTTATAACTCCGAGTGTTGCAAAAAGCGCTCCGAAAAAACCTTTTATCTTTGAACCGATAAATGTTGCCGAGTTTACGGCGATAACGCCCGGGGTACATTGACTCATTGAAAAGATGTCAAGCACCTCGTCCTTTGTTGACCAGTTGTGTTTTTCGACGATTTCACGCTCTATCATCGGCAGCATTGCATATCCGCCGCCGAAGGTGAAAAGTCCTATTTTAAAAAATGACACAAAAAGTTCCAGTATTTCTTTCAAGTATGATTCCTCACAATCTGCGATTATACGTTTGTTTATATTGTTATCTTCCCAGCAGAAAGTCGATTGATACATCAAGCGTATTTGCTATGGCAAGAAGCTCGTAGTCGTTTATGCTTCTGTGCTGCCCCTCGATTTTTGAAAGGCCGGAGTTGTTTAAGTCTACGCCCTGAAGTGCGAGCGATTCGATGATGTCGACCTGCTTCAGTCCCTTTTCCTTACGCAGCGCCTCAATGCGCGCGCCGCAGATGTTTTTGTTTCCGCGGAGTTGTTCACGTATTCTCATTTTATCACCCTTTTGATTATTTGACGGTAGGTCTGTTTTCAACGGAGATACACCGTTTTTACAGTATATCCTTTTTTCTTTTTTGACAATATAATTATATGCATAAGCTTACTTTAAATCAATGGTATTCCTTGAATAATAGTATTCTTGGTGGTATAATAATTTCCAATTTGAAAAGGAGAGAAATTTTCAAAAAACTTGAGGTGCAGATAATGAAAGAAATGTACGACAGTAAGATGAATCTTACCATGCTCACAGACTTTTACGAGCTTACTATGGCAAACGGGTATTTTAAGAACGGCTTCAAAGATACCATAGGTTACTTTGACATGTTCTACCGTACTATTCCCAGTGCCGGCGGCTTTGTTATCATGTGCGGTGTGGAGCAGGTGATAGACTACCTTAGCAACCTGAAATTCACGGATGAGGATATCGAGTATCTCCGTACCCGCGGCTTCGGAGAGGATTTCCTCGATTATCTCAAAAACTTTAAGTTTTCATGCTCCGTATGGGCTATTCCCGAGGGTACACCCGTATTCCCCGGTGAGCCTATCATAAAGGTTCGCGGTCCTATCATACAGGCTCAGTTCCTTGAGACTATGATTCTTCTCACTATAAATCATCAAAGCCTTATAGCGACAAAGGCAAACCGCGTTGTACGTGCCGCTGACGGTCGTTCCGTTATGGAGTTTGGCTCACGCCGTGCGCAGAGCGCACAGGCCGCTATTCTCGGCGCAAGAGCCGCATATATCGGCGGATGTGTGGGAACAGCCTGCACGATAGACGGACGCGACTACGGAATTCCGGCTCTCGGAACCATGGCTCACAGTTGGGTTCAGCTCTTTGATACCGAGCTTGAAGCCTTCCGCGCGTATGCCTGCGAGTATCCGGATAACTGTACTCTTCTTGTTGACACATACAATGTTCTTAAATCAGGACTTCCGAATGCCATAAAGGCCTTTAATGAGGAGGTTGTTCCCAGAGGCTTCAGACCTAAGGGAATCCGTATTGACAGCGGTGACATAACATACCTTTCAAAGAAAGCCCGCAAGATGCTTGACGACGCAGGCTTCCCAGACTGTCAGATTGTTGCCTCCAACTCGCTCGATGAGTACATAATAAGAGATATGCTTCTTCAGGGAGCAAAGGTTGACTCCTTCGGGGTCGGCGAAAGACTTATTACATCGTCCGCTCATCCTGTTCTTGACGGTGTGTACAAGCTTGTTGCTATTGAAAATGACGGTGTTATAACTCCCAAGATAAAGATTTCGGAAAACGTTACAAAGATAACCACTCCTTGTGTTAAAGAGGTTTACCGTTTCTATGATAAGGACACCGGCAAGGCAGAGGCTGACGTTCTCACAATAGAGGGTGAGGTTATAGACGAGTCAAAGCCGTATACATTGTTTGACCCGAACTACACATGGAAACAGAAGCAGATAACAAATTTCGTTGCAAAACCGCTTCTTGAACAGATTTTCAAAGACGGTGAATGCGTCTGTAAAAAGAGATCCGTAAAGGAGATTCAGGAGTTCTGTAAGGAACAGATAGGAACTCTCTGGGACGAGTGCCTGAGATTTGAACATCCGCATAAGTACTGGGTTGACCTTTCACAGGCGCTTTATGACGAAAAATACAGACTGCTTAAGGAGTACAGCAGCAAGATATGAGTAAATATACTACGGTTATATGGGACCTTGACGGCACCTTACTGTATACCCTTACAGACCTTATGAATGCTGTGAATTCGGCACTGAAAAAATACGGATACCCGGAGCATGACCTTGAGTTTATAAGAAAAGCCGTGGGTAACGGGGTAAAAAAGCTTATGGAACTCTCTATACCGGACGGTCTTTCAAACCCCGACTATGACAGGGCATATGAGGCCTTTAATCTCTTTTATAAGGAGCATGACCTTGATAACACAAAACCGTATGACGGAATCCCGTCCGCGGTGGAGAAGCTCCGAGAGTGCGGAGTGAAGCAGGCGATTGTTTCAAATAAGATAGACTATGCGGTGAAGAGGCTCAACGATAGCTTTTTCCGTATGGAATGTGCCATAGGTACACAGGATGGGCTTCGTCGCAAGCCGGATGCCGACATGGTGCTTAAGGCTATGGAGGAGCTCGGTGCGGACAGGGAAAGAACGGTTTATGTCGGAGATTCCGAGGTGGACATTGCCACCGCAAAAAACGCGGGACTTCCGTGTATTTCGGTTCTTTGGGGCTTCCGCTCAAAGGAGGAACTTATGCCGTATAAGCCGCAGCTGCTGGCTGAAGATACAGACGAGCTTTTAAAACTCGTTCTGGGTGAATAATAATCAATTTCCGGAGGTGTAGGATGGTTTTAACCAAGTATGAGGTCTTTTCAGATAAGGTGAGCCGTGACTACACCTTTGTTATGCTCTCAGACCTTCACAACAGGGATTTTACGGAGGCGGTCAGGATAACACGCGACCAATCCCCGGACATGATATTCGTTGCGGGAGACCTTGTTGACAGACACAAAAAAACATATGATAAGGCGCTGCCCTTTCTTCGGGAGTGTGTGTCTGTTGCGGAGACGTTCTTCTCTTACGGAAACCACGAGGTAAAATTCCCCGCTATCACAGGAGAACAAATTCTTTTAACCGGTGCAAGACTCCTTGACAATTCATACTGCCTGACGGGTGCCAACGGTGAACTCGCCGTCGGTGGTCAGACTCCTAAGTCTGACACGGCGTGGCTTGACGGCTTTGAAAGAGAAAATTCCGACAGATTCAGAATCCTTATCGACCATCATCCCGAGCATTATAAAAAAATCTTTAAGGACAGCCACGCCAAAAGCCTTGAGCTTATCCTTTCAGGACATGCCCACGGCGGTCAGATACGTATTTTGGGACACAGCATATTTTCTCCGGGGCAGGGACTGTTTCCAAAGTACACCAAAGGCTTTTTCGACGGCGTGCTTATAGTCGGTGCCGGTCTTGCAAATACGGGCGGAATAGTACCGAGGTGGGGAAATCCTACCGAGGTTGTAAGGATAGATCTTAAGAAAAAATAAGATATCGACATTTGTTTTCGGGGAGGAATTTACTTTGAAGGAAAACAGAAAGCTTTTAAGAGAGGTACTTAAGGACATAAGACATGACATGTCCGACGAAGAGGTGCTTAACCTTTTGGCCGACAGTAAGGTTTCGACACGCCCCGAAAACGAAAAAGAAAAGTATACGCTGGGACAGCTTGCGGCTGACACTATAGCGAAATTTGCCGGAAGCTGGGCTTTTATATTTTCCTTTACGGGAGTTCTGGTGCTTTGGATGATTATCAATGTCATTTTGGCGTCCAAGGCATTTGATCCGTACCCGTTTATTTTGTTGAATCTTGTTCTTTCCTGCGTGGCTGCGATTCAGGCGCCGCTCATCATGATGAGCCAAAACCGGCAGGAAGAAAAAGACCGTCGCCGTGCGGAAAATGATTATAAGGTGAATCTCAAAACTGAAATAATGATTGAAGACCTTTATGATAAAATGAACCTTCTCCTTGCAAAGCAGGCTGTTATGGAGAAACAATTAAAAAGTCATAACGAGGTGAAGTCTGATGCCGTTGCAAATAGTAAGAAATGACATCACAAAGATGACGGTCGATGCCATTGTCAATGCCGCCAATGAATCGCTGCTCGGCGGCGGTGGCGTGGACGGTTGTATTCACCATGTCGCAGGGCCGGAACTGGTGGCAGAGTGTAGGACCTTGCACGGCTGTGAAGCCGGAAATGCAAAAATCACAGGCGGGTATAAATTGCCCTGCAAATACGTGATTCACGCTGTGGGCCCGAGGTGGCGTGACGGGAAGCACGGGGAACGTGAGCTGTTGGTTTCCTGCTATCGGACTTCGCTTGAGCTGGCAAAGGAACACGGCTGCGAGTCAATCGCATTTCCTCTGATTTCGTCGGGCATTTTCGGGTACCCGAAGGATCAGGCTCTAAAGGTGGCTGTTGACACCATCGGTGATTTTCTTCTCGAAAATGACATGACGGTTTTTATCGTAATCTTTGACCGTAACGCGTACCAAATAAGCAATAAGCTGTTTGCCGACATCACATCTTTTATCGATGACAGATACGTAGAGGAATGTGTCGACAGCGATTTTCTGCGCATAAACAGACCTTGCACCTTGGAATCACAGGCGTTTTACGGTGCTGAAATACTGACCGAATCGGAGTCATTATCCTTGGATGATGCACTCAGCCGGATTGATGAAAGCTTCTCGGAGATGCTTTTGCGAAAGATAGATGAGTCTGGAATGACAGACTCCGAGTGTTACAAAAAAGCCAATGTAGACCGTAAGCTCTTTTCCAAAATCAGAAAAAACAAGTTGTACAAGCCGTCCAAGACTACGGCTGTTGCATTCGGTCTGGCGCTGAAGTTGCCCATGGAGGAGCTGACCGAACTTGTTAATAAAGCGGGATACTCCATGACGCATGCCAGCAAGTTTGACATAATCGTCGAATATTTTGTCGAGCGTGGAAATTACAATGTATTTGAGATAAACGAAGCATTGTTTGCCTTTGATCAGACTTTAATAGGAGTATAAATTTGTCGCTTTTCGGGCGACCGATGCCTCTCTGTGATTTGTTATCATAAAGACAACAAATTACTTGGAGGTATTTTTTATGAAAAACACGACTGAATTGGTATTTATTCTTGATCGAAGCGGATCGATGTCAGGACTTGAAAAAGATACTGTCGGAGGCTTCAATTCCATGATTTCAAAGCAGAAGACGGAGGACGGAGAGGCATTGGTTTCTACTGTGCTTTTTGACAACAAGAGTGTTGTTATTCATGATCGCTTACCGCTTGACGATGTACCGCCTATGACAGAAAAAGAGTACTTTACACGTGGCTGCACGGCATTGCTGGACGCACTCGGAGACGCCATACACCATATAGGAAATATTCATAAGTATGCGCGTCGAGAGGATGTACCCGAAAAGACGTTGTTTGTAATCACGACCGACGGTTTTGAAAACGCAAGCTGCCGCTATGACTATGATACGGTGCGCGCGATGATTGAGAGGCAGAAAGAAAAATACGGGTGGGATTTCCTTTTTCTCGGCGCAAATATTGATGCGGTGGCAGAGGCGAGGCGTTTTGGTATTGATGCCGATTGCGCGGTAGACTACAAGTGTGACGAGGAAGGTACTGCGCTTAACTTCAGTGTAATCAGCGATGTTGTCTGCGGTGTGCGGTCGAACGGGAGAATAGAAAGTGACTGGAAAAAGCAAATCGATGATGATGTAAAAAAACGCGGAAGATAAAAAGAATCCGGCAGTGATGTTGCACTGCCGGATTTAATTTTTCCGAGTTTTATTTATTCTTGTCAAGACTTACGGGTGTGAAAACAATTGTTTCATCATCTATAGTAAGAGTGATTTCATTTCCGTTATACTTTGTGACTATCTTTTTTTGGTTGCCGGAGGACGGCTTTAAGGTGATTTTCTTTTTACCTGCCTTGTATGTTCCGCGGCTTATCTCGGCTGTTGAAATTCCGAGCTGATCACAGATGAAGTCATCGGAGGTTGCAAAGCCCTTTGCCTTTGCCGCCTTCAAAAGAAGCTCTTCGATAAGTTCCTCTTGTGAGCTGCAGTTTTCAGTCTCGCTTATGGCCTTGTTTATCTCATCCTCGGTATGCTTTGACTTATAGAACTTTGTATAAAGCTTTTTGTAGCCGTCGATTGCCTGTGCTTTTTGGTCATCCGTAACATAGCGAGAAAGGGCATATATGTTGTCATCGTTGAAGGTAAGATTGTAAATACACTCGGTGTTTGCCGCAAATGGATACTCCGCTTCATCGAGGGCTTCCGAATTGAAGTCAAGCTTGTAGGTTGCAGACCACTTGCCCTTTATCTCACTGTTTTTGCTGCACGACGTGAACAAAACCGAAGCAACCAAAAGCAGAATGGATAAGAATACGACTTTTTTAAGAAAAAAATTATTTTTCATGTGGCACCTCTAATTGTTTAAAATCAAATAAAACGTGCGAAGGAGTGCGAAAGTAAGTGTGAAAACCGGCAAACAGTATAAGCTTCTGTATGTAATTTTATCAGAGACTGTTTATTGTTTCAAGAAGAGCGTCTGTCTTGTCAGTCTTTTCCCATGTTACACCAAGATCTTCACGGCCCATATGACCGAGTGCCGCGAGGTCCTTGTAGATGGGTCTTCGAAGGTCAAGAGCATCGATTATGGCTGCCGGACGGAGATCGAATACCTTCTTTACGGCTTTTATAATCTTATAGGGTTCAACCTTTTCCGTTCCGAAGGTGTCAACCATTACGGATATCGGTTTAGCAACGCCTATTGCATATGAAATCTGAATCTCACATCTGTCCGCAAGTCCCGCCGCAACGATATTTTTTGCGACGTATCTTGCCGCATATGTTGCACTGCGGTCAACCTTTGTCGGGTCCTTGCCTGAAAAAGCACCGCCGCCGTGACGTGCATATCCGCCGTATGTATCTACGATTATCTTTCTTCCGGTAAGTCCTGAGTCACCGGCGGGACCGCCTATAACAAAGCGTCCGGTCGGATTGATGTAAAACTTTGTTTTTTCGTCAAGAAGGTCAAGGGGGATAATCGGTTCTATGACTTCCTTGATGATATCCTTTCTTATGGTATCCAGCGAAACGTTTTCGTCATGCTGAGTGGAAACAACTATGGCGTCAATACGCACAGGCTTGTTGTTTTCGTCATACTCCACGGTAACCTGAGTTTTTCCGTCCGGACGAAGATAGGAGAGAATGCCGCTTTCACGCACTTCCTGAAGTTTTTTTGCGAGCTTGTGCGAAAGGGAGATGGGGAGAGGCATAAGCTCGGGTGTTTCGTTGCATGCGTAGCCGAACATCATTCCCTGGTCGCCGGCGCCGTTTAGGTTGTAGTCGTCGTCGTCCCCGTCCTTTACTTCAAGTGATTTATCCACGCCGAGGGCGATATCCGATGACTGCTTGCTTAAGGATACGATGATTTTACAGTCGTTTCCGTTGAATCCGAGTTCATCGTCATCGTAGCCTATTTCGCAGATTATTTCACGCGCAATGCTTTCAACGTCCACGTTTGCGGTCGTTGAGATCTCACCCATGATGAGAACCTGATTTTTGGCGCAGGTTGTCTCACAGGCAACGCGTGCATTTTTATCCTGTGCAAGAATTGCGTCGAGAATACCGTCGCTTATCTGGTCACAGACTTTATCCGGATGTCCCTTTGTAACGGACTCAGATGTAAAAAGGTGATGCATAATTAATCCTCCGATTGTATGCTTATCAAAAGCTCGGTATGAATAGAATGCTTTTCGAAAAAGTTTACAAAAGCAAAGCCCCTCGGCAAAACCGAAGGGCTTATAAAACCTTATCTTTCGGTCTTCACCGCAGGATTTGGCACCTTAGAAAAACCAGGTTGCCGGACGTCAATGGGCCTGTCCCTTACGTCACTCTTGATAAGAAGTATATGTAATTTTGTTGTCTTTCTTCGTACAGTATTCTATTACTATTACGCCTATAAGTCAACAGGTATTTGAGGGTATTTAATTATTCCTCTTCGCTTTTCACTTCGTCGGCTTTGTTTTCCTGATTCAACTCTTTCTTTGGCTGAGTGTTGTGAAGAATCGGAGAGATGTGCTTGTAAACAAGGAAGGTAATAGCCGCTACAATGAGACCCTTTATAAAGGTGAACGGTACATTGAAGATGAGAAGTGCCTTCGGAAGCGATGTGACGCTCGGTAAAATAGCCGTATATGCCGAAACGATTGCTCCCATATCACCGCCTGCCATAATCTGTGCGTAGATAGGGTAGATAACGAAATAGTTAAGTGGGAAGCATATTACAGCCATGCAGAGCGCACCGACGAGGGCGCCGATAGCGGCTGTTTTCTTTGACTTATTCCTCTTGTATATGAGGCCTGCCGGCACACAGAAGAAGCATCCGAGAATAAAGTTTGACAACTCACCTACAGCCATTGAGCTTGTCGCTGCGATATGGATTACGTTTCTTATAAAGCAGACTGCGACGCCGCTCAGAGGGCCGTATGCGAATGCAACGATAAGCTCCGGCAGGTCTGAAAAGTCAAGCTTTATGAATGGGGGCATGATAGGGATGCTTACTTCAACAAATTGGAGTATAACGCCTATTGCCGACATGATAGCTATGGTTGTCAGCTTTCTGATGTTTTGAGATGATTTTTCGGTTTTTGTTTTTGCCATTTGTTTTTCCTTCTTAAAAATAAATTTCTTCATTTTAAAGTTCGTTTTTGAGGAGATGGTTGCAAAAAACAAGACGAAAGCCCCGTGCGCTTGGTCACAGGGCTTTCTTTATCTTGCGTAATGCATAATGCGAATCTTCTCTCATCCAGACTTTACTGTCGGTACCGGAATCACACCGGTTCATGCCTTTCGGCTCGCGGACTTTACCGCCGGTGAGGAATTGCACCTCGCCCTGAAGATGCCTAAATAGTATCACTCTTTTTCATGCTTGTCAACAAGGTTTTCACAAATGAATAAATTTGGTATAAATTGCCTATAATTATAGTATAGTTTTTATAAGATTTTTAAAAAGGGAGACAGAGTTTGAAATGAAGAAAGAGCTTTTTAAAGATTTTTTTACCGACTTTGACTTCATGGACGATGATAAGCTTGTGACAAAGAAGGACCTGGATGACGAGACACGTCTTTTGTCGGACATACGTGATCTGGAGTTACAGCTGCGTGCGGCAAACTTAAGATTTCAATCCGCTGAGGACAGCGACCTTGTTGAGGCGAGCATCTACGAGATAAAGTCGCTGGACGCGAAGTACAGATATCTTATCAAGCTTGCCAAAAGTAAAAAAATGAAGAGCGCCGATGTCGGCGCTCTGTATATACGATCTGCCTGATACCGCAAAACGGTAAAGCATCATTTTTGAATATGCTTGATTTTGTCAAGTATGTGAAGTCTTACATCGCCTGCAAGGTAAAGTGAGCCGCAGACAACAACGGCGTCGTCGCTGTCGGACACGTCTACTGCGAAATCAAATGCGTCACACGGGTTGTCAATCGGCTTTACGGAGGCACAGTGTTTTTCAGCGAGCTTTGCAAGCTCCCCGGCGGGAAGCGCACGTTCGTTGCAGGGGGTTGCGGTCACGATGCGGGAGGCCAAAGGTGCAAGGTGCGCTAAAACCTTTTCCACTTCCTTGTCCGCCATCACTCCTATGACGAGTGTTATTTTTTTCGGAAGCACGTATGCCTTAAGTGTTTCTGAGAGTGCGAGCGCGCCGTCATCGTTGTGACCTCCGTCAAGGATTATGGGTGGGCTTTTTGATAAAACCTCCACTCTTGCCGGGACGGTTGTGGCTTCAACACCCTGTTTTACGGCTGTGTCCGGTATTGGTATACCCTGTTCTCTGAGTGCCTCGATTATTCCGAGAGATACGGAAAGGTTTTGAATCTGATGAGGCCCTATAAGAGGCAGGGTCATTTTTATACCCTTATACTCAATGAGATTTCCGTTTATGTCCTCCTGGATCGGAGTGATTTTTGACGGATCCGCCATGATGAATTTGTTGTTTTTTTCTTCGGCGGTCTTTTTTATAACACGAAAGGCCTCTATGGAGTTTTGCGGCGCGCATACCGTCACACCGTTTTGCTTTATGATGCCGGCTTTTTGTGCGGCAATCTCAGTCATGGTGTTTCCGAGAACTCCCATGTGGTCAAACGAGAGAGAGACAATTCCGGAAACAAGCGGAGTGCCGATGACGTTTGTTGAGTCGAGAAGTCCTCCGAGCCCCACTTCAAGAACAACGTAGTCTGTTTTCATGTCCCTGAAATAAAGAAAGGCTATTGCCGTTATAACCTCAAACTCGGTCGGCTGTATGCCTTCTTCCGCAAGCTCCGTAACTATCGGTTTTATCTTTTCGGTAAGGTCTGCGAGTTTTTCCTCTTCGATAAAGCTTCCGTCAATCTGAATCCTTTCACGGAAGTCCGAAACAAAAGGAGAGGTGAAAAGCCCTGTCTTGAAGCCGGCGCTTGTAAGTATGTTCGCTACGGTTGTACAAACGGAGCCTTTTCCGTTTGTTCCCGCAACGTGGACAACCCTCAATTCCTTTTCAGGATGGCCGATACGGTCAAGGAGAGCATTTATGCGCTCAAACCCCGGTCTTGAGCCGAATACGGCGAGACCTTCGATATAATCAACAGCTTCTCTGCAATTCATAATTTGATTCCCTTTTCTGAAAGACTTTGAACTAAGTTATATTTTACAATATATCCTCCGAAAATCAATTGCATACGGTAAATTCAATTCAAAAAATTGTGGCTTCGCGTAAATTCATTGAATTTTATAAAAAAGTCCATCTTTCGTCTTCGGCTTAACGGTATGGCGACGTTGTTGTCAAGAATAAGTTGATTTTGATCGAATTCTCTTATGTGCATCATGTTTACGGCAAATGATCTGTGCGGTGTGATAAAGTATTCCTCCGGAAGCTGCTGAGATATCTGTATATATGGAGTGGTGGTGACTATCCCCGATGTATCGCAGTAAATAGTGGTTATTTTTCCGTCCGCCTCGATGTATATGATTTCCTCGGTGCTGAATGTACGAAAAACTCCCTGCACCTTCGCGACAACCATTTTATACGAGTAGTTTTCTTTTCTGTATGCGTCAAGGCACTCTGTTACCGACGATTCCTCTATGGGTTTTACCAAAAAGCGAAAGGCTTTTACGAGAAAAGCATCATAAACCTTTTCCGTATCGTCGGATATGACAACGACAGCTCCGGACGGATGCCTTGCTCTGATTATTTTTGCGGTTTCAATAGTTGTTCTTCCCTCAAAACCGTCGTCTACAAAAATGAGATCAAACTCAAATACATCGTTTAAAAATGTACGAAGCTCCGTAAAAGTCCTTATGTCGAGAACCATCATTTTTCGCAGAGAATATTCACTGGCGGCTCTCCTTATTATTGTGTTGATTTTCTTTTCCGATGAGAATATTGCAATTTTCATCTTTCATTTCCTCCTTGAACCTTAGAAATAATAAAATTAAACTACAAGGAGTATATTCCAATATTGAAGAAAATTGCAACTAAGTGTCATATTTTGTTGCGATAACGACCATTCATACCGATTTTAAGACCGTTCGTTCCAAAAATAGGATTTTTCATCGAAAATCATATATTATCTCCTCGGAGGTGTAAGTATGAAAGTGACGATGTCGGACTTGTACAAAAAGTACTACGGTGTCCTGTTTCGGGAGGCGGTGTCAAGGGTAAAGGATATAAATATTGCCGAGGATTGTGTTCAGGAGAGCTTTTGTGTCCTTATGGAAAAAATTTCGGAGATGGAGAGGCGGGGAGAGAGTACGGAAGAACTGCGCTTTTATCCTTTTCTCAGAAAGGTATGCCTTAATTCCGTCAAAAAAAATATGAACAGCTTTACGCGTATTCACCTTATGGATACTGAAAATTTATCTGAGGAGGGATACAGCCCGGGAGCCGAGGACGAGTTCTTCAGAGAGAGAATTATGACGCGTCTGGAAAAGGCCTTGGAAAATCAGCTTCCGGAGCCGAGAACCGTTCTTTTTTACAGGTACAGCTGCGGAATGACATATAAGATGATAGGCGAAAGGTTACATCGCTCGAAGGGATCGGTACAAAAGATTTCATACAGGGCGATAAGCGAGATAAGAAAGGAAATGGAGGAAAAAACAAATGGAAGAGAATGAGTACGGCTTTGCCCGCGGAAAGGACATAATTATGTACAGGGCGGACAGTTCCGCACAGCTTGACACATATACATACGGTGTAATAAAGGTAAATCAACCGGACTTTTTATTGGTGAGCGGGCTTGAAAAGGATGAGAGGCTCCTGAGGTTTGCCGTTTCCGGGCTTGTTCCTCTCGGGGAATGGCTGCAGAGTGAAGACGGGAAAGAAAATTTCAAAAAAATACAGCGGCTTGCAGAAAGCCTCGTCGATTTATTTTCTTTTTTTGAAGAGTACACAATTCCGGTAAATGAGTTGATCTTACGGACTGACACCGTGTTTTACGATGCCGGGAAGGACAGGCTGCGGTTTCTTTGTCTGCCGTTGGTTTCCGAGACGGCAGAGAAACCGCACCTCTCTCAGTTCTTCCCGGCTGTATTGTGCAGCGCGGAGTATACGAATGACCGACAGAAAATCCTCGCGATGGATATCGCGGGATTTTCCGCAACGCATACGTGCGGAGATAATGATAATAATAGTATATCCGATGCGTCGGTCTATTCGGTATACAGGAAATGGTTATCGGAGCTTCACGAAAAGCTCCGCGCTGCCGCCACGGCGGATACTGCGGTGAAGCGGAAAAAGATTTCCTCGTTTTTAACGAGGATTTTTTCCGCTCAGGGTGAGTCTATGTCCGATGATGAATTCTTTATGTCTGAGGAAGCTCCCTCTTCGGAGTCGTTTTCCGTGCTGACGTGCCGCAGCACGGGAGCGCAGTATCCGCTTGTTTTCGGTCCCGATTATCTCGGGACCGACCCCGAGATATGCAGTATATGTGTGGATAGGGAACAGGAGAATGATAAAGATGAAATTTTTTGTATGCTGAGTGCTAAAAGAGGTAAATGGTTCTTAAAAAATGTTTCTGAAAACGAAAAAATTTTTATAAACGGAGAGGAAACCGTGCCCGGATACGAAAGTGAGCTAAGGCCGGCAGACCTAATAACTATAGGAAAAAATGACTTTGTTTTTTCTGACAGAAATTGATTGAAAAAATTTTTAAAAAAATGAAAAATAATTGTTGACTTAATGGGTTCACGGTGGTACATTATATATGAAGTTAGCACTCGGAAGTTTAGAGTGCTAAAACCTGACAAAGAAGAGTGGTGAAAAAAGTGCTTCCGCCAAGACGACAAAAGATATTGGCTGCGATAATAGAACAGTACATCGAAACAGGTGAGCCGGTAGGCTCAAAAGCATTGCTTTCAAGACTGTCGATGGATGTTTCTTCGGCAACCATAAGAAACGAAATGGCTGAGCTTTGCAGGGAAGGCTTTATAAGTCAGCCTCATACATCGGCAGGTCGTGTTCCTACTCAGTACGGATACAGGTACTACGTCGATAACCTCATGCAGATTTCGGATCTTTCGGATACCGACAAGCGCAGAATAGAGTCGGGCGTTGATTACAGGTCGGGAGACCCGGAACAGCTTCTTGCAGGAGCGGGGGAGGCACTTGTAGATTTCACTAACTTCGCTGCCATCTCGACAACACCGTCAGACGAAAATGCATACATCAAAAATATAAAGATGGTGCAGATAAGTCCGAGAACGGCAATGGTCGTTCTTCTTACTTCTACGGGAATAGTTAAAAGCAAAGCCTGCAGAACGGATGTTGTCATAACGGAGGATCTCAAGGATACATTCGCTGAGATTGTCAGGGATAACTTCTTCGGGAGACCTCTTTCGGATGTCGGAACGGTAATGATTCAGACACTCGTTGCGAGTCTCGGGGCAAGAGCCCTGTCCATGTCACCGCTTCTTGTGACCATAGCGGATCTTACCGAGGCGGCGGGACAGTCAGAGATAAATCTCTCCGGACAGTCAAACTTGCTTGATTATAAGGAGTACGATGAAAACGCAGGTCAGCTGCTTGATTTCCTTCACAGACGCGAGCCTCTTTCAATGCTTGTTTCCTCCACAAAGGATGACAACAAGGACATCGAGATTCGCATAGGAAGCGAAAACAGATACAAGGAACTTGAAAATTCCAGCGTTATCATTTCAAAATACAAAATCGGCGACAACGCCAGCGGCGCTATAGGAATCATAGGGCCGACCCGAATGAACTATTCAAAGCTCATTCCCAGTATTAAGTATCTCACTGACATAGTAAGTAAGCTTTTGTCAGATGTATATGAGGAGGAGAACACCGGTGTCGACAGAGACAAAGAAACACAATCAGGATCCGAAGAATCCGGAGCAGAATAAGGATGAGGTGTCCGCAAGGAACACCGAGCCTGAAAAAAAGGGTAAAGCCGCAAAGGCAACCGGACCGGATAAGGAGGATAAGAAGGAGCAGACTGTAGAGGAAAAACTCGTAGCGGAGCTTGCGGCTCAGAAAGAGGTTTACTTAAGACTTGCCGCAGAGTATGACAACTACAGAAAGCGCACCGCAAAAGAAAGAGACGATGCTTTTACAAATGCAAAGGTATCTGTCTTTTCCGAACTGATTCCGGTGCTTGACAACTTTGACAGAGCGATGAGCGCAGAGGAATCAGAACTCGCAAACTTTAAAAAAGGTGTTGAGATGACACACACACAGCTTAAATCCGTGTTTGAAAAATTCGGTGTTTCCGAATTCGGCGAAGCAGGAGAAGTATTTGATCCGAACTTCCACAACGCGGTTATGCATATAGACGATGACACTCTTTCAGCCAATGTTATCACCGAGGTATTCCAAAAGGGATATAAAACAGGTGATAAGATACTGAGACCGGCAATGGTTAAGGTTGCAAATTAGTGATTATCGCCGTGGGGCTTCAGAACCCCGTAAAATAAATCTGTTAAAAATATCTTTATCATAAACTGGAGGCTTTTATTATGGCAAAAATAGTAGGTATTGACCTTGGTACAACAAACTCATGTGTAGCAGTAATTGAGGGTGGTGAGCCCGTTGTAATTCCCAACGCAGAGGGCGCACGTACAACTCCGTCAGTCGTAGCATTCGGCAAGGACGGCGAGCGTATGGTGGGTCAGGTTGCAAAGAGACAGGCAATTACAAACCCTGACAGAACGATTTCATCAATCAAACGTCAAATGGGTTCCGACTATAAAGTAACAATCGACGGTAAGAAGTACACTCCGCAGGAAATTTCCGCAATGATTCTTCAAAAGCTTAAGTCAGATGCAGAGAGTTATCTCGGTGACAAGGTAACTGAGGCTGTAATTACAGTTCCCGCTTACTTTACGGACGCTCAGCGTCAGGCAACAAAGGATGCCGGTAAGATTGCCGGACTTGACGTAAAGAGAATTATCAACGAGCCTACTGCCGCAGCTCTTGCATACGGCATTGATAAGGGCGAGGATCAGAAGATAATGGTTTACGACCTCGGCGGCGGTACATTCGACGTATCCATCATTGAAATGGGCGATGGAGTTCAGGAGGTTCTTGCAACGGCAGGTAACAACCGTCTTGGCGGTGACGACTTTGACCAGAGAGTAATTGATTATCTTGCAGACGAATTCAAGAAGTCTGAGGGTATCGACCTCAGGGGCGACAAGATGGCAATGCAGAGACTTAAGGAAGCTGCAGAGAAGGCAAAGATTGAGCTTTCAGGCGTAACTACCTCAAACATCTCGCTTCCGTTCATCACGGCAGACGCAAACGGCCCGAAGCACCTTGAAGTAACTCTTACACGTGCAAAGTTTAATGAGCTTACGGCTGACCTCGTTGAAAAGACAATGGGACCCGTAAGACAGGCTATAAAGGATTCAGGTCTTAAGACCTCTGAAATTGACAAGGTTCTTATGGTCGGCGGTTCTTCGAGAATTCCTGCAGTTCAGGAAGCTGTTCAGAAGTTTATCGGTAAGGAACCGTTTAAGGGTATCAACCCGGATGAGTGCGTAGCAATGGGTGCTGCTCTTCAGGGCGGCGTTCTCGGCGGCGATGTAAAAGGACTTCTTCTTCTGGATGTTACTCCGCTGTCACTCGGTATTGAAACACTCGGCGGTGTTACCACAAAGATCATAGAAAGAAATACGACTATTCCGACAAAGAAGAGCCAGATTTTCTCAACCGCTGCCGATAACCAGACATCCGTTGAGGTAAACGTTCTTCAGGGTGAGCGTGAATTCGCTAAGGATAACAAGCAGCTCGGACTCTTCCACCTTGACGGAATTCTTCCGGCACGTCGCGGTACTCCGCAGATCGAAGTAACATTCGATATCGACGCAAACGGTATCGTTCACGTATCCGCAAAGGATCTCGGAACAGGAAAAGAGCAGTCTATCAACATCACGGCTTCCTCCAACATGTCCAAGGAGGATATCGACAAGGCCGTACAGGAGGCTGAACAGTTTGCTGCTGAGGATAAGCAGCGCCGCGAGGATGTTGACACACGTAATGCCGCAGATCAGATGGTATTCCAGTGCGAAAAGATTCTTACAGATGAGGCTGATAAGTTTGACGAGGCTGATAAGACAGACCTTCAGTCAAAGATAGATTCACTCAAGGAAGCTTTAAAGGGCGAGGACATGAACCTTATTAAGAACAGACAGGAAGAACTCCAGGCTAAGTTCTATGAGGTTTCAGAAAAACTCTACAAGGCAAATGCTCCTCAGGGCGCTCCTGATATGGGCGGTGCACAAGGTGCCGCAGGTACAGGCAGCCAGGGAGACGCAGACGACGTTGAGTTTACCGACGTTGACTGATAACCGGAATAGCCGGTGATTGAAACAGTTTTTCAAGGAACGGTGTTTCCCCGAGCAGTCGGGGAAACATACCGTTTTATCTACAGATAAAAGGAATGATTACTCTTGGCTGATAAGCGTGACTATTATGAGGTGCTTGGTGTTGACAAGTCCGCCTCTGAAGACGAACTTAAAAAAGCATACAGAAAAAAGGCAAAGCAGTATCATCCGGACTTGAATCCGGGAGATGCCGAAGCCGAGCGCCACTTCAAAGAGGTCAACGAGGCATATGAGGTTTTGTCTGACCCTGAAAAGAAGTCGCGCTATGACCGCTTCGGTCATGCCGGCGTGGATCCGAGTTTCGGCGGAGCCGGTGCCGGTGGCTTCGGCGGCGGTTTCAGCGGGGCCGGATTTGACGATCTTGGTGACATCTTCTCGAGCATTTTCGGCGGCGGTTCGGGCTTTGGCGGCTTCGGCGGCTTCGGCGGCGGTTCGCAGAGAAATCCCAACGCACCGCGGCAGGGCTCAAACATTGAAACAAGAATCAATCTTACATTTGAAGAGGCTGCAAAGGGCTGTAAAAAGACAATTGAGGTTCCGCGTATCGAGAGATGCGACGTCTGCGGCGGTTCCGGCTGTAAGGCTGGAACAGGTACGGAGACGTGCGGCGAGTGCAATGGTAAAGGTACCGTAACCACTGCTTCACGTACACCGTTCGGAACATTTCAGTCAACCAAGGAATGTCCGCGCTGCCACGGAAAGGGCAAGGTTATAAAAGACCCGTGCACACGCTGTAAGGGCGCGGGAATGATTCGCCGTACCGTAAAGGTGGACGTGAAGGTGCCGGCAGGCATTGATCACGGTCAGGCATTTACCGTGCGCGGCGCCGGAAACTACGGTGCAAACGGCGGTCCTCAGGGTGACATATATGTTGTCGCAAACATCCGCCCGCACGACGTATTCGAGCGTGACGGCTACGACGTTTACTGTAAGATTCGTATCACCTATTCACAGGCTGTTATGGGCTCCGAGATCTACGTGCCGACGCTCGACGGCAAGGTACGCTACAACATGCCTGCCGGAACACAGCCCGGAACAAAGTTCCGTCTTCGTGAACGCGGCATAAAGCCCGAGGGATCATCGATACGCGGTGATCAGTATGTTACCGTCATAGTGGATGTCCCGAAAAAGGTGACCGAGCATCAAAAGGAATTACTCAGGCAGTTTGATGCGGAATACATCGATAAGCCGAAAAACGATGCCAGCGGTTGTGCGGAAACAGTGAGCAATAAAAAGAGAACCATCTTTGATAAGATGAAGGATAAGATGTAAGTGAAGAGCATTTACATTGCGCATAACTGCTTGCATATAGCAAATTGCGTATTACTGTTTGCTTATAACTGACTGCACGTAACGGTTTCGAATGATTAAATGCTTGTGATGATTTACAGGTAATTAAGATAAACAGAGCTTTTACGGCAAAGTCAAAAAACGTTATACCTCCTGTTGAGAAGACAGGGGGTATTTTATTGTTTGTTTGCTTCTTTTTTTGCTTTTTTACTGTTGACTTTTGCGCTTTAAACGACTAAAATGTATGTACTTTTGTATTGAGGTGATACTATGCCGATTTTTGAATATCTTGAAAGGAACGCAAAGCAGTATCCGGATGATATTGCTCTTGTTGAAATAAATCCAAATTACGAGCCTGCCTCCAGAATTACGTGGAGGGACTATGCTCTTATGGAGCCTCAGCCCGGTGAGCCGTTCAGACGTGAAATCACATGGAAAACGTTTGACGACAAGGCAAATATGTTTGCAAACCTTCTTTTTACCAGAGGTGTCGCAAAGGGAGATAAGGTTGCGGTTCTTCTTATGAACTCAATCGAGTGGCTTCCCATATATTTCGGTATTCTGAAAACAGGAGCCGTGGCGGTTCCCCTCAACTACAGATATACTGCGGAGGAAATAAAATACTGCCTTGACAAGTCAGATTCGTCCATGCTCATTTTCGGCCCTGAGTTTACTGGAAGAATAGAGGAAATAGTTGACAGGATTCCGAAGGTAAGACAGCTTTTCTATGTAGGTGAGGATTGTCCTTCCTTTGCGGATTCGTTCGAGAAAATGATAAAATTCTGTTCTCATAAAAAGCCTGAAGTCACGGTTTCTGACGAAGACGACGGGGCGATATACTTTTCTTCGGGAACAACAGGCTTTCCGAAGGCTATTCTCCATGCACACAGGAGCCTTATGCATGCGGCAATAGCCGAGCAGAAGCATCACGGTCAGACAAAGGAGGATGTTTTTCTGTGTATTCCTCCTCTTTATCATACCGGTGCAAAGATGCATTGGTTCGGAAGTCTTATCTCAGGCAGTAAGGCAGTTCTCTTAAAGGGAACAAAGCCGGAATGGATTATAAAGGCCGTGTCTGATGAAGGCTGCACTATCGTTTGGCTTCTTGTTCCGTGGGCACAGGATATACTTGATACCATTGACAGAGGGGAGATAGACCTTTCGGAGTATCACCTCTCACAGTGGAGGCTTATGCATATCGGCGCGCAGCCGGTTCCGCCCGCTCTTATTAAGCGCTGGCTCACTGTTTTCCCGAATCATCAGTATGACACAAACTACGGACTTTCCGAATCGATAGGACCCGGTTGTATCCATCTCGGAGTTGAAAATATCGACCATGTAGGTGCACTCGGAAAGGCAGGATACGGATGGGAGATAAAGCTCTGTGACGACGATGGTAACGAGGTGCCGCGCGGAGAGGTCGGAGAGATATGCATAAAGGGCCCCGGCGTTATGAAGTGCTACTATAAGGATGAAAAGGCAACCGAGGAATCGCTTCGCGGAGACTGGCTCTGCTCAGGTGACATGGGCCTTGTTGATGAGGACGGATTCATACATATCGTCGACAGAAAGAAGGACGTTATTATTTCGGGCGGAGAAAACCTTTATCCCGTACAGATAGAAAACTTCCTTCGTAAAAATCTTGCTATAAAGGATGCTGCGGTCATAGGCTTCCCCGATGACAGATTGGGTGAAATCGCAGGCGCGATAATTGAAATCAAAGAGGGCTACACTCTGACTGAGGATGAGGTAAATGAGTTCTGTCTTGACCTTCCGAGGTATAAGAGACCGAGAAAAATTATCTTTGCGGATATTCCGAGAAACCCGACAGGAAAAATCGAAAAGCCTGTTTTACGCAAGATGTATTGCGGAAGCAGCGTAGTTGCTCATCAGGTTCAGGAGGATTAATTATGAAAAGACTTTTACTTGGAAACGCTGCCGTGGCGGAGGCTATTGCAGACGCCGGATGCCGCCTTGTTTCAAGCTATCCGGGTACGCCGAGTACGGAGATAACGGAGTTTGCCGTAAAGCATGACTCTGTTTACTGTGAGTGGGCACCGAATGAAAAGGTTGCTCTTGAAACGGCAATAGGCGCGTCTATTGCCGGAGCACGTGCTTTCTGCGCTCAAAAGCATGTCGGGCTCAATGTTGCGGCAGACCCCATGTTCACTGTTTCATACACGGGTGTAAATGGCGGTCTTGTGATAGCCGTTGCCGATGACCCGGGTATGCATTCAAGTCAGAACGAGCAGGACTCAAGACACTATGCAAAGGGTGCAAAGATTCTTATGCTTGAGCCCTCGGACTCAGGTGAGTGCTATGAGTTTACAAAGCTTGCTTTTCGTCTTTCGGAAAAGTTTGATACACCTGTGCTTCTTCGTCTTACGACGAGGGTTTCTCACTCGAGCAGTCTGGTGGAAACGAAAAATGAGGGTGAGGTTGCTCTACTTGATTATGAAAAGAATCCCGGAAAGTATGTAATGATGCCCGCTATGGCAAAGAGCCGCCACGTAATTGTTGAAGAGAGATTCAAAGCGGAACGCGAGTATACGGAAACCGCCGAAATAAACAGAATTGAAAACGGCTCCGGTGAGATAAACGGTAAGAAAATAGGTGTTATCGCAGCCGGTGTAACATATCAGTACGCAAAAGAAGCACTTGGTGAAAGAGCATCGTATCTGAAGCTCGGTTGTGTTTATCCTCTCCCCGAAAAGCTCATAAAGGATTTTGCGGAAACGGTGGATGAGCTCTATGTGCTTGAACAGCTTGATCCTTATCTTGAAGAGCATTGTAAGAAACTGGGACTTAAGGTTCACGGTAAAGACGAGTTTACGCTTCTCGGTGAATACTCTCAGGCTCTTATAAGAAAGGTTATACTCGGAGAGGAAGCACCTATGCTCAGCACGGATATTGAGATACCGGGCAGACCTCCCGTTCTCTGTGCCGGCTGTCCTCACAGGGGTCTTTATGCGGCTTTGAAGCAGCTTGACGTTTTTGTTTCGGGTGACATAGGCTGTTACACGCTCGGCGCACTTCCTCCTATTCAGATGATTGACACCTGTGTCTGCATGGGCGCGTCCGTAAGTTCTCTTCACGGAAGGAATAAGGTAAGACCTGAGGATGCAAAGAAATCCGTAGCTGTAATAGGTGATTCTACATTTATTCACTCCGGTATAACGGGGCTTATAAATATCGCATATAACCAAACTAATTCAAAAGTAATAGTTCTCGATAACTCGATAACCGGTATGACCGGTCACCAGCAAAATCCCACAACCGGAAAGCGTATAAACGGCGACCCGACGACAGCGGTTGACCTTACGGCTCTTGCACATGCTGTCGGAATTGAAAGAGTAATTGTTGTAGATCCTTACAATATTCCGGAAACAAAAAAGGCTATTGAGGAAGAACTTGAGGTTGATGCACCGAGCCTTATCATCTCAAGGCGTCCGTGTGCGCTCCTTAAAGAGGTTAAGCACAATCCTCCGTTCAGCGTAGATACCGAAAGGTGTACGGGCTGTAAAGCATGTCTCAAAATCGGATGTCCCGCAATAAGCATAAAGGACGGAAAATCCGCCATAGACTTTACACAGTGCGTGGGCTGCGGTATGTGCAAGCCGTATTGTAAGTTTGATGCCATAAAGGAGGGTAAGTGATATGTCTGTTAGAAGTATCATGATAGTAGGCGTAGGCGGACAGGGGACACTTCTGGCATCTCGTCTTCTCGGCAATGCGCTCATAAGAAAGGGCTACGATGTAAAAATCTCCGAGGTACACGGCATGTCACAGCGCGGAGGTTCTGTTGTGACCTATGTCAAATACGGAGATAAGGTTTCCTCCCCGATAATAGAAAAAGGTGAAGCGGATATCATTCTCTCCTTTGAGCAGCTTGAAGCGGCACGTTGGCTTCCTTATCTTAAGCCGTCGGGAAAGATGGTTGTGAATACACAGACTATCGACCCTATGCCGGTGGTTATCGGGGCCGCACGGTATCCGGGCGGAATAATCGAAAGTCTTAAAACAGCAGGTGCGGATGTTCTCGCAGTTGACGCTCTCAGAATGGCGCTTGAAGCCGGAACACCGAAGGCGGTCAATGTTGCGCTTATAGGTGTTATGGCACAGCATACAGAGATACCGAAGGATGTCTGGACTGACACCATAAAGGAAACCGTTCCCGAAAAATTCCTTGAGCTCAACCTGAAGGCGTTTGAGCTTGGATACAATTACGGTGAATAAGGCTTCTGTCAGTGCCGGGGCAAGGATCGGAAAAAAGTTTTTCAGTTGAAAATAAAAAGAAAAGCAGCCCGCTTTTGCGGGCTGCTTTTTCATATTCGTTAAACGGATTTTCAATCCTGATGATTTCATCCGTGATTATGTCTTCTAAGTGAATCGGACTCAGGCTTACTCTGTTGCAAAGCTTTACAACAGAGTTTACTTTGCTTTTGTGAATCGAAAGAGCCGGAACGGATTTTATGACCACAGGGTCTTCTCCGTCACGCACTGCTTCGATTCCGTAAATAAAAATGTTTTTTCCGTTGCTATCGATAATCGTATCTGCCGTGAGTCTGTACAAAACTTTCATTTCTTAACTATCTTCTGAAAAGAATATGATCTCTGTAGCACAAGTAGTATAATAACATACTTTAACAAAAATTTATAGTATAAAAACGTACAATTAGAAATAATTTACATATTTACCATAATAAATCTGCAAGAGCGAAAAGCTTTTGTGCAATATAACAAGGCGCTTTAAAGCATTAAAATATTATCAGTCAAACAGGTTTATATTTTTACTTTTTTTGACAGTTTTATATACGGAAAGGGTGTTCTCCGAAATCGTTGCCAGAAACACCTCTGAAAGATCACTTATCTTTTGCTCACGGAGCTTTTTTATAAGCCAATCGTCGTTTTTGCCGGATAGTTTTAAGTTCTCGGACATGATATGTCCGTCAAGAATCACGCATGGAATGATTTTCTCGGCGACGGGGACAAGGTTGTTATCGCTTGGAACCATTGGACGGAATTCCGACTTCTGCAGCACGCTCAGCGTACCGTTCGGTTCGAGTATCACATTTTGAAGCTGAGATATATCAAAAAAGCCCTTTACGCGGAGCATGCTGAGAAAATCATTTATATCCATGCGAGCCTTCTTGAAGTTGTCCCTGTAAAACATACCGTCCTCAAAGAGAAGAATGGTTCTTCCGGTGATGATTTTTCTGAAAAATACAGATTTGTTTGTAAGCACGGCAAAAACGATACTGATAAGCGCGTATACGGTCATCGCAACCAGAGGCTTTACAACGCTGTCCTCAGTCTCAACGGCCATTTCCGCACTTATCGACCCTACTGAGATACCGATGATATAATCAAACATATTCATTTGTGATATCTGCTTGTTTCCCATTATCTTTGTAAGGACAAATAAGAACAAGACGGATACCGCACTTAACCAAATGACGTGAAAGATTTCTCCGCTATTCATAAAAATCACCTCGTTTTTAGTGTAACCAAAAGCCTTGCTTTAACAATTAATAAAACAATCAAAAAAACTATTTCCTTTTTTATAGAAAATATGTATAATATGTTTGTACAATTACATTTTATTTTATGAAAATCTCACAAAAATTCCGGAGGGATTAAAAATGAAACGATTTACAAGAAGAATTTTCAGTGTTTTGCTTGTGCTTGCACTCCTTTTTACGCTTGCACCCATAACGCTGATAAGCGCAAGTGCAGAGGGGGAAGCAGGTAATACCGGTGAAAAGCCGTCAGAACCAAAGCCTGATACTATAACTCTGTATGTGACAAAGGTTGTTACTGAGGCAGTAACCGATCCGGAATCCGGAGAAATAATCACCCCGGCCGTTACGGAGGAGGTTAAAGAGGTTATAGAGGATAAGACTAAAGTCCAGTCAGGCGCCGGGTGGTCATGGACACCTGAAGTGAAGGAAGGTGAAACTACAACACCCGGATACCTTACGCTGGAGAACTTCAACGGTACATACATTGAGTCTGACCAATCACTTGACATCAAGCTTAAGGGTAAAAACACAATCACAGGCAAATCCTTTGAGGAAGCTCTGCCTGCTGAAGAGGGCGCAGAACCGAAAACCGTTACAACTGTTTACGGTATACGTCTTAAAACCGGAGTGTTGACGATTGATAAAACGGAATCATCCACAGAAGATGTTCTTACGATAGACCTCGGAACAGTTTCAAATAAAGCGTACGGTGTTTATCTGGATGCTTTGGCTGTCTTTTCCGGAGTCAGCATAAGAGGCGGTACGGTAAATATTTCGGGAACACAGGTTTCCGATGAAAATCTTTGTGCCTTTGGAGTTAAACTGGGACGTATCAATGTTACTGAAGATTCCAATCTCAATGTAACAATGAGTAAAACCGGACAACTTAAAGAAAATGATAAAATAAATGTGGTGACCGGAAGAGCATATGCCCTGGTGGCTGATACATCCGGTAACATAAATATTGACTGTTCGGATTTTCCGGACGCTACAACACTTGTATCTCTGTTTACGGTTGAACGTGGTTTTTCGGGTACCGCAACCTTAAAGGCTCCTTCCGGAGAGGGAAAAGAGAATGCCAAAATAGGTGGCTTGGATACTTTCAGACCGGAGGCAACGGGAACGGTAACCTTTGTGGGAAAGATTGAGTTTGTATCTTCAATATTTACCGGGAACAACTATCTCAATAATTTTGAGGTTACGGCACCGTCTGAATATTTGTTCAAAAGTTCAGAAGGCGGAGACTACGTGATGTTCAATCCCGTAACAGGCGAGGCGGTTACCGCGACTACGATAAGCTTTGCTGACGGAGAGGAAAAGGATCTTGCTCTTAACCCTTCCGCAACATTTGATATTCCCGAGGGTAAGTACGGTGAGGCTATCACACCGATAAGTCTTATAACCGCCGTTAAGCCCGGTACCGGAAACGGCTCGTATACCTTCACTCTCAAGGAAGGAAGCAAGCTCCCATCAGGTCTTTCACTTTCACGCTCAGGCAATATAACCGGAAAATATACTTCGGAATATGAAACGGGAGAGGCAACTGTTGCCGTTATTTCAAACGGAAAAATACAGGAGCTTAAGGTGAACTACGGTAAGGTTACAGTAAACAATCCTGTAACAGAGGTTAAGGTTTCTGCGGTTGAAGAATTACCTGAAAAATCAGATGTCGGAGATGAAATCACATTTAAGGCAGTTGTTAATCCGGACAACGCAGATATAAAGACTGTAAAATGGTCAACCACAAACGATAAGGTTCTTGAACTTAAGTCAACCTCTGATAAGGATAACACGGCCACCTTCGAGGTTATAGGTGAAGGAACTGTCGAGGTTATCGCCACCTCTACTCAAGGCGCTGTGTCAAGTGAACCTGTAGAAATCACGGCAATTGATTCAGGCTTCTATATCATTCTTGATGAAGAGACTGATACAAACTATCTCACCCAATTCGGAGAAAAATATACCGGCCATGAAGGCTGGATTAAGCTGGAAGGCGACGATTATTATATCAATAACGAGGGTGCACTTCTCAGCGGATGGCAGAAGATAGACGGTAAGTGGTATTACTTCTATCATGATGAGAGTGATATCATGGTTACCGGTTGGTTTGAGATAGACGGCAGTCACTATTACTTCTCTCAATGGGGAAAAATGGTTACCGGTTGGGAACAAATTAACGGAAACTGGTATTACTTCAATCAGTGGGGAAAGATGGTTAACGGATGGAATCAGATAAACAACAGGTGGTACTACTTTAACCAGTGGGGAAAGATGGTCAAAGGCTGGGCACAAATAAGTAACAAGTGGTATTACTTCAATAATAACGGCGCTATGGTTAAAGGCTGGGCTGCTATAAGCGGTAAATGGTACTATTTCAATAACAGTGGTGCAATGGTAACCGGTTGGGCTTCTGTAAGCGGAAAGTGGTACTATTTCAATAACAGCGGTGCAATGGTAACCGGTTGGGCTGCTATAAGCGGCAAGTGGTATTACTTCAACGGCAGCGGTGCTATGGTTACAGGCTGGCAGCAAATAGGCGGCAAGTGGTATTACTTTAACAACAGTGGCGTCATGCTTACAGGCACGCAGAGAATAAACGGAAGAATATACAGATTCAATTCAAGCGGAGCTTGGATAGCATAAATATTTTTGGGGCTCGTAGCTTTATGCACGGGCCCCTGTTTTAAAAAGAACGGAGGGCTTAATGAAAAAATATAAAGGTATCATCGCATTAGTTCTTTCACTTTTGGCTGCAGTATACATCGTCCCTTATGCGAGTGCGGCGGAGAAAAAAACAACTACATACGCAAATCTTATCGTTTTTGTTGATTTTGCAGATACGACTCATGTTCACGAGGGTCAGACGCTTGCAAAATGTTATGCTACTGACCCGAGTGATACCTTGAGATTTTTTAACGGAACACCGCAGGATCAAAGAGGAATGAAGCCTTATTACGAGAGAATTTCCTATGGTCAAATATCCGTGAACAACATAATGCCGCAATATGACGGAACAAAAATAACTCCGTTGGTTCTGGAGGCCGGCACGCTTTCCTATACCTCGGGACCGCTCGGCAGCTTTGATGAATATATCATTCAGGATGTTCTTGTTTGGCTTAAGAAGCAAAATCTTTCGGCGTATAATCTCGATGGAAATAACGATGGATTTCTGGACAATCTAACTCTTGTTCTTCCTTACGAATACGGAAATTTTCACACAAATATACGCGGACATAAGTCGACATGGTCGGGAACGGATGTTGTCGGCAATGTACGTGTAGGCTCGTACAATGTAATTCCCGAACAGAATTTCTATTTTTCTTTGGGCGAATCGGGACTTGTTATTCATGAGTTTATGCACACATTGGGAGCGCCGGATTTGTATCCTAACAGTGATCCGGAAAACAAGTTGCCGGTAAGCTATTGGGATATGATGGCTGCGGCAAGCACGTTCGTTCAATATCCGCTTGCATACACGCGCTCCCGTTATCTTGGGATATTTGACATTCCCGAAGTTATGACGGACAAAGATGATTATACGATTTACGCGGCATCCTCCGCTACATATGAAACCAGAAACAATCAAGCTGTGATTCTTAGAACCGATTATTCCGACAAGGAGTTTTTCGTAATCGAATACAGGATAAAAAATGAAAAGATAGGTGACTATTACGGTTATGAAAGAAAAATTCCCGGAACCGGACTGGTTATTTATCGCGTCAACACGGAAGCGGTAACAAACATCACGGGTGAGCCGTATCTTATCTATATCTTCAGAGAGAACAACAATATCAACCAATCCTTTTATTCGGCGGAGTCCGGAAGAGGTTCCTTTTCGGGTTTAACTTATTCAGACGGAACTAACAGCGGTATAACGATAAATGATATTTCCGCAGCCGGCGGAGATACGATTTCATTTGACATAACCTTTAAAAAACCTACCGAGGAATGGAAGTCCGAAAACGGAAGCTGGTATTACTATGACAAAAACGGAAACAAGGTCTTCGGTTGGCAGCTCATAAACGAAAAATGGTATCATTTCGGAGAGGGCGGCGTTATGACAACAGGTTGGCTTTTTGATAACGGCAAATGGTACCACATGAATAAATGGGGTGCAATGGTTACCGGATGGGCGCAGATAAATGGCAAGTGGTACTACATGAACTCAAACGGAGCTATGCTCACAGATTGGCAGCAGATAAACGGAAAATGGTACTACTTCAACACAAGCGGTGCAATGGTAACCGGTTGGGCACAGATAAATGGCAAGTGGTACTACATGAACTCAAACGGAGCTATGATCACGGACTGGCAGTCGATAGGTGGAAAGTGGTACTACTTTAACTCAAACGGAGCTATGATCACGGACTGGCAGCAGATAAGCGGTAAGTGGTACTACTTCAACAGTAGTGGAGCAATGCTTACAGGCACACAGAAAATAAACGGAAAATACTATCGTTTTAATTCAAGCGGTGTGTGGATTGCTTAAATCCTTTGACTTATAAGATGTAAAATAAAACGACGGCAGCCGGAGAACTTAGATGGGTTCTCCGGTTGCTTTTTACAGATATTTTCCGATTTTATTATTTTGATTTGACAAATTTACTGTTCACGTATATAATGGCATTGTATGTTCACGAAATTAAGAACGAAGGTGAAACATGAACAAGATTGATTTGGATATGTTGCTTGCCGTTTATGAGGGTAAAAAAAATAACCAGAGAGAGCTTGCGGAAAAGACCGGGTATTCTTTGGGTGCGGTAAACAAAAGTGTGAATTATCTTTGTGAGGAAGGGCTTATTGACAAAAAATTGGCGGTAACCGATACGGGAAAAGAACTTATAAAATCCCGGAAACCGAAAAATGCCGTCATTCTGGCGGCGGGCTTCGGTATGCGTATGGTGCCCATAAATATGGAAACGCCTAAGGCCCTTATCACTGTTAAGGGTGAGGTTCTCATTGAACGCCTCATAAAGCAGTTGAAGGAAGTCGGAATAGAAAAGATTTATGTTGTTGTCGGATTTATGAAGGACAGCTTTGAGTATCTCATCGACAAATACGGTGTAAATCTTATTTACAACCCCGATTATGCGTCGAAAAACAGCTTGTTCTCGTTGATGTGCGCATCAAGGTATATATCGAATTCATACATACTTCCGAGTGACATTTACTGTGAGGACAACCCGTTTTCGGAAAACGAGCTTTACTCATGGTACCTTATAACCGATAAAAAAGATGATGAGAGTAAAGTGAGAGTGAATCGCAGACAGGAAATTGTTCGCTCTGAAAAAGCCAATCAGTCGAACAGATTGGTAGGAGTAAGCTATTTAACAAAAGAGGATTCGGCAGATTTCCTGAAAAACGCCGTGTCACTGAGCAATAATCCCGAAGCTGACGACAAATTCTGGGAAGCAGCTTTTTATACGGATAAAAAAATTACTGTTTATGCGCATGTTGCTCCCGATGAAAGAGTGTATGAGATAAACACCTATGAGCAGCTTAGAAATATTGACAGTGATTCCAATCACTTAAAGAGTAAATCGATAAAAATCGCAGCTGACGCGCTTTCGGCGGATATGAATGAAATAGTCAATATAACCGTTCTTAAAACGGGAATGACCAACAGATCTTTCCTGTTTATGTGCCGAGGGAAAAAATATATCATGCGTATACCCGGAGAGGGCACCGATAAGCTGATAAACCGCCGCGAAGAGGCTGAGGTTTACGGTGTGATAAAGGGGAAGGATATTTGCGACAGGATTATTTACATCGACCCGGAAAACGGATACAAGATAACCGAGTATATGGACAATGCACGCGTCTGCGACCCTTTATCACAGTCAGACATACAGAGGTGTATGGATTATCTTCGTGCCTTCCATGAAAAGAAACTGAAAGTTTCACATGAATTTGACATATTCGGACAAACCGAGTTTTATGAAACTCTTTGGGAGGGTGACAAGTCGATATTCAGAGATTATGAAGAAACCAAGAAAAATGTTTTCTCACTAAGAAACTTTATTGATGAAAACAAAGAGCCCTTCTCTCTGACACATGTCGATGCGGTTCCCGACAACTTTTTGTTTACTCCGGACGGAAAAGGCGGAGAAGAGATTCATATGATTGACTGGGAATATGCCGGAATGCAGGATCCTCATTTGGATATTGCCATGTTCTGCATATACTCACTTTATGACAGAGATCAGGTTGAAAATCTTATTGATACTTATTTCAAAGAGGGCTGCCCGAAAAAAACAAGAATAAAAATTTACTGTTATATCGCTGCCTGCGGACTTCTTTGGAGTAACTGGTGTGAGTACAAGCGTAAGTTCGGGGTTGAGTTCGGCGAATACTCTTTAAGACAGTACAGGTTTGCAAAGGATTATTACAAGATTGCTGTGGAGGCAATGAATGATGAGAGTTGAGAGAGCGATTATTATGGCGGCCGGTAAGGGAGAGAGAATGGCTCCTATAACCCTTACGACACCAAAAACCTTGGTTCGTGTAAACGGAAAAAGAATGATGGATACCGTTATAGAGGGACTTCATAAAAACGGCATATACGAAATTTACGTTGTTGTGGGATATCTCAAGGAACAGTTTGAGTGTCTTACGGAGGAATATGACGGCATAACTCTCGTTGAAAACCCTTATTATGAAGCCTGTAACAACATTTCTTCATTGTATGTTGCCAGAGATCATATTGAGAATGCAATAATTCTTGACGGGGATCAGGTTATCTACAATGATTCTATACTGAGTCCCGAATTTGATATTTCTGGCTACAATGCCATTTGGACAGACGATGAAACAGACGAATGGTTGCTTACCGTAGAAAACGGAATTATTTCATCGTGCAGCCGTACAGGTGGATCACATGGCTGGCAGCTTTTCAGTATTTCACGCTGGAGTGCCGAGGACGGAAAAAAACTGAAGCATTTTCTCGAGGTCGAGTTTGAAGAAAAAAATAACAGACAGGTTTACTGGGATGACGTTCCGCTCTTCTGTCACCCGGATTCGTTCAAACTTGGGATAAGGGAAATGAAAAAGAATGATGTTGTCGAGATAGACAGCTACTCTGAACTCATAGAAATTGACAAATCGTATTTGTCGGAAAGTCTGGAGGAAACCAAATGAAAAATTTAACTCTGAAAAAAGATGAAAGCAGAGAAATCGATTGGATGATAACACTCGTGCCCCTTGCATTTATCGTTGTTCTCTGTGTGCTGTTCTTTATCATGCCGGAGCAGTCAAATGCGGTGCTGGGTCAGATAAGATATTTCTTCGGAGATACTTTCGGAACGTATTATCTGATTATCGGACTCGGAATCCTTATTTTGTCGTTCATTATTGCGGGATCAAAATACGGAGATATCGTTCTCGGCGATCAGGATGAGAAGCCCAAGTATTCGTTTTTCACCTGGGGTTCAATGATGTTTACGGCTGGACTTGCGGCGGATATTCTTTTTTACTCATTTGCGGAATGGGTTATGTACGCGACGGATCCCCATCTTGAAGAGCTCGGAAAGCCGGAGGAGTGGTCAAATGTCTTTACGCTTTTCCACTGGAGCTTTATACCGTGGTCATTTTATCTTGTGCTCGCGGTTGCCTTTGGCTTTATGCTCCATGTACGCAAAAGGAACAGACAGAAATACTCTGAGGCATGCAGACCGATACTCGGTAAGTACACGGACGGAATTCCCGGAAGAATAATCGATCTTCTTGCTGTAATCGCACTTCTTGCCGGTACGGCTACGACCTTCAGTGTTGCAACTCCGCTTATGGCGAGTGCAATAGAGTCACTTTTCGGGATAGAAATAAGCAGAAACATAATTACAATCATAATTCTCATACTCACGTGCGCTGTGTATACATATGCATTGCTCCACGGAATGAAGGGAATCGGCGTTCTTGCAAAGGTATGTATCTACCTTTTCTTCGGACTCCTTGCATTTGTACTTCTTTTCGGCGGTGAGACAAGATTTATAATTGAAAACGGGTTTTCATCACTCGGAAGAATGGTGCAGAATTTTATAGGCCTTTCGACCTTCACAGACCCTGAGAGAACAACAAGCTTCCCGCAGAACTGGACCATTTACTACTGGGCATACTGGATGGTATGGTGTGTTGCGGCTCCGTTCTTTATAGGAACCATTTCACGCGGAAGAACCATTCGTCAGACAATTTTAGGTGGCTATGTATTCGGTGTCGGCTCAACACTGATAAGTTTTATAATTCTCGGAAACTATTCGCTCGGAAAGCAGATTTCCGGGCAGGCGGATTTTATCTCTTATTACAACGAAACAGGCGATCTTTACGGAATGATTATTTCAATGATAAAGACCATGCCGCTTGCTCCTGTTGTTATGGTAGTTCTTATTGCTACAATGATTGCCTTTTATGCAACCTCTTTTGACTCGATAGCACTTATCGCCTCATGCTACAGTTACCACAGAATCGGTGAGGATGAGACCCCGAACAAGTGGATTGAGCTTATGTGGTGTATCCTTCTTATCCTTCTTCCGATAGCGCTTGTTTTCTCAGAAAGCTCAATGAGCAACCTGCAATCGGTAAGTATCATAGCGGCATTCCCGATAGGCGCGGTAATCGTGCTTATTGCGGCAAGCTTCCTCAAGGATGCGAGTGCATTCCTTAAGGAAAACAAAAAATGATATTGACTTTAATTTGTAAAAGAAGCAGATACAGCCGTGATGGCATGTATCTGCTTCTTTTTGTTGAAAGTTTTTATTCTTTTTTTTCAATTGGTCTCAATACAATTAATATTATTGAGGGTAGGGCGCAAAATACAGCATATATGTATCTTAACTCTGCATACACAGGGGTGGCAATAAGCAGTGAAGCTACAATTGCCGTTATCAGTACAGTTGAAATTGCTCCTGTTTTATCTCGCCTGAAAATACTGATTGCGAGCATAAGAAGGTTTATCCAGATATAAAATCCTATGCTCATAAACGGTTGTACTCCGTTTAGCGTGTCAAAAGACCACATATACCCCTCAACAATGTTGTTGGTTTGTTCTGATACAGTGGTCCTTGTAAGACCCATATCATTATCAAAAACAGCTTCAGTCCATTTGTAAAGAGAATAACCGGAGTTCCAATAGCCTTTAGTTTGGTCAATCCATGCTTTCATATACCAAACGGGGTGTCTTAAACCTACGGAAATGTATAACTTTGCATACTGCCATTTGTTTTGAGCAATCAGATCCTGATTCCCACATGCCCTAACCAGATTTTTAATAGGATCTGACAGCCAGGATAAATATATTTTAGGTACTTTGTCAACGTCTACTATTTGTGTGAGGAGTGACATTTCCTCATCGGTGAAATCATCACAATTTATAATAACTCTTGAAATCTGTTGTGCGGGAATTGAGAGGCTTTCTATAACATCTGCAGAGGGGATTTTCATGTAATCGAGTAATACGGTTTTCATCCCAAAACTTAAAATTATAGAAAAAATCATTATTGCAGAAGTCGCCTTTTCTTTGAACTTCCACAGTACTAAAAAACATGCAGCAGTCAACACAAATGCAAAAAAGCCATTGCTTCTGAAAAGACATACTCCCATACATGAAATAAACAGTGTGAAATAATTGAAAATCTGATTTCCGACTTTTTTCAGGCATCTGAACAAAAACAATATATTCAATAAAACGAATAATGCAAAAATCACATCTTTCCAAACTGTAAAACTGTACATGATATGCATTGGAAGTGCTGAATAAAAAAGTATAGATAGGATCAGAAAGATACGCGGAACGCCGATACGGTACATTGTACTTATCATCAAAGAAAAACATACTGCGGTAAATAATATCTGAAAAACGCAATAAAGTGCAACTGCCGCGTTTATTTCACCGAAAACCCTCAAGCCTATACTGACAAATACTTTTATCAGAAATGTATGAAATACCGGATGGTGGTTGGAGTATTTGTTTGTCAGAAGCTGCTTGACTTGTGACACACTGTCGGAAGTCAATACTCCCGGGTATTTGCTTAAAAACAGTATTGAAAGATTGATTAGAGAGATAATTGCAAACGGTATGATAAATACCAGTGCAGGGTTTTTATTGTTTTCTTTCTTTTTCCATATGATAATCCCGATATTATTTTTAATCCATATAAAAATATTTCTGAAAGCAATAAAGCTTCCAATTGAAATAGCGGCTAGCAATGTACTTTTGTAAACTATTCTTCCGATATCTGAAAAATACTCGGGGACATCTACTTGAAGCCAGATATTATAGTTCGAAAGAGTTATCATGAGCATGAACAGTAAAGAAAATGTAGTTATAATCCATGCGTCATCTTTTTTTTCCTTCACTTTGAAAAACGTTCCGGATTTATGATTCACAAATGTGCATAAAACAGAAATGCAGAGTATTAACAGGTACGGAGTGTAATACGCATCTGTTTTAAGAAGCTCGGCAAAACATAAAAAAATGAGAATAAACTGAATTGATAGCGATTTTACCATGTTTTTTTACCCCATTGCCCCTGATTGACCTTTTGCTTGTAACTGTCATTTGTTCTGATAAGCTCATATTCGAAATCCTGTTTACCTTTTTGTGCGATGGTAGAAAGAATAAGCCCGGAGAAAAATGATTGTATTGCGGCAAGTGTAACAAAACCGCATACTATGAGTGTTGGAATCTTTTCCACTATTCCTGTCTTGAAAAAGCTTATGAGAATCGGAACGAAGAAAATAAGACTCAGTGTAAGCAGAACTGTTGCAATAGCTGAGAAAAACTGAAAAGGCTTATAGTTCTTATATAACTTAGGAATTGTTTTAAGTACTTTAAAACCGTCTGAATACGTGTTGAGTTTTGATTCACTTCCAACCGGGCGGTCACGATAGTCAATTATTACGTTGTCAATTTGCATATTTTTATCAATAGCGTGTATTGTCATTTCGGTTTCAATTTCGAACCCTTTCGAGAGAACAGGAAATGTTTTTACAAATTGGTAACTCATTGCCCGGTACCCAGTCATGATATCCTTTATGTTACTTTTAAACATGAAATTTATTGAGTTGCACACGAGCTTGTTTCCAAAATTATGGAACGGGCGTTTGTTTTCTGTGAAGTATGTTGACGACATTCTGTCTCCGACAACCATATCGGTGGCTTCATTTAACACTTTATCTGCCATTTCTCTTGCGAATTCAGGCGGGTATGTATCGTCCCCGTCTACCATGATGTAACACTGAGCATCGATTTCACGGAACATTCTGCGAATTACATTGCCCTTTCCTTGTTGATGCTCATACTTAACAACTGCTCCTGCTGCCAATGCCAATTCTGCCGTACTGTCTGTTGAATTGTTGTCGTAAACGTATACGATTGCTTCCGGCAATACCTGTTTGAAATCCTTGATAACCTTGGATATGGTCTGGGCTTCGTTATAGCAAGGAATAAGTACTGCGATTTCATCCATTTTTGTTAATCCCTCCCTCAAACGAAAAGCGTCAACTTATATTACTTTTTCTGTTAGCGTATATTATATCTATTTTGGATTGCTTATGTCAATGGTACATCTATATATTGACAAAATGAGGCCTTTGGTATATAACGAATTAATTTGTTGCGTATTGCATTTTTCCATAAGGAAAGCTCGATGAGCAACCTGCAATCGGTAAGTATCATAGCGGCATTCCCGATAGGCGCGGTAATCGTGCTTATTGCGGCAAGCTTCCTCAAGGATGCGAGTGCATTTCTTAAGGATAATAAAAAATGATATAAAAATATTTTTGTAATGTCATTCGACCCGAGATCTTTTTGTCTCGGGTCGAATTTTATTGTCGGATTATACATTGATTTGCCATTACAGATAATGATATACTTATGAAACATTTATGTTATCGTTCAAAAACTTGTTTGCAAATACGTTAGAGAGGTATGATCGAAAGTGATGGTCGATGTAAAAAATATTTCAATAGTGGGAAGCGGAAATATCGGAACACATTTTGCGGTTATGTGTGCACGTAAGGGATACAGGGTAACTGTATGCTCTTCTAAGCCTTCAAGATGCTCTGATGAAATGTGTGTGTATGATGCCGATACGGGATTTGAGTATACCGGTAAAATTGCAAAAATTACAAACTCTATAAAAGATGCAATTGAGGATTGTGATCTCGTATTTATAACTCATCCTGCGTATATGTTCAAGGAGGATGCTGATGCTATATTGCCGTACATGAAATCCGGTCTTATCATCTGCGTTATTCCGGGAACCGGCGGTGCCGAATTTTCTTTCAGTCCATGCATAAAAAAGGGAGCAGTTCTTTGCGGACTTCAGAGAGTTCCATGTGTTGCAAGGCTTATGGAGTACGGAAAGAAAGTTCACGTTGAAGGCAAGAGAGCTGAATTGAATCTTGCTGCTATACCAAGTGATATGTCTGTTTGGATTTCGTCTGTGATTTCGGAAATATTTGATATGCCTTGTGTTGCTCTTTCTAACTATTTGTGTGTTACAATGACACCCTCCAATCCGATTCTTCATACTACCCGCCTAGCTACAATGTTTGAAGACTATTGCAAGGGTAAGGTTTATGAGAAAAATCCGCTTTTTTACGGTGAGTGGACGGATAAGTTTTCCGAAAGACTTCTTTCTTGTGATTCGGAACATCAAAAGATACTCGGCGCACTGAAACGTATGGACCTTTCATCGGTAAAGTCATTGGTTGTTCACTATGACAATAGCAATACACCTGAAAAAATGACTTGGAAAATTACAAGTATTAAAAGTTTGCATGATTTACCTTCTCCTATGAAAAAGGTTGAGGGAGGATGGATACCTGATTTTGATTCAAGATATTTTACTGCGGATTTTCCATACGGTCTTGCTATCATTCAAGAATTTGCGAGGATAACGGAAGTTGACGTACCTAATATGAACAAAACGATGGATTGGTACAGAAGGGTCACAGGAGATAACAGCAGACTTGAACTGAGTGAATTCGGAATAAATTCCGTTGAGGATATTTATAGGTTTTACACTTGATATATTGTGTGGTATTCATCTGATATGTATCTGTATGTTGATAAAAAAGTGTTTTTAGTATATAATAAATTGATTTATTTGTATTATATTTTCCGTGAGGAGAGTTTAATGAGTAATTTTGCGAAAATAACTGACTTTTCAGACAGATATATATTTAAACCGCTTTATTTCAAATTGATAATGGTCATTATGACATTGCTTACAGCCATTCCATATGTGCAGGTAGTCCTCGGAGGATACGTCAAATATGGTCTGGCTTTTGGTGTCCTTATATGCATTTGGACGCTTTTTAACGGCAGGTTCAAAGAAATAATTAAAAACAAATACAATTGGCTTTTATGGGGCTTTATACTTCTGTATGCGGTGACTACTGTTATAAACAGGGACATGCTTTTTACCAAAAATATCAGCCAACTCATATATATGACGGTTTTTCTCTATCTTTTTGTCGGAGTTGAAGGAACACTTCCGGCAGAGCAGAGAAAAAAAGAGTTGGAGATAGTATTCGGGGTTGTGCTGCTGTTTGTAGCGGTTTTTTCATCTGTAGGTATCTACACCTTTCTTTTCGGCATAAGTAAAGAATACCAATTGGATATTTACTATCTTGCCACTCACTTCGGTATGTATCTCGGAAGGCTTTGGGGCCTTTATCAGCCTAATACCGGCGGTGCGCTTGCCTCGGCTTCGATGCTTATAACCCTTTACTTTTTGCCTCGGATAAGGCAACTGAACAAAAAATGGCTGCGTGTGATTGCTTATATCGGTGCAGTACTAAACATGATTTTGCAGTTCTGCTATCTGGTTTTGTCATACTCAAGGGGTGCAACCTATGCTTTTGTTGCGGCAATTGCCGTATACTCTTTCTTTTGTATATTCAGGGCGGAATTTTTAAAAGAGAAAAAGATGTTCATAAGGCTGATTGCCGGTTTTGTTATCGCCGCCGCCCTTGCAGGAGCTGTTTACGGTATGACGGGGGTTACGAGAAATATTCTTGAGTATGCTCCCGGAGCTTTTCAAAAACTTGTAGGTTACGAAAAACCGGCTGAGGAGCAGACCGCAGTCGTTTCGTTTCCGATTATGACGGAGACGCTGTCAGCCACAAACGAAAGCGCTCCGAAGGTTATTGAGCTTGAGGTTGAAAAAACCGAACTTGACAGAGCGGATACGACAGATGATCTCACTGCAAACGGAAGAACTCTTATTTGGAAGGCTGCAATTGATTCTATCAAAGGACACTATCTTTTCGGACTGACTTTGGAAAAAGCGGTGAAGCTTACGTCGGATAAGCTGTTTATAGGTCTCAAAGAATGTGTGGATGACGGCGGTATGCACAATGAATATGTAGCCGTATTTGTTTCCTCCGGCGTACTTGGATTTATTGTGCTCGGCGCATACATGCTGGTGTGCATGTTTAAATACATCTTGTCTTTGTTCAAAGCCGGCGGACTTCCGGGAATTGACTTTACGGCTTTTTGCATAGTCGTATTTTTCCTGGTGTCAGGCTTGGTTGAGATGAGAATTCTTTACAGAGTAGGAATATTCAATGTACTTTTTTGGATGTGTATGGGCTTGATTGCTCCGCACTCTGAAAAAGAGGTTTTTAAAAAGACTGGAGAGAAACAGAATTTATCATGAATAAAAAGGCGTTAAGGTATAGCAAAAGGGATATACAAAGTGTATCGGGTCGCAAGCTGTCTCATGAAGAAATTCAGAACAGGCTTTTTGAGATGATGTGCAGTTTTGATTCTTTTTGTAAGAAAAATGATATTGAGTACTATCTGACATACGGTACACTGATCGGGGCAGTTCGTCACGGGGGCTTTATACCGTGGGATGATGATGTTGACATATTTGTTCCGCGTGCGGATTATGAAAGACTGAAATTCATGGACTGTGTTGACGAAAACATCGACATTGTGTCTGCATGGGACGACCACGGCTATTATCATCCGTATACCTACATAAACCTTGCGGATAAGCATACGGTCATAGATGAAGCTTTTGCGGCGCACCCGACAGGTAAGGGCTTGTTTATTGATATATTTCCCCTTGATGAAATACCGGATAGAGGCGTAAGACGTTTTGTTTTTATGTCCCGTATACTTTTTTTGAGAGCAATTCACATGTTTACAACAAAGTCTTTTAAAAAAGAGTTTTCCTTAAAAGCTGTGTTGATGGACATCTTTATCATTTTGTTTAAACCGATTGACGAGGTGGAGATGGCAAAGAGGATTGATACACTTTCCGCAAAATATTGCGGAGAAAACTGCAGGACTCTCGGTCTCACTCTTCAAGCGGATCTCAGAGAAAATTCCTGGCCGTCAGAGGACTACGATCATTCGGTTATGGTAAAATACAACGGTAAGGATTTTCCTGCTCCATGTGAGTATGACCATGTTTTGAGAGTCGGATACGGTGATTATATGACACCGCCTCCGCCCGAGTGCAGAAACGGCACACACGGATTTGAAGCATATGAAAGAAAAGAGCAGAAAGGATAATTACCTATGTATAAAAAAGGAACAAAGGGGCTTTTAAAGCACTGGGATTTTGTCTTTTTGGATCTTATAGTATTGCAGCTGTCATTCTGGCTTGCTTACTGTCTAAGGCACGGATTTTACTCTAATCCTTATGAAAATGAGCTTTACAGAAATATGGCTTGGATAGTTGAGCTTGCAAGTATTTTTGTGGCTGTATTTACCGATAACTATAAAAACATACTGAAAAGGGGCTTCTTTAAAGAGCTTATTGCAACCTTTATTCAGGGCTTCGGAATAATGGCGCTTTCGACGATTTACCTTTTCTCCGTGAAAAGCTCGGCTGAATATTCACGTATCACTCTTTATACGATGATTGCGCTTTATGTTGTAATTGCGTATGTTACGAGGCTTATTCTCAAAAAAATCGTCATAGCAAGGCTTGTTAAGTCCGGCTTGCGTTCTATGCTGATTGTAACGACCTCGGATATGGCTGAAACCGTAATCGACAGCCTTGAGGCAAATACCTTCGGTCAGTTTTCAATCTGCGGTCTTGTATTTGTTGATAAAAATTCTGTCGGAGAAGTTGTGGCAGGTATTCCCGTTGTCGCAACAATAGACAACTTTACGGAGTATATATGCCGTGAATGGGTTGATGAGGTTCTTCTTGCATCACCGAGAGAGTATGTCTATTCAAAGACAACGATTAACAATCTTATTTCCACCGGTGTAACGGTTCATATGGCTCTTTCAAAGGAATTTGAGCCGATAGGAAACAAGCAGATAGTTGAAAAAATAGGTGAATACACGGTCCTTACCTCCAGTATGAATACTGCAAGCGGCGCGCAGTTTGTTGCAAAGCGTATATTGGATATTCTCGGAGGACTTGTAGGCTGCCTTATCACCGGAATTCTCTACATATTCCTTGCGCCCCTTATAAAGCATGAATCACCGGGAAAGGTGTTCTTTGCTCAGGAAAGAGTGGGACGAAACGGAAAGGTTTTCAAGATGTATAAGTTCCGTAGCATGTACCCGGACGCAGAGGAACGAAAAAAAGAACTCATGGAGAAAAACCGTGTGTCTGACGGTATGATGTTCAAGCTTGATTTTGATCCGAGAATTATCGGAGCCAAGCAGCTCCCTGACGGTACGATAAAGAAGGGTGTCGGAAATTACATACGGGATCTTTCTCTTGATGAGTTTCCGCAGTTTTATAACGTACTTAAAGGAGACATGTCACTTGTGGGAACACGTCCGCCGACACTTGATGAGTGGAATAAGTACGAGCTTCACCACAGAGCAAGACTTGCCATAAAACCGGGAATAACGGGTATGTGGCAGATAAGCGGAAGAAGTAACATAACCGATTTTGAAGAGGTTGTACGTCTTGATACCGAGTATATCAACAACTGGAATCTTTTACTTGACTTAAAGATTCTTCTTAAGACATTTGTTGTTGTGTTCAAAAAAGAAGGTTCAATGTAAGGGGAAAACGATGGATAATTACGATAACTTTGTAAAAAATGAAGTGATCAATCAGGAAGAGGTTCTCGGAACAAATAAGAGAATACAAATGCTTAACACAACTATAGATGTTCTCTCTTATGACGAAACAATAAAACTGGTTGAAAAGTATGTGGATACAAAAACTCCGCTTCATCTTATGGGTGTAAATGCGGATAAAATAAACGAACTGAATAAAAATCCGAAACTTAAAGAGATAGTAAACAGCTGCGGAGTTATAAATGCTGACGGCGCTTCGGTTGTTCTGGCAAGCAAATTTCTCGGTGACAGACTTCCTGAAAGGGTTGCCGGTGTTGACCTTATGGAAAGCCTTGTAAAACTCAGTGTGGATAAAGGCTATTCCGTTTATCTTCTCGGCGCAAAGCAGGAGGTCGTTGAAAAAACATCTGAGGTTCTTTGTGAAAAATATCCGGGACTCAACATATGCGGCTTCCGCAACGGATATTTCAGCCAGGATGATTGGAAGGATATCTCGGAAGAGCTTAACAGACTAAACCCCGACTTTATTTTTGTGGGAATTACATCGCCGCTCAAGGAGTACCTCATAGAGTATCTCCAGAATAACGGAAACAAGGGTGTGTTTATGGGAGTAGGCGGCAGCTTTGATGTTATTTCCGGAAACATCGCCAGAGCTCCGGTATGGATGCAGGAGCACAATCTTGAATGGCTCTTCAGAGTAAGTCAGGAGCCGAGGAGACTTTTTAAAAGATATTTTGTGGGAAATACCGTGTTTATAGTATCCGTTTTGAAAGAAAAACTTTTTAAGAGGTAAAAAATGAAAACTGTTATGCTTGTCTTCGGAACGCGTCCCGAGGCGATAAAAATGTGCCCCCTTGTAAATGAACTTAAGGGCAGAAAAAATATCAATACGGTGGTTTGTGTCACAGGTCAGCACAGGCAGATGCTCGACCAGGTGCTTGAGGCTTTCGACGTTGAGCCGGATTATGATCTTTCGATAATGAAAGACAGACAGACGCTGTTTGATGTTACGACGAATATACTTGAGAGAATAAAAAGTGTGCTTGAGGAGGTCAAGCCGGATGTCGTGCTTGTGCACGGGGATACTTCCACAACCTTTGTTACGGCACTTGCTTGTTTTTATATGCAAATTCCGGTAGGCCATGTTGAAGCGGGACTTCGCACATACAACATCTATTCTCCGTATCCGGAGGAGTTTAACAGACAGGCTGTAAGCATAATTGCAAAGTATAATTTTGCTCCTACGGAGGTTTCAAAGGGAAATCTTATCCGTGAGGGTAAGAGTCCGGACAACATATATGTTACGGGAAATACGGCTATTGATGCTCTTAAGACAACCGTCAGGGAGAGTTATACTCATCCGGAGCTTGAATGGGCAAGCGACAGTAAGCTTATCATGATTACCGCGCACAGACGTGAAAATCTCGGTGAGCCCATGCACCATATGTTCCGTGCGATACGCAGAATTCTTGATGAGCATCCGGATGTAAAAGCGATTTATCCTATTCACATGAATCCTGTTGTACGTCAGACTGCGGCAGAAGAACTCAGCGGATGTGACAGAATCCATATCATAGATCCGCTTGATGTTCTTGATTTCCATAACTTCCTTGCACGCAGTTATATGATTCTTACCGACAGCGGAGGAATTCAGGAGGAGGCGCCGTCTTTGGGAAAGCCGGTGCTTGTCATGAGAGATACCACAGAGCGTCCCGAGGGAATTGCAGCCGGTACTCTCAAACTTGTGGGGACCACGGAAAAACCCATCTACGATAACTTCAAGCTTCTTCTCGAGAACAAAGAAGAATATGATAAGATGTCAAAGGCGTCCAATCCATACGGTGACGGATTTGCATGCAAGAGAATTGCGGACATACTTGAAAAGTCCTGAGTATTAAAGCAAGGTGAAAGTTTTATGAAAATTCTTCATATTTCCAGAACAATGGGACAGGGCGGAGCAGAAAAGGTTGTGATGCAGCTCTGCTGTGACAACAATGAGCATGAGCAATTTGTTGCGTCATGCGGAGGAATTCACGTTGCGGAGCTTGAAAAACACGGAGTAAAGCACTTCATGATTCCGGATATTGATAAGAAAGATCCGGTGCTCATGATAAAAACCTTGTTTGCCCTCATTCGAATCGTCAAAAAGGAACATATAGATATCATTCATACGCACCACCGCATGGCTGCCTTTTACGGAAAGCTTATCAAAATTATTACGGGAGTAAAGCATGTGTACACGGCACACAATGTATTCTATGACAAGGTAAAGCTCATGAATTTTGCCCTTGACGGAGCATTGATTATTGCTGTCGGAAACGGTGTAAGGAACAATCTTGTTGACGATTACGGAATTATGCCCGAACGTGTAAATGTTATAAACAATACGATAAAGCCCGTGCTTACAGGTGAAAAAAATATCGAGCTTGAGGCTTTGAAGAAAAACGGAAAATTTCTTGTCGGCTCAATAGGCCGTATTTCAGAGCAGAAGGGTATGGATATTTTCATAAAGGCAATTCATACCGCGCGTGAGGAAAACGACAGGATAACCGGTGTGATAATAGGTGACGGTGAGGACCGTGAAGAAATGGAGTCTCTTGTACGAGAGATGAGTCTTACACAGGGAATTGTTTTCCTCGGGTATCAGTCGGCCGTGCTTGACCTTATAAACCAACTTGATTTTGTCGTTCTCTCATCACGATGGGAGGGACTTCCTCTGACGCCGATTGAGGTGTTTTCACAAGGAAAAACAATAATTGCATCTGACATAAGCGGAAATAATGAGGTCGTTTCCGACGGATACAACGGATTACTTTGTCAGAAGGACGACATAGCTGATTTTGCGGAGAAGATTTTACTGCTTTCACGTGATGAAAAGCTTAAGACTGAACTTGAGAAAAATGCCGGATACACATACAAAACCGAATATGACTACGGAACTTTTATAAAAAAATACAATGAGGTTTATTTATCATTGGAAAATTGACGGGAGACACAGATGATTCCTAAAAAAATACATTATTGCTGGTTCGGAAAAAAACCGTTATCAAAAGAGGTAAAAAAATGTATAAAAACATGGAAAAAATATTGTCCTGATTATGAAATTATTGAATGGAATGAGAGCAACTTTGATGTCAACTCTCATCCATTTGTGAAAAAAGCATATGAGGCCGGGAAATGGGCGTTTGTTTCGGATTTTGCCAGACTGAAAATTGTCTATGAGGAAGGCGGTATATACCTTGATACAGATGTCGAGCTTCTTAAAAACATTGATTTTCTTCTTGATAATGAATTCTTTATCGGGGTTCAGCAGAGCCAAAAATGTGTGACAACAGGACTTGGATTCGGTGCCGAAAAAAACAATCAGGTCATACTCAAAATGCTCAAAAAGTATGATGAGCACGAGTTTGATCAGAACACAATGACGGAAATTATGTGTCCGAAACTCAACAACAGTGTTTTTCATGAACTGGGATATGAGTACAAGGATGAAATAGTAAAGCTTGAAGGCGGAACGGTTTATCCTCCGAAGTATATGGACCCGCTTGCACCGGGATACTTTGATCTTCTTTGTGATGATACAATATCAATTCACAGGTATGCTGCGAGCTGGACATCCGGAAAACAGCAATTAAAGCGAAAACTGATTCTTTTTATGGGGCAGAAAAGGGTAGTTGCTCTTGCCGGATTTTTGAGAAAAAAAGGACTTATTGAGTAGGTGTGTGAATGATAGACTCAAAAGAAAAACTTCATGAATATCTCTTGCAGGATAAAAGACAGCTTGGAATAACGAAAAGGAGACCCAGGCCGTTTCTTGATCACATCTGGAAATATGAAATTGAGCTTCGAAAGTATGAATATTGGCTCAACAAAAGCGGCGGTTTATTGACACCGTTTATGAGAAAATTCTATCAGTTTAAGCATTACCGTAGCGGAATAAGGCTTGGAATATCCGTGCCGCCCAATACCTGCGGAAAGGGCCTTAGTATCGCCCATAACGGCTGCGTTCAGATAAATGACAATGCCGTAATCGGAGAAAACCTTCGTATACATGAGGGCGTTACCGTAGGTGCATCCGGAGGATCTGCTGCGCCTCATATCGGAAACAATGTATTTTTGGGATCAGGTTCAAAGGTTATGGGTGGAGTTACGGTTTCGGATGACTGCGCTGTCGGTGCAGGAGCTGTTGTGGTGAAGGATGTAAATGTATCCGGTGTTACAGTTGCGGGTGTTCCCGCAAAAGTAGTGAGCGAAAATAACTCTTACCCATATGTATTCTGGTTTAACAATGGTAAAAAAATATGATTTCTTCAAAATATTTGAACATTACAACCAAAAGTGAATTATATATATACGCGGTCATTTTTGCTATTCTTTGTCCGCGCGGTCCGATAGAACTCAGTTCGGCCTATAAATATGTATTTACATTGTTTACATGGGGAATCGTGGCTTTGATATGGCTGAGATTTTTTATGCGCTTTCCGGTAAACAAGCATACGGTGAACAAAGAATATCTGCCTGCGGTTTTGTATTTTGTTTTTGCAATAATCATTTCGTTGGCGGTAAAGCGTTCTGTTTCCGGCGGACTTCAGCAATTATTTGCATACCCGACTTTTTTTCTCTTTATATGTGAGGAAATGAGGCGGAATTCAAAAACTGTGATAAAGGCCTTTGCCGGTATTTTGACTGTGCTTCTGGCAATGAATTTCCCGCTTACACTCATTATTTTCAGGCGAGTACTTTATCACATTACATTTCTCGGACATGTGCAGATGATATCCCAATTCGGAGTGCTTGCGATATTTATTGCAGTAATAGGTTTTATGTCCGATGTACTGTCGCGGCGCAAGGCATGCTTACTTGCGGCTCTGACCTTCTTAAACATGATGACAACAGATGCTTCCTCGGCGGTTCTTTCAGCTGTTATTATAGTTGCAGTGCTTATTGTGTATATCTTTAAGCTCTACAATCTTTTTTGCTTCAAATCACAGATATATGTTGGGATTATGGTCGCATTCAGTTTCTTTATAATTGTTGCCGCATGCAAAAGCTGGCTTGTAGGCATGGTTCCCGATTATACTTTTTCGGGAAGAAGTTATATTTGGAGAGAAGTTTTTCAGCGGTTTTCTGAAAGTCCGATTTACGGCTACGGCATTGAAGGAATTTTGATAAAACCATTCTGGGTAGGTCCAAACGGGGGATTTAATTATGCGCACAACCAGATAATGCAGAATATTCTTGACGGAGGAGTTATACTTTTCACTCTCTTTTGGGCAATGATTCTTTCGTTGGCACAGTCGATAAACAAAATGAAAAATAAGATTTTGGTTATTGTTTCAAATGCTGCGCTTATCTGTACCTTGTTTATGATGGTGTTTGACAGTGTGTCACTTTATTGCTACTCATATGTGTTGTTCGCAATCATTATGAATTCAGAATTCCTGTTTGACTCTGAAACAAAGTCTTTAAAAAAACTTAATCCTGGAGGATAATTTCATTGAGATCTTTTATTGCTTATCTTAAAAAAAACGGTCTGAAACATTTTTTTGAAGTGATTTACAGATACAAAATAGATGCTTTGATAAGAAAAATACTTATGTTATTTCTTAAAAACAGACCCCCTGAAGACGT
>UQZY01000006.1 GCA_900545655.1 uncultured Oscillospiraceae bacterium
TTGCTGCTTCAGCTCCGACACAGAATGGGGTGTACGAAGTGAGTGTAAAAATGTATCACGCTCAGAAAGATAAAACTTCCATGGGTGACAAGTACCTTGTACATACTGCTTTGCTGACTGTAAAGGACGGCCAAAGCACACTTACAATTGCAACACCGGAATCCGTTTCAGACATGCAATTCTGGTATTATAAAAACGGCGGTGTTGAGGGTGAAACAGTTGAGGTAAGCCCAAAGAGCAATGTAAAAATCGCCGGTACAACATATCAACTTGCCTTTGAATTTCCTGTTGTAAACGGCAATGAGTATGTAGGTGTAAAATTTTCAGCTCCTGTAATGCCACTTTCTCCGTCAGCAAGAATTTTCATTGATTATTCAAGTGCAAAAAAAGTATCAGATATCGGCGGTACAACTACAACAAAGAACGATGCAATTGGAAGTTCATCCGCAACAAATGCAGTTGCTAAAAAGCCCGGAAGTGCAAATTCGACAAAGCAGGCTCAGGGAACCTATACCACAACGGGTGCTATTGTGACTACAACAACGCCTGAAACTACTACAGAGACAACTACCTCACAGAATGAAACGACCGGTGCCGAAAAAAGTGCAGTGGAAAATAAAAAAGAAAATATAACAGAAAAGACTCCGAAGGTAAATGCAAGCAGCACTAAAAAGAGAGGTAATAAGATTCTTCCGATTGTAATAGGTGTTATTGCGAGTGTTGCGGTTATTTGTGCAGTTACGGTAATTCTTTTGAAAAAGAAAGCGTCAAAGGACTAATAAAATGAAAGAGATTTTTAAAAAGTTCAGTGTTAAGGATTTTGTTTTCCTTGCAATTCTTTCGGCAGCTATGACGCTTTGCGGTGGAATAACAATGCCGCTCGTGATGCATACGACGCTTTTTGGCCTTAGAAATATGGCTGCTGCTCCGATCTACGCTCTTTTCGTTGCGATAGGTCTTATGAAAGTCCGCAAGCCCGGCGCTTTGACGATTATCGGATTTTTTTCCGGTGTACCGCTTGTGTTCTTTTCGCCTGTAATGTTTTTCAATAATTTTATTGCGGGTATAATTGCTGAACTCCTTATGCTGATTGTTTTCAGAGGTTATGAAAAAAGAAGCTCTGTATTTTTCACAGCAGGAATTTATATGCCGTTGTCCTTGCCGATTTCAGTTCTTTTCAGTATATGGCTGAATGGGCAGAGTTACACTCAACTAATTGCAAGACCTGTTGTTTCAATATTTACATCGCTCGGAACTATTATACTTGGCTTTGTCGGTGCTGCAATCGGCATGAAAATTTCTGATGAGCTTCAGAAAGCAGGAAAGTTAAAGCCATACGGAGAAAACAAAGATGCTTGATCTGTTCAGCGTAAAAAAACCGTTTTATCCGCTCGTAGCATTTTCATCATCTATAATAATTCTGGTTTTTGGAATGTTATTTTCGAAGAGTTTGTTCTCTTTTGCTTTTATTGCAGCATTGTTTTTGATTTATTCATGCTTCGGTTTATTCAAGGGTGCATGGAAGGTTACATTGTCAATGCTGGTCTTTGGCATTGTTATAGGCTTAATTGCTTTTCTTTCTAACAGGAATATCAATGCATTGTGGCAGACAATTTCCCGTTCACTTCTCCTTGGAATATGTACAATTCCCATGGTTACATTGCCACCGGCAAATTTGACGCGATGCATGAACGGTTTGAAATTTCCAAGAGCTGTGACACTCGGAATGCTTGTAACGCTACATTTTGTTCCGATACTTGCAACTGAAATAAAAAGAATATGGGAATCAATGAAAATTAGAGGAGCCAATGTAAACTGGTATAGACCGAGCTGCATTTACAGAGCATTCTTTATTCCGCTTGTAATGAGAATAATAGGTATCTCGGATACGCTTTCTCTATCTCTTGAAACGAGGGCTTTTACTCTTGATACTGCTCCGGCGACCATTTACGGAGAAGTAAAAATAACAGCACGTGACGTCATATTTTTATTCCTGACGGTTGCGTTGTGCGTAGTATTTGGGGTGATCGTATGGAAGCATTAAGACTTTGCAACATAACCTTTTCCTACGGAGAAAACGATAAAAAAATATTTGAAAATATGGATTTCACCTTAAATTACGGTGAATTTGTTTTGCTTTCCGGATTGTCGGGTGAGGGGAAGAGCACACTTCTCTCAATAATAAACGGAGTGATTCCTTTCATTGTGCCCGGTAAACTCAAGGGCAATGTATATTTTGATGATAATGATGTGACGAAACTCAATGTTTCCGAACGTGCCCCGAAAATCGGAACTGTCTTACAAAATGCGGACGAGCAGATAGTTTATGACATTGTACGTGATGAAATTGCGTTTGGTTGTGAAAATCTGAATATTCCGATAGGTGAAATTGATAAAAGAATCAGTGACACCACAGCAATGATGAAAATCAATCCGAACGACAGGACAAGAACCATGTCAGGCGGACAAAAACAACGTCTTATAACTGCATCAACACTAGCTATGAGACAAAAAATACTTGTTCTCGATGAACCTCTTGCAAATTTGGATGTTGAGGGTGCTCACGTTTTATTATCTGCACTTCGCAGACTTGCAGATAACGGATATGCAATTTTGCTTGTTGAACACAGACTGGATGTTGTAAAGCCGTACATTGACAAGTTCATGTGGATAGAAGATAAAACTGTCCGTTTCGATGAGTCTCCGGACGCTTTTATAAACTCTGAAAAAGTATTAAATTCCGGCTCAAGGAACAGTAAAAACGGCGAGCCTATTCTGGACTGTAATGATATTTCTGTAACTTTCGGTGATAAGAATATAATTGATGGATTAAATCTATCGGTTTTGAGGGGTGAAAAAATCGTTTTGCTCGGACATAACGGTTGCGGAAAGACAACTTTGCTACGCACCATTGCCGGACTGAATAAACTTTCAGGCGGAGAAATTTCTCAGAAAATCGTGCCTGACAAAGCTTACAAAAGACGAAGTTCCGGCTGGTTTAAAAAAGTTGGGCTTGTTTATCAAAATCCAACATATCAGCTCTTTATGCCCACGCTTCTTTCTGAGGTGGCTTTCAGAGCCTCATCGGAAGAAAAGGCACGAGAGCTGATAGACGCTTTTGGCTTGTCGGGTCTTGAAGACAGACACCCTCAGTCTCTTTCGGAAGGCCAAAAGCGGCGTGCCGGAATTGCGGCAATTTGTGCGGGCGAACCTGAATTGCTTTTACTTGATGAGCCCACAGTAGGACAGGATTTTGAAAATCTTAAACGGATAGTTGATGTTATTAACAAAATAAACTGTGAAAATCAGTGCACGGTTATCACAATCACACACGACAGGCGATGCATTGATGCGTTGTCAGACAGAATTCTGACAATGGAAAACGGAAAAAATGTTTAAAATAATTTTGAGGAAGTGTTTTGATGATTAAAACAAGGCTTATCGGACAAGTGCCGTCTTCAAAAAAATATATTGCACTCACGGTACTTGTACAGTGGATAAGGCTATGTGCAAACATTGTAATGATGTTTATTCTTGCGCATATTCTGGGGTTGATACTAAGCGGCACGAAGCTTACCGTATCACTTTTGGCTCCGTTTTTTGCCGGCATCTTATTTGTAATAATTGTGCGGTACATATGTGGGGTATGCGGTTCAAAAACATCTTTTCTTGCATCAGCGCAGGTAAAAAAAGTGCTCCGTGAAAAGATGTATAAAAAGCTTGTGGGCATGGGAGCCTCTTATCACGAAAAGGTTTCAACATCAGAAATATTGCAGGTCTTTGTTGAAGGTGTTGACCAGCTTGAACTCTACTTTGGAAAATATCTTCCGCAATTTTTTTATGCATTGCTTGCACCGTTGACCCTCTTTGCGGTTCTTTCCTTTGTCAGTCTTAAGGCGTCGGTAGTTTTGCTTATATGTGTTCCGCTTATACCGCTTTCCATAGTAGCTGTTCAGAAAATTGCCAAAAGACTACTCAGTAAATACTGGGGTGTATATGTAAACCTCGGAGATACTTTCCTTGAAAATATTCAGGGGCTTACTACGCTTAAGGTGTATGCTGCTGACGAGAGAAAGCATATTGAAATGAATAAAAAAGCAGAAGAGTTCAGACGTATCACCATGAAGGTTCTTACAATGCAACTTAACTCTGTAAGTGTTATGGATATTGTTGCATATGCCGGCAGTGCAGTAGGTGTTGTTATTGCGGTTTATCAGGTGAGAGCAGGTATAATAACTCTTCCCCAGGCATTCCTTATCATTATGCTTGCTGCCGACTTCTTTCTTCCGCTTCGTCTTCTCGGATCATTCTTCCATGTTGCGATGAACGGCATGGCTGCAAGCGATAAATTGTTTGCGCTTCTTGATATACCGGATACCGAGCACGGGAAAGATATTCCGTCAACATTTGAGACTGATATTGTTCTTCAGAATGTAAGTTTCTCTTATGACGGAACAAAGTCTGTTCTAAACGGAATAAACGCGACAATACCGAAAAACAATCTTATATCTGTTGTAGGAAAATCAGGATGCGGTAAAAGTACAATCGCATCTCTTATATCCGGTACAACCAAGGGATATACCGGAAGCATAAAAATCGACGGAAAAGAAATACGCGATATTGATGAATCTGTCCTTATGGACAATATAACAGCCGTAAATTTCAACAGCTATATATTCGCCGGAACAGTAAAGGAAAATCTTCTTATTGCCGCACCGGGAGCAAGTGACGAAGAACTCGTTGACGTACTTGCAAAAGTAAATCTCTGGGATTTTCTGAAGACTCAAAACGGACTCGATACCGTTTTATCAGTGCATGGAAGTAATTTTTCGGGCGGTCAACGCCAGCGTCTTGCAATTGCACGTGCACTGCTCCATGACACACCTGTATACATATTTGACGAGGTCACTTCCAATATTGATGTTGAGAGCGAAAACGATATCATGAAAATTGTTCATGATATGGCCAAAACAAAAACAGTGTTGCTCATTTCACACAGACTTGAAAATGTTGTTTCATCAGACAATATATTCCTTCTCAGCAATGCATCTGTAGCTGAATCAGATACACATGACGAACTTATGAAACTCGGCGGCGAGTATTACACAATGTTCAATAATCAGGCTGTTCTTGAAAAATATTCAAAGGAGGATGCCTAAGATATGAAAAGGGAACAAAGCGGACTTAAAATTATGAGCAGACTTATTGTTCTTGTAAAGCCGTTGGCAGGATATATGTGTCTTGCTGTTTTACTCGGCGTTCTCGGTTTTCTCTGCGCAATTCAGATTACTGTAACCGGTTTACTTGTATTGCTCACTGCTGCAGATTTAAGCGGTGGTATAGCTATAAAAACCGGATGTATATGTATAATTGTTTTTGCTGTTCTCAGAGGTTTTTTGCATTATGGTGAACAGGCATGTAACCATTTCATTGCATTTAAACTTCTTGCGCTTATACGCGACAAGGTATTTTTTGCACTCAGAAGACTTTCACCGGCAAAGCTTGAGGGTAAAGATAAAGGAAATCTTGTATTTGTCATTACCAGTGATATTGAGCTTTTGGAAGTATTTTATGCACATACGATTTCACCGATTTGCATTGCGGTGATTACATCCGTCATCATGCTTATATTTATCGGAAGGTACAGCCTGTGGCTTTCTTTGGTTGCATTTATTGCTTACGTAACAATAGGAGTAATAATACCGGTTATTTCATCGAAAGTTAATAAAGACATTGGTATGACTTACAGAGACGCGTCCGGATCTCTCTCGGGATATGTTCTTGACAGTATGAGAGGGCTCTTGGAAACAATCCGTTACAACAATGCGGATGAAAGACTCAAAAAGATGGACAAAAGAACAGACAGCCTTAATATTCTTCAGAGTAAACTGAAAAAAATTGAAGGACATACAGGTGCAATGACAGATATCTCAATCATCATTTTCTCAATTCTTATGCTCATTACCGGAATTATACTCTATCAAAGAGGCGTAATAGGCTTTGACGGAGTGATTGTTTCAACGGTTACTATGATGAGTTCGTTTGGACCGGTTGTTGCTCTTTCAGGACTTGCAGGAATTCTTACTCATACCTTTGCGGCAGGAGAGAGAGTTCTCGGAATTCTTGATGAATCTCCGGTTGTTGAGGAAAATACAGACGGCGAAGATGTTGCATTTTCCGGTATGAAAAATGAAAACGTTTGCTTCTCATACGACGAAGAAAAAATACTTGATCATTTCAACATGACAGTTGAGCCGGATAAAGTTATAAGTATCACAGGTCCAAGCGGTTCCGGAAAATCAACAGTTCTCAAGCTAATGATGAGATTCTGGGACGTTGATAACGGAAAAATAACTATGTCGGGAACAGACATAAGAAATATCAAAACAAAGTCTTTACGAAGCAACCAAAGTCTTGTAAGCCAGGAAACACAGCTTTTCAATGAAAGTATTGAAGCAAATATAAAGATTGCTGATTACAATGCTACACACGAACAGGTTGTTGAAGCAGCAAAAAAAGTGTCCATTCACGAGTTCATCATGACATTGCCAAAACAGTATGAGACAAATGTCGGCGAATTAGGAGATCTCCTTTCTGACGGAGAAAAACAGCGAATAGGTCTTGCGAGAGCTTTCCTCAGCGATGCACCGATGATTATGCTCGATGAACCGACAAGCAATCTTGACAGTCTGAATGAGGGTCATATACTCCAATCGATAAACGAATCAAAGAAAGAAAAGAGCATAGTACTTGTTTCACACAGAAAGTCAACGTCCAGAATTGCTGATAAAGCATACACGGTTTACAGAGGTAGATTGTCATGAACAACGGAGAAAAAAAGGACAGGATAACACGCGAAAAAGAAATGCTTCCCGAAATGGTTAAAATATATTGCCATGGCGTACATAAAACGAAAAAAGGAGAACTATGCCAGGAATGTACCGACCTTTGCAATTATGCGTTAAAGAGGCTTGATCATTGCAGATGGGGGAATGACAAAAATTTCTGTTCACAATGTCCGTGTCATTGTTATAAGCCGGATATGCGCGAAAAAATACGTGCAGTTATGCGCTATTCAGGACCGAAAATAATTCTTTATCATCCTCTTGTCGGTTCAATTCACTGTATTGAAACCGTAAAGGGGATAATCCGCGCAAAGAAAACAAAAAAAGCAAAATAATTAATCGTGTTACTTTTCTCAGACAAATGAAAAGCCCCCGGTTCTGCCGGAGGAAAAGAACGCTTTAGTAAAAAACATAACCACTAGTTTAGTAGTGGTTATGTTTTTTATACTCCAAGGACTTTAACCAGCCGCCGGTTCAAGGTACGCGTTAAAATATTTATTGACATTTTCTGCTGTAACATTTATAATCACAGTATCAGATGTAACAATATTTGTTACAGAAAAACAGGGAGGCGTTTTTACGAACAGTTCATTCAGTATTGCAGTTCACGCGTTAGTATGCTTAAGTCATATGAACGATGTTCTCAGCAGTGAAGAGCTCGCAAAAAATATCTGCACAAATCCCGTGCTTGTACGTAAGGTTATGTCTAAACTAAAAAAAGCGGGAATAGTAGATACAAAAGGAGGTAATTCCGGTGGATATATCTTAACAGCCGATGCTGAAAAGCTCACACTTGATGAAATTGCGGAGGCTCTTTCAACACAATTTGTTGTTTCACCGTGGCGAAGCGGAGATATGGACAGGGAGTGCCTTATTTCCTCCGGTATGGGTAAGGTTATGGAAGATCTTTTCAATAACCTTGATGAAGAATGCAGAAAGAAGCTACAGGGTATAACTGTAGCTGATATTGAAAAAAAACTATTCCTTAACGGAAAGGGGCGAAAGAAGGATGAAAAAACTTAAACTTAAAAGCTTTTATCTGTTTTTAGTTTCCTTTATGCTTGTTCTTTCAGGCTGTGGGATGAATACCGGTAAAAAGACAACCGAAAATTCCGTGGAGATGGAACAGATGGATTTTTCAAATGAAACGGAGCATGTCATTTATCTTGCCGGCGGCTGCTTTTGGGGCATTGAACACCTTTTTGCGTCAATTCCGGGTGTAATCGACGCAAAAAGCGGTTATGCAAACGGCACTTCAGGAAAGGATGCCGAATACAACACCGTTTGCGGGGGTAATACCGGCTTCCGTGAGACGGTAAGGGTTGAATATGACCCTGAAAAAGTCAGCCTTGACGCACTGCTTCTTGCTTATTTTTATGTTATAGACCCGACTGTTAAAAACAGACAGGGAAATGACAGAGGCACTCAGTATCAGACCGGTGTTTACTATACCAATGAAAAAGTAATGGAAACCGCAAAGCGTATCTGGGAGCTTGAAAAAAGCAGGCACAAGGAGTTCTTTGTTGAATTCGGTCCGCTTGTAAACTTTTATCCTGCAGAAGAGTATCATCAGAATTATCTTGAAAAAAATCCTAACGGATACTGTCATGTTCCCCGTGCCGAGATTGAATTGTTTTCAAAGCTTAAGATTGACCCGGGTGACTACAAAAAGCCTGCGTCGGAAGCTATTCGTGACAAGCTGACGGAGGAACAATACCGTATAACCCAAAAGAACGGTACCGAAAGAGCTTTTCAGAATGAATTTTGGGACAAGTTTGAAAAAGGTATCTATGTGGATATCGTTACGGGAGAGCCGCTCTTTTCTTCGACGGACAAGTTCGAAAGCAGCTGCGGTTGGCCGGCTTTTTCAAAGCCAATAGAAGAGCCTGCCGTTGTTGAAAAGCAGGACAACAGCTATGGGATGCACAGAACCGAGCTTCGCAGCCGTGCAGGTGACTCACATCTCGGACATGTTTTTGAAGGTGACAGAGAATCACCGAACGGAACACGTTACTGCATAAACAGCGCAGCACTTCGTTTTGTTCCGTATGAAAAAATGGAAGCGGAAGGTTATGGATACCTATTGTATCTTTTTGATAAATAAAAATTTCTAAGGAGGCAGCATATGAAGGTTACTTTAAATCCCGATGAGGAAATTGTAAAAACGATTAAAGAGGGTCTTGAGCACACGGGCGGATATTGTCCATGTCGCCGAGAGAGAACAGAAGAAAATAAATGTATATGTGAAGAATTTCGTAATCAGATAAAGGATCCTGAGTTTGAGGGCTTCTGTCACTGTATGCTTTATTACAAGTCAAAATAATAATCGAAAGGAATTAAGAAAAATGAGAGAAATAACTAAAGACACTTTTTATAATGAAATATTACCCTCAAAGGGCGTTACCGTAATTGATTTTTTTGCAACATGGTGCGGACCCTGTAAAATGCTTTCACCGATTTTGGGTGAGCTTGCCGACGAATACGAAAACAAAGTGAACTTTTGCAAGGTAAATGTCGATGAAGAGGGTGAGCTTGCTCAACAGTTTAAAATCATGAGTATTCCCACGCTTATTTTCTTAAAAGACGGAGAAATAAAGGAAACTCTTGTCGGCTATCACGACAAAAAAGAAATCGTGGATATATTGGACTCAATGAAATAAAGACTGTTTGTAAGATGGTGTTTTTTGTTGTTTTTACTTGAATGAAAAATAATAGCATGTTATAATTTTATTTGTCTGCGTAATAGACTATTTTTTAAGTGAGGGAAACAACAAATGCATTATGATGTTATAATTATCGGTGCCGGACCAGGTGGTATTTTTTCGGCTTTTGAGCTCATAAAAAAGAATCCGGAATTAAAGGTTGCCGTATTCGAATCAGGGCATGAACTTAGTAAAAGAAAATGTCCGATTGACGGAGAAAAGATTAAATCATGTGTCAGCTGTAAGACATGCTCTATCATGAGCGGTTTTGGCGGTGCAGGAGCTTTTTCCGACGGCAAGTACAATATCACAAACGACTTCGGCGGAACACTTTATAAGTATATCGGAAAAAAACAGGCGCTTGACCTAATGCGTTATGTTGATGAGATAAACGTTGAATACGGCGGTAAGGGTACAAAGCTTTATTCTACTGCGGGGACGACCTTCAAAAAGGTATGTATGCAGAACGACCTTCACCTTTTGGATGCCTCTGTAAGACATCTCGGAACGGACATAAATTATATCGTCCTTGAAAATCTTTACGGCTATCTGAAAGAAAAGGTTGATTTTTACTTTGACATTCTGGTAGAGGCCGTTTCGGTTACAGACTCCGGATACGGGATAAAAACTTCCGACAAATCCTTTACATGTAAGTATTGCATCATTTCTGTCGGAAGAAGCGGAAGCAAGTGGCTTGAAAAGATTTGCAGCGACCTTGATATCGACAGTGAATCAAACCGTGTAGACCTTGGTGTACGTGTTGAGCTTCCGGCGGAAATCTTTTCTCATATAACCGATGAACTTTATGAGAGCAAAATTGTCTATCGTACTCCGAAGTATGAGGACAAGGTACGCACATTCTGTATGAATCCGAAAGGCGCAGTCGTAACTGAAAATACCAACGGAATTATAACCGTTAACGGTCACAGTTACGAAGACCCTTCAAAGCAAACGCAAAACACCAACTTTGCGCTTCTTGTTTCAAAGCATTTTTCCGAGCCGTTCAAGGATTCAAACGGATACGGTGAGTCCATAGCCCGTCTTTCTAATATGCTGGGCGGCGGTGTTATCGTTCAGAGATTCGGAGACCTTATAAGAGGGCAGCGCTCAACAACACAAAGAATTGAGGAATCATTCGTTGTTCCTACGTTTAACGCGACTCCGGGTGACTTGAGCCTTGTTCTTCCGAAAAGAATTCTTGACGGAATAATAGAGATGATTTACGCACTTGACAAGGTTGCACCGGGAACCGCAAATGATGACACACTTCTCTACGGTGTTGAAGTAAAGTTCTATAACATGGAGGTTTGTGTAGACGAAAACCTGGAGACAAAGCACGACGGACTTTACGTTATTGGGGACGGAAGCGGAATAACTCATTCGCTTTCACATGCATCCGCAAGCGGTATATATGTAGCCAGAAAAATTGTTGAATAAATTTGGAGAGTTAAAAATTTTAAATGGGAGGGCTATAGATGATAAGGTATATCAGACATAATTTTGATAACACAGTAACCGACAGGGAAATCAGGCATAAAGAAATTGCTTACAGGGCAGCTTGTGAAGGTATTGTACTTCTTGAAAACAACGGAGCACTTCCTCTTAAATCACAAAAAGTCGCACTGTTCGGAATCGGTGCAAGCCAGACGATAAAAGGCGGCACCGGCTCCGGAGAGGTAAATGAGAGACACAGTGTAAGTATCTATGAGGGAATGAAAAATGCCGGTTTTACCGTTACCTCTGAAGCATGGATTGAAAGATATGACAAGCTCTATGAGGAAATAAAAAACGGTGGTTCCGATAAGTTTACTGATGCCTTAAAAAAAGGTAAGGTCGGAGATATCATGGCTCTCTTTATGGGTACGGCAGATTATCCGTATCTTGATGTTACAGATGAGGACATGAAGGCTGCACCTGCGGACACAGCATTTTTTGTAGTCAGCCGTCAGGCAGGTGAGGGTGCTGACAGAAGAATAGAAAAAGGTGAAAATGATCTTTCGCCTGAAGAGATATCAACTCTTCAGAGAATGATTAAGATCTATAAAAATGTTGTTCTTGTCATCAATATCGGCTCGAGCCTTGATATGTCTTTTCTTGATAAAACTCCCGGACTCGGCGCAGTTGTCTACTTCTGCCAGCAGGGAACGGAAGGCGGACATGCTTTTGCGGATATTGTTTCCGGAAAGGTTAATCCATCGGGTAAACTTACGGACACATGGGCAAAAAAGTATTCGGACATTCCGTTTTCAGACGAATATTCTTATCTGAACGGAAACCTCAAAAATGAATACTATAAAGAGGGGCTTCTTGTCGGTTATCGTTACTTTGATTCCTACAAAATAGAGCCTCAGTATCCGTTTGGATACGGACTTTCATATACAACCTTTGCTATTAAAACAACAGATGTTACTCTTGACAAGACAGTTGTAAGTGTCTGTGTAGACGTTACCAATACGGGCTCTGTTTCGGGTAAGGAGGTTGTTCAGGTTTACCTTTCTGCTCCGAACGGCGTCCTTAAAAAAGAGTATAAATCACTTGTTGCATTTAAAAAGACCGGAGTGATTGAACCCGGAAATAGTGAGCATCTCATTCTTACATTTGACCTCTATGATTGCGCAAGCTATCAGGAATTCGGTGCGAGAAATATTTTGGATTCGGGAGATTACATCATAAAGGTCGGAAATTCATCTGCAAATACGGTTAACACTGCAGTTCTCACACTTGATAGATTGGTTGTTACCGAGCAGCTTAAAAATATCTGTTCGGTCATTCATGATTTTACCGAAATGGATTTACCGGAGCGGCCGTATGAAGACCTTTCACAGGTTCCGCATATTTCAGTGAATCCGGATGATTTTGAAACTATAATTCACGATTACAGTGCACCGAAGCCGTATCATGACCCGGAAGTAGACGCTGTTATGGACAAGCTTTCCTTTGCGGACAAGACAGTTATTTGTATCGGCGCCGGTATGATGAACGGCAACCGCGTTATAAAAATTGAAGGCGCGGTCGGGCATTCAACCTCAAAGATGATGAAAAAAGCCGGACTTCCGTCTGTTGAATTTGCAGACGGCCCTGCCGGAATTCGTCTAACAAGATTTTCAGGCGTTTATCCAAACGGCAAGGTAAAAATGCTTGAGGGCTTTATGGCCGGAATAAATTATTTACCGAAAACGATTAAGAAGTTTATATTTGCAGATCCGAATAAGTCAAGAGTTGCCTATCAGTATACAACGGCATTTCCTGTTGAGGTTGCACAGGCTCAGACATGGAACACAGAGCTTCTACATGAGATAGGTGTTGCGGTTTCAAATGAAATGGTTGAATTCGGAATAACATACTGGCTTGCTCCCGCACTTAACATACACAGAAATCCTCTTTGCGGGCGTAACTTTGAATATTATTCCGAAGACCCGTTCCTTACCGGTAAATGCGCGGCGGCAATTATCTCCGGTGTTCAGACCATTCCGGGCAACTATGTTGCGGCTAAACATTACTGCTGTAACAACCAGGAGGATTCCAGAAACTTTGTATCTTCAAATCTCACCGAGCGTACATTGCGTGAAATCTACCTTAAAGGCTTCGGAATTGCGGTAAAGGAAGCAAAGTGTTCCGGTATAATGACAAGCTACAATAAAGTCAACGGCGTTAACCCACCGAACTCATACGACCTTTGTACGACGGTGCTTCGTAACGAGTGGGGCTTTGACGGTGTTGTAATGACTGACTGGTTCGGCAGTGTAATTTCAGGAAGTCCGATTCTTTCTATGAAGGCAGGAAATGATATTGGCATGCCGGGACTTCCCACACAGGCACTTCAGATTCTTATAGGGACTAAACTTTCTTTTGTTCATGAAATTGATGTTGACAGATGCTGCAGAAATATCGTACGGCAAATTCTGCACAGTAATGCCGTAGCTCAGATAAAAGAAGGAAAGTTCACAAAAAAATAAAACTCAAAAAGAAAAGGTGTTATTCATGTCTTCTAAGGCAAAAAAGATTTTAAAGATTGTTTTGATTATTTTACTTGTATTGGTTCTCATAGTAGGCGGCTATTTTGCCTACGTTATGATTGCTTATCACAGAATTGAGGATAAGCAGGTGCTTGAGGTAAACGATACAATAGGTAATACCGCTCAGGCAGACGAGGAATACAAGGTTATTTCATACAATATCGGCTTTGCTGCATACACTCCTGATTTCGGATTCTTTATGGACGGCGGAAAAGAAAGTCGTGCAAACTCCGAAGAGTCTGTGAAGAATGTTATAAGCGGAATCGGTGATTTTCTCAAGAAGGAGGACGCTGATTTTCTCTTTGTTGAAGAAGTAGATAAGGATGCAACCCGCAGTTATCACTATGACGAAGAGTCTGCGCTTAGAAAAACGTTGACGGGTTATGACTCTGTATTTACGGTAAACTACGACAGTCCGTATCTCTTTTATCCTGTTACAAAGCCACACGGAAAATCCTATGCCGGCATGATGACTCTTTCAAAGTATAATATTCAAAGCAGTATGAGACGCAGCCTTCCCATAGAGGGCGGATTCAGAAAGCTTGTTGACCTAGACCGTTGCTATACCGTATCACGTGTACCCGTAAGCAACAGCAAAGACCTCGTTCTTTATACGCTTCATCTCTCTGCATATACCTCTGACGGAACTATTGCCACTGAACAGCTTCAAATGCTGATAAAGGATATGCAGGCTGAGTACAAAAAGGGAAATTATTGTATCGCCGGCGGTGACTTCAATAAGGACCTTCTCGGTGATTCAAGTAAAATCTTCGGAAAAGACGGCTCGGAATACACATGGGCTCAGCCGATAGATGAAAAGCTCTTCAAGGGCACAAATCTTCAGATTGTTGCTCCGCTTGATGCCGACAATCCCGTTCCGTCCTGCAGAAATGCTGACGGCCCTTATAACGACAAGCAGTTTGTTCTTACGGTTGACGGCTTTATTGTTTCGGACAATGTAACGGTTACCGGAAGCAATGTATATGATCTCGGTTTCAAATATTCGGATCACAACCCGGTGTATATGACATTTAAACTCAATAAATAAAACATATGCTTTGGTTTGCCGGACGGTTTTATATGAGCCCTCCGGCATTCAATTTGTGTTTTTGAATTTCTTTGCAAAAAAACTGAAAATAAGGTTTGAAACGCGGCACTATGTATGTTATAATTTGTGAGTTGCTTACAAATGAAAAGCAAATAAGTTAATATGCGGACGTGGCGGAATTGGCAGTTTACTGCCGAACGCTGCCTGTGGCAGATGAAGTGAAGGCTGTAAAGGCGCAGCGGTCAAAATTTTCAAGCGTGTAGCTTAAGAAAATTTTGGGAACCGCAAGAGTCACGCGGTGCGCGTCTGCTAAAAAAATAAAAGTTAATATGCGGACGTGGCGGAATTGGCAGACGCGCAGGATTCAGGTTCCTGTGGTAGCAATACTGTGTGGGTTCAAGTCCCATCGTCCGCACCAAACACCGAAGAATTACTCTTCGGTGTTTTTTATGATGGGAGAGTAACCCACACTGTGTGGGTTCAAGGTACGCGTTCTCTTCGCTACCGCCCAACCCTTTTGTCACTGCGTGACATTTCCCCTGATAGGGGAATAACCCATCGTCCGCACCAAACAGTATAAATCCGAACTCTAAACCAATCGGTGAAATGTTCGGATTTGTCTTTTTTATATAGTATCAGAACATTGCTTAAAAACGCAAAAATTAAATTAGGAAGTTACTTATTATAAAAACAGAACTTAAAAACATCAGCGCTAATTGCAAAATTCATTATGATTGTTATATCAAAAAATGTCCAGATAATACAAACTTCAAAGAGTTGTTCTAAATCGTACAATATCATACAGTAGATTCACAAACAATAAATCTTGTGTTATTATATAAAAAACATTATGTTTATGTGCTTTTTATGGCTGAAATAGAAGACCGTTATTATTCCATGCCTGAGTTTATGAAATATTTCAGAATCAGCATAGACACAGCGTTGCGTTGGATTTTCACAAAAGAGATGCCAGCGCATAAAGTCGGGAAGAAGTGGAAGTTCAATGTTTTCGAAATTGACAAATGGATAAATAGCGGCAATATGGAAGAATAAGAGGATTGTTTTATGGGAGTAGTTCAAAAAATAATTGTCAATCATAAAGAAAAAGTAAAAGCCCGTAATGATATGTGCGACAATCTAATTATGCAGATCGATACAGCTCTACAAGAAATAACTATATTATTTTCGGATTTGCAGTCTTTTATCGAACCAAGCAAAGAATTAGAATGGCATAATCGCAATAATTTTCTAATGAAAAATGTTGCTTTAACTAATATTCAAAAAATTAAAAAGGCAGATCACTATAAAAAACTATTGGAGAAACAAGCAGAACTATATCGTAGCGCGAACACTCTTAAACAACAAATTAGCATTCATAACGATAGGGTTGCCGATGCTAAAATTCAAAATGCGTATACTTTGATTGGTAATGTTGAAGGCCGGAGATTAGATAGACAACAAATGACTTGTATTGTCAAGGACGTTCATAACCATCTTGTAATTGCTGGTGCAGGAACAGGTAAAACAACTACAGTAGTTGGTAAAATTAAATTCCTATTAAAATCGGGAAAATACAAACCAGAAGATATTTTGGTATTGTCATTTACCAATGCATCAGCAAGAGAGATGAGCCAACGGATTAGCCAAGAAACTGGCTGTAACATAGATGCATCTACTTTTCATAAACTTGGGTTGAATATTATTACTAAGGTAAATGGTATCGTCCCTAAAATAACACAATTAAATCTACGCAAGTTTGTTAAAGAACAGTTGTTGCTGAATATGCAATTAGATGCATATTTAAATCTATTGAGTTCGTATTTATTGTATAATCGTGTTGTTTCTAAATCCGAGTTTGAGTTCAAAACGCAAGCAGAATACGAAGAATATTTGCGATTGAATCCGCCAACAACAATAAGCAATGAAACCGTAAAAAGTTATGGCGAAATGGATGTAGCAAACTTTTTAACACAAAACGGAATACAATATATCTACGAACATACTTATAAAGTCGATACACGCACAAGCGAATATGGACAATATAATCCGGACTTTTATTTACCTGAATACGATATTTATATTGAATATTTTGGTATAAATAAGAACGGCGAAGTCCCTTCCTATTTTAAAGGTGCTAATGGAATGACAGCTACTCAAACATATCAAGCATCTATGAAATGGAAACGAGAAACCCATAGTGCTAATAACACTATTTTAATTGAGTGTTATGCTTATGAAAAATTCGATGGTGTTTTACTTGATAATTTAAAGGAAAAACTTGTCGCAAAAGGTGTAAAACTAACTCCAAAAACCACAAAAGAGTTATGGGAACAAGTATCGGCTGACGGTGATTCTATTCTCGATGGTGTTATAGAGTTGTTTGAAACCGTTATCAATCTTATAAAAAGCAATGGATACACTATCGCTACTATGCGGCAATTAAATATTGGGAATAGCAATGTTCAAGATAATAATATTGTTCTGTCACTTCTTGAGCCTATATTTAATGCATATTGTGATTATTTGAGTGAACATAAAGAAATTGACTTTAATGATATGATCAATATAGCAACACAGTATGTGGAGCAAAGAAAATATATCAGTCCTTACAAATATGTTATTGTTGATGAGTATCAAGATATTTCCAAAGCTCGTTTCTCGTTGCTAAACAGCATGAGAAAATCCAAAGATTATGATCTGTTTTGTGTGGGCGATGATTGGCAAAGTATTTATCGTTTTGCAGGTAGTGACATCGGATATATTTTGAACTTTGAGCAATATTGGGGTTCTACTGAAATCAGTAAAATAGAAACCACTTATCGTTTTACTCAAAAACTCATAGAAATTAGTGGCAATTTCATAATGCAAAATCCCGTACAAATCAAAAAATCTATAAAAGGAAAAAATGACACCGTTGGGTTTGCTTTAGGTGAAATCAGCGGATACACTGATAAATTCTCTATTAAGTTTATGGCTAAAAAACTTGAAGATTTGCCGAAAGATAGTAGTGTGTTCTTCATCGGAAGATACTCGTTTGATGCAAAATTGTTGAGTGATAGCGGATTATTTGAATGTCAGTACAACAATGTTAGTGGATTTGTGGAAGTAAAATATTGCAAGCGAATCGATTTAAAAATGAGTTTTATAACTGCACACAAATCAAAGGGATTACAGGCAGATTATATCTTCATTATTAATAATAAAAAATCAAGAATGGGTTTCCCAAGCAAAATACAAGATGCTGCAATACTAAACTTATTACTCGATAATTGCGATCAATATCCATATGCAGAGGAACGCCGTCTTTTCTATGTTGCATTGACTAGAGCGAAGAAAAAAGCATTTATTGTTACTGTTAATAACCAAGAATCTGAATTTGCTATGGAACTCAAAGAACGCTACGCTGACGAACTTAAACGAGAACAATGGGAATGTCCGTTATGTGGCGGAAAATTATTGAAAAAATCGGGACCTTATGGGGAGTTTTTTGGATGTTCAAATTATAAAACAACAGGATGCAAATATAAAAGAAGGATTAATTAAAATAATCAGTCCAAAAAAAAATAATTTTACGGATATCGTCTTAGTAAGTACTGACTTTTCTCTGCAATTCACTTGTTAGAGTTTTCTGCTCCTAATGCCTCGAGAAAAAAATATGTTAACGTCAAGCTGTGCTTGTGTTATACTTTCGCGTATGCAAGGCAATTTTCGAGAAGATTACATTCAAATTATAGAAACCTATATCAACAAACTCACCGCACCAAAAGTCGGAGAAGCACTTCTCCGACTTTTGTTATGGGACAAAAACACCATATTTAGTTAATGTGTAAAAAATAACAACAAAATCTTCGGTCTGTTATGCAGTTTTGACGAAAATGAAAAATGTCGAAATTTATGCTTGCATATATTCATTCATACATGTTAATATGTAAAACAAGAAAAACAGGGCAGGAGGATGCGCACTATGGGAATACGTAGTCATTACATGGCGGATTCCTTGGGTAAGTGTTTTCTCATTCCTGATTTTAAAATTTCAAATGGTTTTACCGACAGCTTTTCTATTTGAGAAGTTGTCTTTTTTTTGCCCTGCAAAAAGTAAACCATACAAAGGAGAATGAAAAATGTCAGAAAACAAAGGTATTTATGACGCAAGAGAGCTCGGCATACCTAAAATGTTGATTTTGGGTCTCCAGCACATGTTTGCGATGTTCGGAGCTACGGTGCTTGTACCGCTTCTTACCGGACTTGATGTTGCAACAACCCTTCTTTGTGCCGGACTCGGTACACTTTTATTCCACCTTATCACTAAGCTTAAGGTGCCTGCATTCCTCGGCTCATCATTCGCATTCCTCGGCGGATATGCGGCTGTAACAGGTCTTGCGGGTAAACCGGGCTATGAAGACATGACAACCGCTCAGCTTCTTCCGTATGCTTGTCTCGGTGTGGCATGTGCAGGTCTTGTTTACTTCATTCTCGCAGCATTTATTAAGGCAGTCGGCGTAAACAAGGTTATGAAATACTTTCCGCCGGTTGTTACCGGACCTATCATCATCTGTATCGGTCTCGGACTTGCAGGCTCAGCAATAAACAACTGCCAGGCAAACTGGCCGATAGCACTTGTTGCACTCGGTCTTGTAATCGTATTTAACATCTGGGGTAAGGGCATGGCAAAGATAATTCCCATCCTTATCGGCGTTCTCGGTTCCGTTGCAATTGCCGCAGTCGTAGCCGTAGCCTTCGGAAAGCCTGTTGAGGTTGACGGTAACATGTTTATCGCATTCAACGGAAATCCGACCATGCAGCTTTTCAGCGTTGCAGCTCTTGAAAACCTTAAGACAGCAGCGTGGATCGGTCTCCCGATTCATAAGTCAGCAACAATTCTTGCAATTGACTGGGCAAAATCCTCACTTATCATAAGCTCAATAATAGCAATAGTACCGATAGCACTTGCAACAATGATGGAGCATATAGGAGATATCTCGGCAATCTCAGCTACAACAGGAAAGAACTACATAAAGGATCCCGGACTTCACAGAACACTTGTAGGCGACGGTCTTGCAACAGCACTTGCTTCGCTTGTAGGCGGCCCTGCAAATACAACCTACGGTGAAAACACAGGCGTACTTGTTCTTTCAAAGGTTTACGATCCGAGAGTAATAAGAATTGCCGCAGGCTTTGCAGCAGTACTCTCATTCTGCCCGAAGTTCGCAGCATTCATTGAACTCATACCGACAGCGGTTATCGGCGGTATCTCATTCGTTCTCTACGGTATGATTTCTGCTGCAGGTGTAAGAAACATTGTAGATACACACGTTGACTTTGCAAATAACAGAAACCTTATCATTGCTGCCGTAATCCTTGTAACAGGCCTCGGTCTTACAGGCGGAGCAACCTTTACAATCGGCGGTGTTACAATCACTCTTACAGCTCTTGCGGTTGCGTCTCTTGCCGGTATAATTCTCAATGCAATCCTTCCGGGTAAGGACTATGACTTTGAAGAGGAAAAGCCGGAGGATACCGGAGCTTCTCTTTCTTCATCGGTAAATGCAAAGCATGCCGAAAAGTCAAAGAAGGCAATTGAAAAAGAAGAGGCAAAAGAAGAGAAGAAGTCAAAAGAGAATAAAAAAGCTAAAGAAACTAAAAAAGCTAAGGAAACAAAGAAAGCCGAAGAAACAAAAGAAGCTGAAGAAAAGAAGGAAGCTGAAGAAGAAAGCATTCCTGCGGAAGGCTGATTCATTAGAGCGTCTCATTTCTGAGGCGCTCTTTTTAAAGTAGAAATATGTATAAGCTATCTGACAAGGACAACACTTTTTAAGCTTTCATTTGAGGTTTGATTATGAATTGTGAGTATACAAAAATACCGGGACTGTGCGACGTACATGTTCATTTTCGTGAGCCGGGCTTTTCTTACAAAGAAACGATAAAGAGCGGAACACTTGCGGCTGCTCACGGTGGCTACACAACCGTCTGTACAATGCCTAACTTAAATCCCGTACCCGATTCACCGCAGCATCTTAAGGCACAAACTGATATCATTGAAAAGAAGGCAGTCATTGAAACCGTACCGTATGGGGCAATCACTCTGGGTCAGATGGGTGAGGAACTCAGTGACATGAGAGAAATTGCCGATAGTATCGTAGCTTTTTCCGACGATGGACGAGGCGTTCAGGATGACGGACTGATGAGGGAAGCCATGACTCTCGCCGGGTCTTTGGATAAAATGATTGTTGCACATTGTGAAGTGAACGACCTTCTGAACGGAGGATATATTCACGACGGAAGATACGCAAGAGAGCATGGGCATAACGGAATCTGTTCCGAAAGTGAATGGCGTCAGATTGAACGGGATATCAGGCTTTCCGCAGAAACCGGCTGTGCGTATCATGTCTGCCATATCTCATGTAAAGAGAGTGTGGAGATAATCAGAGAGGCGAAAAAAAGCGGAATAGATGTCTCCTGTGAAACTGCGCCTCACTATCTCTTACTTTCGGACAACGATCTCAGAGAAGATGGCCGTTTTAAAATGAATCCGCCGCTTCGCTCACCGGAGGACAAAAAGGCGCTTATTGACGGGTTATGCGACGGAACGATAGATATGATTGCAACAGACCATGCGCCGCATTCCGACAAAGAAAAATCCAAGGGACTTAAGGACAGCTTATTTGGAATAACGGGGCTTGAGATTGCTTTCCCGTTACTTTACACCGGACTTGTTAAAACCGGAATTATTCCCTTTGACAAGCTTGTAGAGCTTATGTCAACGGCTCCGAGAAAACGGTTTAAATTGCCCGTTCGAGAAAACGATTACTCACTTTGGAATTTGGAAAAAGAATTTACCGTAACCCCGGACGTGTTTCTCTCAAAGGGACACGCAACTCCTTTTGAAGATGTTACCCTTTATGGAGTGTGCGAAGAGACATATTATAACGGTAAATGTGTATACAAGCGCAAAAGACATTCTTTTAAGGAGAACCAATGAAGAAAGATATATACATAATAAACTCAAATAAGAGGCTCACAGACGACGTCTACGAGATGGTGCTCTGCGGAGACATCTCGCAAATCACTTGTCCGGGGCAGTTTATAAATATCAGGATTGACGGACATTATTTAAGACGACCCATATCCGTGTGCGATGTATCCCGTGACAAAAGCAATGTAAAAATCATATACAAGGTTGTCGGTAAGGGCACGGAAAAAATGTCCTTTATGAACCCGGGAGAGTCCTTAGATATACTCACGGGACTCGGAAACGGATATGACATCTCAAAGGCAGGGGAAATGCCTTTGCTTATCGGCGGCGGAGTGGGTGTTCCGCCTCTTTATATGCTTTGCAGAGAACTGGTTGAGTCCGGAAAAGCCGTAGATGTAATTCTGGGTTTTAATAAAAAGAATGAAATTTTCTACGAAGATGAATTCAAAAAGCTTTGCGGAGAGGAGCACGTGCATATTTCAACGGTTGACGGCTCGTACGGCACAAAGGGCTTTGTAACAGACGTGATGAATCATATTGACTACTCATACTTTTACACCTGCGGACCGGAGGCTATGCTGAAGGCGGTTTACAGTGCTTCAAAAACCTCCGGACAATTCAGCTTTGAAGAGAGAATGGGCTGTGGCTTCGGAGCATGTATGGGCTGCTCGTGTAAAACCGTTACTGGAAATAAGAGAATCTGCAAAGAGGGTCCGGTTCTCATGAAGGAGGAAATCATATGGGAGAAATAAGCACTGTTGTCGACCTTTGCGGTACAAAACTTGCAAATCCCGTTATTCCTGCTTCCGGAACCTTCGGATACGGATACGAATTTGCGGAGCTTTATGACATAGATATGCTCGGTACATTTTCTTTTAAGGGTACCACAAAGGACGCTCGGTTCGGAAATCCGACACCGAGAATTGCCGAATGCAGCGCCGGCATGATAAATGCCGTAGGCTTGCAGAATCCGGGCGTCGAGGCTGTTATAAATGAAGAACTGCCAAAGCTTGAAAGGTGTTTTCACAAACCGGTAATGGCAAATGTGAGCGGCTTTTCGATTGATGAATACACCTACGTTTGTGAAAAGCTCGACGCCTGTCCGCAGGTAGGATTCATTGAGGTAAATATCAGCTGTCCGAACGTTCATGGCGGCGGCATGGCATTCGGCACGAACGCGTCTGCGGCAGAGGAAGTTACAAGAGCAGTCAAATCCGTAACAACGAAACCGATTATAATCAAGCTTTCGCCAAACGTCACCGACATAACCGAAATTGCAAAAGCCTGCGAAAGCGGCGGCGCAGACGCGGTAAGTCTTATAAATACATTGCTCGGCATGAGGATAGACCTTAAAACAAAGAAGCCTGTTTTAAAAAATATTAAGGGCGGATTTTCGGGAAGTGCGGTCTTCCCGATAGCGCTTCGCATGGTGTATGATGTATATGAAGTTGTTTCCATACCCATCATCGGAATAGGCGGCGTTTCATCCGCAGAGGATGTTATTGAAATGATGCTTGCAGGTGCAGCTGCCGTACAGGTCGGAGCTATGAATCTTGTAAATCCCTTTATATGCAAGGAGATAATTGAAGAGTTACCGACGGTGATGAAAAAGTACGGCATAAATAATCTTAACGAAATAACGGGAGGAGCACATTGATGGGCAAGGATGTAATAGTTGCATGTGACTTTTCTTCAAAAGAAGAAACAATAAAGTTTTTAAGTATGTTTGAGAACGAAGATAGAAAACCCTTTGTAAAGATAGGAATGGAGCTTTTCTACTCAGAAGGACCGGATATCGTACGTGAAATAAAAAGCAGAGGACATAAGATATTTTTAGACCTTAAGCTTCATGACATACCGAATACCGTTGAAAAATCCATGAGGGCTCTATCGGGGCTGGATGTGGATATGACAAACCTTCACGTTGCGGGAACAAAAAACATGATGACTGCGGCACTTAAAGGCCTTACAAGAGCAGACGGGACAAGGCCGCTCCTTATAGCGGTCACGATGCTTACCTCGACCGACCAGGAGTCAATGGAGAGGGATATACTCATTGATAAGCCGATAGATGAGGTTGTTATGCAATATGCATTGAACGCAAAGGAATGCGGGCTTGACGGCGTGGTATGTTCTCCCCACGAATCAAAAAAGGTACACGGTGCATGCGGAGAAAAATTCCTTACCGTAACGCCCGGGGTACGCTTTGTCGACGGAGATATCGGTGACCAAAAGCGTGTTATGACTCCGAAAAAAGCAAAAGAAGCAGGCTCGGACTTTATTGTTGTCGGAAGACCGATAACACAGGCTGCCGACCCCGTTGCCGCGTACAAAAGATGTGTTAAAGAATTTGTTGATTAAAAAAGGAGTAAAAAATGAGTAATAACATACCTACAAATGAACTTATAGCAAAGGATTTGCTTTCAATAAAAGCTGTTTTCTTAAACCTTCAGGAGCCGTTTATCTGGGCATCCGGAATAAAAAGCCCCGTTTATTGTGATAACAGACTTACACTCACCGCGCCGAGTGTAAGAAACGATGTTGAGAATTCAATTGCTGAGGTAATAAGGGAAAAATACCCGGAAGCAGATGTTCTTATGGGAACTTCAACAGCGGGTATTGCCCACGCTGCAATAGTAGGACATATCCTCGGACTTCCGATGGGCTATGTTCGCGGAGGAAATAAAGACCACGGTCGCAAAAATCAGATTGAGGGTAAGCTTGAAAAGGGACAGAAAGTTGTCGTAATAGAGGATCTTATTTCAACCGGCGGAAGCGTCATAGAGGTTGTAAACGTACTCAGAGATGCCGGAACTGAGGTTCTCGGTGTTGTTTCAATCTTCACTTACGGTATGAAAAAGGGTCTTGAACGCCTGAAAGAAGCCGACATCCAAAACACATCGCTTACTGACTTTGATACCGTTGCAAGAGTTGCTGCCGAAGAGGGGTATATCGGTAAAGAGGACATAAGCAGGCTTATCTCTTTCCGTGACAATCCGAGTGATGAGTCGTGGATTCCCGCAAAATAATTATATGTAAATAAGGAGGAGGGGCTTTAAATGAAGGACCTTATTGACATATGCAATTTATCTGAGGCTGAAATTGATGACCTTATTGAAAAAGCCGAGGATATCATTGCAAATCCCGAAAAATATTCTGAAAAATGTAAAAACAAGAAAATTGCAACCTTATTTTATGAGCCGTCCACAAGAACTCGCTTAAGCTTTGAGTCCGCAATGCTTGAACTAGGAGGCTCTGTGATAGGTTTTTCATCTGCTACTGACAGTTCTGTATCAAAAGGCGAAAGTGTTGCGGATACGGCGAGAACAGTTGAGTGCTTTGCCGACATAATTGCTATGAGGCATCCGAAAGAGGGTGCACCCTTCGTTGCTGCAAAGGCTGTGAATATTCCCGTAATAAACGCAGGCGACGGAGGCCACAATCATCCGACACAGACACTCACGGATATTCTCACGATAAAAAGAGAAAAAGGACACCTTGACAACCTTGTTATCGGCTGCTGCGGTGACCTGAAATTCGGAAGGACGGTACATTCTCTTATTGCCGCCATGTCGCGTTATAAAAATGTGGAGTTCGTTCTCATCTCACCCGAGGAGCTTAAAATCCCCGAAAACGTCAGAACGGAAATCCTTGAAAAAAACGAAATAAAATATACCGAGGTTACGGAGCTTGAAAAAGTAATACCTTCGCTTGATGTACTTTACATGACAAGAGTTCAAAGAGAGCGCTTTTTCAACGAGGCCGACTATGTTCGCCTCAAGGATACATATATCTTAACCGAAGACAAGCTTAAAAACGCAAAGGATGATCTCTCTATTCTTCATCCCTTGCCGAGAGTAAATGAGATTTCGACAGAGATTGACTCTGATCCGAGAGCATGTTATTTCAGACAGGTAAGAAACGGAAAATTTATACGTATGGCACTGATTCTTAAACTTCTGGGGGTGGATTGATTGATTCTTGGCAGTATTGTTGACGGTATCGTCATTGACCATATTCCCGCCGAGCACGGCATGGATATCTATAAGCATCTTAAGCTTGATGAGCTTGACTGCGAGGTTGCCTTTATAAAAAATGCGTCAAGCAAGAAGTACGGAAAAAAAGATATTCTTAAAATAAATGAAATCATAAGTCTGAACTACGATATGCTGGGTTTTATCGATCCGCGTATAACGGTAAACATAATCAGAAACGGGGAGAGGGTTGAAAAAATCCACCCCAGTCTTCCGGAAAAGCTTACGGAAGTGATAAGGTGTAAAAATCCGAGATGTATCACATCTGTCGAGCAGGAGCTGCCGCACGTGTTTAAGCTTACGGACCCCGACACTAAAACATACAGATGCATCTACTGTGAGACAAAAGCTGAAAAGTGAATAAATAAAATGTTTTAATCATAATCAGACAAATGAAAAACAGAAAAAAGCAGTGCCGGTTTTCCGACACTGCTCGTTTTTACTTTACAAAGACTTATGCTTTCTTGTACTCGTCGTAATCTCTGTAGATATCCTCAGTATGAACGTAGTCCTCGTTCTTGCCGTGGTCAGCATACCAAACCTGTGCAAAGAATGGGTTAACCTTAGCAATAGCGTCATAGTTCCAAGGCATAGGATCGCACTCAGGACACCAGTGACCGCCCTTAAGAACTGTGTTTACAGACATGTCAAACTCATGACCGAATGCACACTTCCAGTGTGAAGGAGCATATACGTCTGCAGGCTTCTTAGTATCGCAGTACTCACCGCCACGGAACTCAGCAGCTGCCTGAAGATCTTTAGCTGTAAGCTCTTCAAGAGACTTGCTCTCATCATAACCGTGGTCAAGCTTATACTTATCAGCCTCAGCAATGTCGTTTGACGGAGGAGTAAGATCCCAGTCATCCCAGTTGTCTGAAAGCTTCTTCCAGTGCTCCATGCCGAAGGACTCGGTGTCGCCCCAGAAAGCAACCATACGATCTGTGTCGTTGTTTGCAATCCATGTTCTTGTTCCGAATCTCTTGTCCTTAGCGATAGAGCCGAGAGCTTCACGAGTGATTTGTGAGATACCCGGAACCTTTGTAACAACTGAAAGCTGATAGAACCAGGGCACCTTCTTAGCCATCTGCTTGAAGTATTCATCTACAGGGATGTTCTGACGGAAGTGAAGATAATCATCAAGAACGTCAGAGTCAGCATACCACTGACCGTGGAAGTTTCTGTCGATGAACCAGTTCGGCTTGAATACACGCTTTGATGCGTCGTGACCCATGCCGATAGCATAGAGGAGTTTATCCTCAAAATCATAAAGAGAAATTCTGTAGCTCGGACCTGAACCGATGTTGTAGAATCTTCTGTAGAAGTCATCAGGAATGTCGTCGTTGCAAAGGTGCTCCATAAGGATAGCAGAATCGTCAACTGTAGCCCACTCGAGAACGTCGTTCATCGGAACGTGGAACATGATAGGATCCATGTTCTTGAGAATCTCAGGGTAAAGGATACCTGACTGACGCATTGAAACCCACTTCTTAAGACCTGACTCAGCGAATACGCGCTCAGCCTTGATCTTTGAAAGAGCATAGTGGTCATAGATAGAAATCTTGAGAGGGTCACCTGTACGTCCCCAATGGATGCCTACCGGGCGGTTACCTGTCTCGGCAACAGTACCGATATAGCAAGCTGTAATCTCATCAGGATTCGGCTGAGCCTTGATAGCCTTGATGATATTTTCAGCTGCGAGAACGTTTGTCTTAAGTGTCTTCTTAGGATAGTAGTCAGCTGCAGGAGATACAAGACCGCCGATATGAAGAACATAATCAGCGCCTGTTACGCAGTCAAGAATGCTATCATAGTCGTTGAAGTCGCCCCAAACGATACGTACTCTCGGATCTCCGAGATAAGGAGCGAACAAATCTCTGTTCTTCTTGGAATCACGAAGAAGAACAACGATGTCGAGGTCAGGGCGGTTTTCATGAATCTGCTTGAAAGTTGCCCATCCCATTGTACCGGATGCACCGGTAATAAATGCAGTTTTGTTTGCCATTGGTCTTTCCTCCAAATAATTTTTTCAGCCTAGATAGTTTACCATTTTTACTTATAAGTTGCAAGAAAAAATGAACAAAAACTAGACATATTTTTTATACTTCAGTTTACAATTCTGCCTAAATGGTAAAATCTTCAACTGTGTAGTCCTTGCCGAATTTCGGATTTTTGCTTTTTTTCGCAGGTATTAGGAGAAGGAGTGCCAGGAATACCAGATCTGCAGATACCACAATTGCAAGATAATTGTAGGGATTTGCAGAAGCATACTGTAAAACCTTTCCCACATACGGTATTTTGAAAACAACTTTTCCTATGAACTGTTTTTCGGTCACGTTATACGAACCGGTTTTATCTTTTATGGTTGCCTCGGATTTTCCACCTGCAACGTTGAGAGCTGTAATTTTTCCTACCGAGCGTCCGTCCTTTGTTGTAAGAACAAGGCTGTCAAGGGGAATACCGTCAAAGCCCTGATACTTTACGAGAACAACGCTGTCACGGTCAACCTGTGGACTCATGGCGCCGTTTCTGACGCCGGCAAACCTGTACCCCGCAATAGAGTAATCCTGGTAGGTTGTTGAGAAGAGATATGTAACTCCGCTTATGAGAGAAATAATAAGTGAAATAATAAAGAAGAACCAAAGGAGAGTTCTTATGAAAATTCTGAAGCCCGAGCTCTTTGCCTCAACCTTATGGTTTTTGGCGGTGTCAGGATCAAACTCAACAACTTCCTCCGGTGCATATGCCACACCGTCAGGAGCTTCCGACGGCTCGGAATCCTCAAGAACAAAGGTATCCTCTGTTTCAATAACGGGAACAGGAGGGAACGGTACTTCTCCAGCACTTTGTTTGAGATCGGCGAGTTCAGCGTTAAGAGACTCTATTTTTTGTTCAAGTTCTCTTATCATTACCAATGAGTCCTCATTTGATTTGATTTTCTTTGCAAATGAAACACAATCACGATAAAGCTTAGCATTCCTTGTCCTGAGTTTTTCGTTTTCTTCCTTTAATGCCTCAAGCTCATCAAGCTTTTCAAGCTCGTTTGCATCAATCTTTATTTCATCCATTTATGAAACCTCCGACAAAATTCTACAAAAACAATTTTATCTTGTATATGATAAAAAGGCAATAGAAATAAATTAAATATCTCACATATTTTTGTTTATTTTTATTGAAAAAATAATACAAAAATAGTATTATAAAATTTAATTTGGCGGACAGGAGGATAATGTGAAGAATACATCGCTTACAGCTCTCGGCGGCATAGTCACCGCACTGTCCATATTGTTTATGTTTCTCTCGGCACTTCTTCCCTTTATGACGTATGTAGTACCTGCTTTTGCGGGACTTCTGCTTATAGTAACGGTGAGAGAGGTCGACTTAAAATGGTCAGTCTACATATACATCGCCGTGTCCGTGCTTTCGCTGCTTGTTATTGCGGACAAGGAATCAGCGGTCATGTATACGTTTTTCTTCGGCTATTACCCGATCCTTTTTAAGGTTCTCAATGACAAAGTAAAAAACACAATCCTTAAGACTGTCTTAAAGTTTGTGGTTTTTAATATTTCCGTAGTTCTCGGATACCTGTTTATAGTATTTGTTTTTGCCATACCCATCGATGAGATGGAGGAATTCGGGAAGTATACCAACCTTGTTTTACTTGCACTCGGAAACCTGACATTCGTTTTCTATGATATACTCATAAAAAATCTGTCGGTTATTTATGACAGGGTGTGGAGAAAACAGGTAAATAAGATATTTAAGTTTTAGGAGGCAGCTTTCATTATGTACACAAGTTTATCCGATTTTTTCAAAGATATCAAAGACAGCGGTGTCGACTGGCTCAAGTCACAATTAAAGATGTCGGCAATAACCTTTGTTCTTCTTATTGTCGGTCTTTTCGTTATAGACCAGAAGATTGTTCCCATAGCATGGGCGGCTCTTATCCCGTTTATTGCCCTTGCAATAACAATTGTTGACTTTATTCCGACCATAGGAATAAGCACGTGTATGCTTCCGTGGGCTGTTATAGACGCGCTCTTTGTAAAGCCTGACGGGTCAAAAGCCGGACTTGCCATCTTTATTCTATACGTAATCATCATGCTCATAAAGCAGATACTCGAGCCCTTTGTAAGAGGAAAGTCACTCGGAATCAGTCCTATCGAGGAAGTTGTTTCTGCTGTTGCCGGATACTTTGTTTTCAGTCTCTTCGGAATAAGCGCCGTAGGCTTCGTTGCCGGACCTCTTCTGTATATAATCACAAAGAAGGTTTATACGAAGTTTAATCCTGACGGTTTTTTCTCGATGTATCACGAGCCGTCATACCTGAAGCGTGATAAAAACAACGATGACGGAGAGGTTATTGACATCTCCGATGACGTAGTTGATGTTGACGACGTAAAAGACGTTGATGAAAAGGACAGCCACAATTCATAATTCAGTAAAAATAAAAAGACACTGAGTCAGAAGGAAATGAAATGAGTACAACTTTGCTTTCTAAAATCGAACAGAAGTATCCGAAGCTTTCAAAAAGTCATAAAAAAATCGCGGAGTTTATCCTTAATGATTATCAGAAGGCAGCGTTTTACACTGCCGCGAAGCTCGGAGAGGTCACGGATATCAGTGAATCGACCGTTGTAAGGTTTGCAACCTTTATGGGGTTTGACGGCTATCCCGAATTTCAGGAAGCGCTTCGGGAAAACATAAAAGGAAAACTGACCACACTTCAGAGAATGGAGATTTCCAGTCTTAAGATGGTCAATGAGGACGTTCTTACAAAGGTTTTAAATGATGACCGCTCAGCCATAAAAGAAACCCTTTCAATGGTTTCACGGGATATGTTCTACTCTGCCGCTGACGCTGTCAACAAGGCCGAAAAGATATATATCCTCGGTGTGAGAAGCAGCGCACCTCTTGCGAATTTTATGTATTTCTATTTCAAAATGGTTTATGACAATGTAGTTCTCATAGACGCAGCTGCGGCAAGTGAGATTTTCGAAGATATCTTTAAAATTTCGGACAAGGACGTGTGCATCGCCATAAGCTTTCCGCGCTATTCACGTCAGGTTGTAAACACCCTGAAATACGTTAAGGAAAAAGGAGCAGAGATAATAGCCGTTACCGACAGCGAATCTTCTCCGATAGCTCCGTTTTCAAAGTATCTGCTGACGGCAAAAAGCTCAATGAATTCCTTTACGGACTCGCTTGTTGCTCCGCTCAGTCTTATAAACGCTCTGGTTGTTGCCTCTTCTCTCGAAAAGAGGGAGGAGACGCTCGGCACATTTACAGAGCTTGAAAATGTCTGGAAAAAATACGGTGTGTACGAGGATGACGGAGAGTATATAAATGAGTAAGGTTGTTGTAATCGGCGGCGGCCCGGCAGGAGTACTTTGCGCGTGTACCGCGGCAGCAAACGGGAACTCCGTAACTCTGATAGAACGCAACCTGAAAATCGGCAGAAAGCTTATGATAACAGGCAAAGGCCGTTGCAACGTAACAAATTTCTGCACTGACCCAAAAGAGGTTATCGATCAGGTTCCCGTAAACGGAAGCTTTCTTTACAGTGCTCTATCCTCATTCATGACATATGACACCATAGAACTATTTGAATCCCTCGGTGTTCCGCTTAAGGTTGAACGCGGGAACAGAGTTTTTCCCGAGTCCGATAAGTCCTCTTCGATAGTTGACGCGCTTGCGAAGTACTTAAAGCAGTGCGGAGTAAATCAGATACACGGCAGAGTTTCAGGTCTTATTTTTGACTCTGACGGTGAGAAAAAGACCGTAAAGGGCGTTCAACTTGAAAACGGTGAAAGTATTTTCTGTGATAAGGTAGTTATTGCGACAGGCGGACTTTCCTACAAGGCAACAGGCTCAGACGGAGACGGCTACAGGCTTGCGGAAAGCGCCGGACATGAGATTATTGACCCGGTGCCGTCCCTTGTACCTATTGAATCGGATGATGACTTCTGCAAAAGGCTTCAGGGGCTTTCACTTAAAAACATCTCTATACGTATCGTTGACAATAAAAGCGGTAAAGCGGTCTATAAAGACTTTGGTGAGATGCTTTTTACACATTTCGGTGTTTCCGGTCCCGTTATTCTCAGCGCGAGCTCACACATAAGAAACATTCGTGAAAACCAGTATACATTGTTTATAGACTTAAAGCCCGCACTTTCCGAGGAACAGCTTGATTTCAGGATTCGCAGGGATTTTGATGAACAGCTTAACAAGGATTTCGGCAATTCACTCGGAGGCCTGCTGCCCTCAAAGATAATACCGGTAGTTGTTGAGAAAACGCAGATACCCTCAGATAAAAAGGTAAATCAGTTGACAAAGCAGGAGAGACACGCACTTGTGTATACTTTAAAAAACTTTACTGTTTCTCTTTCGGCTTTTCGCCCGATAAATGAGGCAATAATCACCTCAGGTGGCGTATGTGTTAAGGAAATCAATCCAAAGACCATGGAATCAAAGCTTACGAAAAATCTTTTTTTTGCCGGTGAGGTCATAGATGTCGACGCTTATACCGGCGGATTCAATATACAAATTGCATTTTCAACAGGCCATCTGGCCGGTGAAAGTGTATAGGAGGAAAAATATGTTTAACATTGCAATTGACGGACCCGGGGGAGCAGGAAAAAGCTCCGTATCCCGTGCTGTTTCAAAGGAACTCGGATTCATTTACGTGGATACGGGCGCTCTTTACAGAGCAGTCGGTCTCTATGCGCTCAGAAATAGCGTAGACACAAAAAACGAAACTGCCGTAGGCGAATACCTTCCGAAGATAAAGGTTGAGCTTGTATTTGAAAACGGGGAGCAAAAGGTTCTTTTAAACGGTGAGGACGTATCGGTAGATATCCGTCTTCCCGAGGCATCAATGGCTGCATCGGACGTTTCAAAAATTCCGTCTGTAAGAAAGTTCCTTTTTGATTTACAGAGGGGGATTGCCGCTGAAAACAATTGCCTTATGGACGGAAGAGATATCGGAACCGTCGTTCTTCCGAAGGCAGATCTTAAGATATTTTTGACTGCTTCTCCGGAAGCACGGGCAAGAAGGAGATACGACGAGCTTGTCGCAAAGGGCTCGGAGGTTTCGTTTGAGGAGATATTAAAGGATCTTAACGCACGTGATTATCAGGACTCTCACAGAGAGATTGCACCCTTAAAGCCTGCGGAGGACTCTGTTATTCTTGACACTACCGACCTTACTTTTGAAGAGGTTAAAAATAAAATAATCGAACTTACAAGGGAGAGACAAAACCATGGGAAAACAAATTATCACAAACAAGGATAAATTGCACTTTTACAGTGAGAAAGAGTATAAGTTCAATTTTGACAAACCGCTTCGCGAGAAGCCTATTACCTATAAGATTCTTTATCCTATAGCAAAACTTCTCATACAACACATAAAATTCAGAGACGTTGAGTTTTACGGAACCGAAAACATTCCCGAAAAGGGAGGCTTCATTCTTGCATCCAACCATGTTTCGGGATTTGACCCTATAACACTTACCTACTGTATGCACGGCAAAAGAACCATGTTCTTTATGGCAAAAGAGGAATTCTTCCATACGTTTTACACTAAATTTCCGCTTCTTCTTCTCGGAGGCTTCCCCGTAAAGAGAGGTACATCTGACAGGAATTCGCTCAATTTCGCCATCAGAGTTTTAAAGGAAGGCTTTGGACTTATGATTTTCCCGCAGGGAACGAGAGATAAAGAGCACGGAAGGCCGGAGCCGGAGTCGGCAAAAGCCGGTATCGCACTTATCGCAAGAGAAGCGAAGTCAGATGTTTTACCCGTAAGTATTCACCGTGAGTCAAGCAACAGCGTAAAACGTGCGAAGCTCATAATAAGATTCGGTGAAGTGATTCCATTTGAGGAGCTCGGGTTTACCGAGGGTGAAACAAAATCAAGAGAACTGAGAACAGCTACAAAGCTTATCATGGAAAGAATCGGAGAGTTATGGGACAAAGACCGGATATAATTCTAGCAAAAAGCGCCGGCTTTTGCTTTGGTGTTGACAGAGCCGTAAAGACCGTCTTTAAATCGGTCGACGAGAGCAAATCAAGGGTTTATACACTCGGAGAAATCATTCATAACAACACCATAAATAATAAGCTTAAAGAAAAGGGCGTTATAATCGAGAACGATTACAAAAAGATACCTAAAAACGCTGACGTTGTTATACGGGCTCACGGTGTACCTGAAAAGGTATACACCTATTTTGAGGAAAACGGTATATCATTCATAGACGCCACCTGCCCGTTTGTAGCAAAGATTCATAAGATTGTATCTGAAATCCCGGCGGAAAATTCGGTTATTCTTATAGCCGGAAATCCCGATCATCCCGAGGTAATCGGGATAAAAGGATTCTGTAATGCACCAGTGTTTGTCTTTGACAGCTGTTCCGCTCTGGAGGACATATTGGCAAATAATACAGAAGTTTTCCTCAATTCGCAGATGTTTATGGTAAGTCAGACAACCTTCTCCCTTTCGGAGTGGGAAAAGTGCGTAAAAAAAGTAAATTTCTTGTGTACAAAGCCGACGATTTTTGATACAATATGTAAAGCCACTGAGGAAAGACAGCGTGAAGCGGAGGAGCTTTCAAAAAAATGCGACCGCATGGTCGTTATCGGCTCGAGACACTCGTCAAATACCGTGAAGCTTTTTAACCTTTGCGAAAAGAACTGCAAAACTTGTCTTATTGAAACAGCCAAAGAGCTTGACATGAGTTTTTTTGACGGCGCTGAAAAAATCGGTGTTACTGCGGGGGCGTCTACGCCATCCGTTATAATAAAGGAGGTACTTGAGGCTATGTCCGAAGTAAAAAACACTATTGTAAATGATGCAGATGATTTTGATTTTGCAACCGCACTTGAGGAATCACTCACTCAAATGTCTACAGATCAGAAGGTGAAGGGTGTTGTTGTTGGCATAACACCTACCGAGATCCAGGTTGATATAGGAAGGAAGCAGACCGGGTATATTACATATGCTGAGTACAGCTATGACCCTAACGTAAATCCGGCAGAAGATTGCAAAATCGGTGATGAAATCAATGTTGTAATCATGAAAACAAATGATGCCGAAGGTACTATCATGCTTTCAAAGAAGCGTTTTGACAGTGCAAACGCCTGGGATGAGCTTGAAGCTTGTGTTGAGAGCGGTGAATTTGTAGAAGGAACAGTAACAGATATCATCAAGGGCGGACTTATTGCAACTACAGCAAAGGGTATCCGCGTATTTATTCCGGGATCACTCAGCGGGGTAAGCAAGAGCGAATCAATGGATTCTCTTCTTAAGACAAAGGTTACCTTCAAGGTTATCGAGGTAAACAAGCAGCGTCGCCGTGCCGTTGGCTCTATCAAGGCTGTTATCGGCAGCGCACGTAAGGAAGCACAGGAAAAGTTCTGGGCAAATGCCGAGGTAGGACAGGTTTACACAGGCGTTGTTAAGTCACTCACCAACTACGGTGCGTTTGTAGATATCGGCGGAGTTGACGGAATGATCCACATCAGCGAGCTTTCATGGAAGCGTATCAAGCATCCGTCAGAGGTTCTCAATGTCGGTGATACCGTTGAAGTATTCATCAAGGCTCTTGAGGATAACAAGATTTCTCTCGGCTACAAAAAAGAAGAGGACAACCCGTGGGTTATTCTTAAAAATACATATTCCGAGGGCGACATCATCGACGCAAAGATTGTCGGCATGACAACATTCGGTGCGTTCGCAAACGTTATAGACGGTATTGACGGTCTTATCCATATTTCTCAGATTGCAAACAGACATATTGAGAAGCCGCAGGACGTTCTTAAGATAGGCGATGAGGTTAAGGTTAAGATAACCGAGATTGACTATGACAAAAAGCGCGTAAGCCTTTCAATCCGTGCTCTTCTTCCTATAGAAGACGAGTCTGCCGGGGAAGTAGCTGAGGAAACTACAGTTGAAGCTCCGTCAGAAGCTGAGGTTGTACCGGCTGAGGAAACTCCTGTTGAAGTTGAAGCAGCACCTGCCAAAGAAGCTGTAGAGGAAGTTCCGGCTGAGACTGAGACTCCTGCTGAAGAAGCTCCCACAGAGGAATAATCGGTTTATTTGTTTTAAAAGCGGTAATTGTTTTACGACAGTTACCGCTTACTTTTATAAAAAGAGGAAATTTCATGCTATCACTTGATTATTCAGGCGCGGAAAACTTGTGGTCACATCTGAAAAGTACAGAAAAGCCTATTGTTATGTACGGAACAGGTGACGGAGCCGATAAGATTCTTCATGTTTTTTCAAAACACGGTATCACCGTTGACGAAATCTTCGTTTCCGATGAGTTCTACAGAGGAAAAGAATTTCACGGCTACAAAACGTGCAGGTATTCCGACGTATCAGAAAAATATTCCGATTTTATAATTATCCTTGCTTTTGCTGTTTTCAGGGATGATTTATTATCTTACGTAAAGGAACTCATGAAAAAACATGAGGTTCTTGCCCCATATGTTCCGGTGTTCGGGGATATTTATTTTACAGATGAATTCCTGAGTGAAAATGAAAATCTTATAAGAGAGGCATATAACTGCCTTGAGGACGATACCTCACGCAAGACATTTAATAACATACTAAAGTATAGAATCTCCGGAAATCCGCACTATCTTTTTGACTGTGAAACAAGACGTGATGTTGTATTCAAAGAGATAATCAGGCTTGATAAAAACGAGGCTTACGCGGACCTCGGAGCATACAGGGGAGACACCATAGAAGAGTTTTTATCCATGACCGAAGGTGTGTTCGACAGTATAGTTGCGTTTGAGCCGGATTCAAAGAACTATAAAAAATGTCTTGAATACGTATGCGGTCTTTCGGAAGAAACACAGAAGAAAATCAGAATTTTAAATATGGCTTCATGGAACAAAAAAGATACTCTTGTCTTTGACGGAGAGGGAGGAAGGAACTCAACACTTGTTCCTCAAAAGGATAAGAAGATGTCTCCTGTCGCGGTATCCGACCTTGATTCAATACTTAAAGGCGACAGGTGTACATATGTGAAGATGGACGTTGAGGGCGCCGAAACCGAAACTCTTGAGGGGATGAAGGAAACTATCAGGCTTTACAAACCGAAGCTTACAGTCTCCGCGTATCACAAAACACCGGATATAATTACTCTTCCGCTCAAGATAAAGGAGCTTTCAGCGGACTACAGAATTTTTCTTCGGCATCACACCTACATACCCGACTGGGAGACAAATTATTATTGCATTTAATCCCGGAAAAAGTTATATGTCAGTTTCGTTTTTCTGAAACTGACATATTTTTTATACCTGTTCTGCTAAACTTATTTCATCATACAGTATCGGCGGTGATTTAAATAAAACAGACCGTATACGTAGATATTCTCGTTTTTATGAATACTATAATAAATATCTACATTTTAATCATCACCGGCCTTATAAGTCACAGCAGAATAGTAAGACAGAGAATAATTTCGGGAGGACTTGCGGGCGGTCTCCTTGCATGCACGGTGCTTTTGCCGCATATGAATATTTTTTTGTCACTCCTTCTTAAGCTTTTCGGATGCTCACTCTTAGTATTTATTTCATTTGAATACACCGGAATAAACAAGTTTATCCGAAGATACATAGCTTTTATTTTTGTAAACTGTATATTTGCCGGAGCGGTATTATTTTTCGGCTTTGTTTTTGATACACCGCTCATTTATTTTAACAATGCAAATTTTTACTTTGACATAAGCGCTCCGTACCTGATAGCCGTTTCCTCACTTACATATTTACTGCTGAAAATCACACTTAAAAGGACGGGAAATACAACTGATGAGAAGCATCTTTTTGAACTTAAAATAATAAAGGATGATATATCCGTGGTATGCAACGCTCTCTCTGACACTGGAAGCTCGGTTAAAGATGTCTTTTCGGATATGCCGGTTGTCATTGTTGAAGCCGGTGTTGTAAGGAAGCTTCTTTGTTCCGAGCTGATGACCTTTCTTACAAATGATTATTTCACGGATATCACGCCGGAAAACAAATCAGAGATAAGACTTATACCCTATAAAGCAGTATCCGGAGGGGGATATCTCAAGGCGTTCCGCTGTGATGCTCTGAGGATATATGACAACGACAATTCGTGTTTTGAAGTAAAAAAAGGTTACATCGCCGTGTATAACGGAAAGCTTTCAAACGGCGAGTACAGTGCAATTATAAACCCGGAAATCTTTGAAATAGCAAGAGAGGTCGCATAAAAATGACAGTTAAAAATCAAGAAATAAAAACAATGATAAAAAGTTTTAAAAGGCAAATAGTTCTTTTACTATACGGAAAAGGTATATATTATATCAACGGCTCGGACAATTTACCTCCGCCGCTTTCTGCAGAGCTTGAAGAGGAATATGCAAGGCTTACGTTCAGCGGAGACAAAAAGGCCAGAGAACTCCTTGTTACTCATAATCTCAGGCTTGTGGTTTATATCGCAAAAAAATTTGAGAGTACGGGAATAAATATCGAGGACCTTATCTCAATAGGAAGTATAGGACTTATAAAGGCGGTAAATACATTTAATCCGGATAAAAACATAAAGCTTGCCACGTATGCGTCAAGATGCATCGAAAATGAGATTCTCATGTATCTTCGTAAAACAAACAATCAAAAGCTTGAGGTATCCATTGACGAGCCGCTGAACGTCGATTTTGACGGAAACGAGCTACTGCTATCTGATATACTCGGAAGCGATGCAAACCTCGTTAATTCGGAGATTGAGAGTGATGACGAGAAGTTTATACTAAATAAAATCGTCGCTTCACTTTCTCCGCGTGAGAGAAAAATCACGGCACTCAGATACGGGCTTTTCGGTGAGGAAGAGCATACGCAAAAGGAGGTTGCGGATATTCTGGGAATCTCACAGAGCTACATATCACGTCTTGAAAAAAGAATTATTGAAAATATAAGAAATAAAATTGAAAAAATATGATGAAATGGAATAAGTAATATGCTACAATGAATTGACACAAGCACATAAGGAGTGACAGCTATAAACAGTCATGAACGTGTGCTGGTGGCTATAGCATTGATTTTATTTGCAGGGGTTATATTTTACAATTTTCTTACTTTATCGCACGTAGGGGAGAGCGGCGGTGAGGTTGCTTCGTCGTATGAGGATGCAACCGAAAAAAAGGAACTCGGTACAACCGTTGAAAAAACGACAACAGTCACCGAAGGAACGGTTATGGAAAGCAGTGAAAATACCCGGATGATGAACATCAATACCGCATCAATCAATGAATTGACAACCCTTCCGGGTATCGGGGAGGTAAAAGCTCGGGCAATTGTTGACTATCGGGAAAATCACGGTCCCTTCAAGTCGGTTGAAGAGCTTATGATGGTTTCCGGAATAGGTGAAAAGACTTACGAAAAATTGAGAGAAAAAATTTGTGTTTAGGAGCGTTTTCTTTGGTATTCTCAAGCCTTAGTTTCATATATATCTTTCTGCCGGTTTGTATATTGTTATATTTTTTAGCGGCAAAGAGCATTCGACAAAAGAACGTCGTTTTGCTCATGATGTCGCTTATTTTTTATGCCTGGGGTGAGCCGAAATGGATCGTCCTTATGGTTATAAGCACCGCCGTCGAATATGTCGGAGCAAGGCTTATCGATAAGTATCGCACGAAAAAGCCTGCACTTGCAAAAACAGCTCTTGCCGTTTCCGTTACGGTTGCCTTAAGTTTTCTTTTTATCTTTAAATACTATGATTTTTTCGCTTCAAATTTCAACCATATAACAGGCGCGGGACTGCATAAACTGGGACTTACTCTCCCGATAGGTATTTCGTTTTATACGTTTCAGACTGTTACATATATCGTTGACGTATACAGGGAGAAAGTACCTGTACAAAAAAGCTTTGCGGACCTTCTCCTGTATGTTTCTATGTTCCCGCAGCTTATTGCCGGACCTATTGTAAAGTATGTGGATATCGAAGCCCAACTGCGTGAAAGAACCTTTGACGCAGCAAAGGCTGGAAGCGGTATCTTCAGATTTTTAACTGGACTTTTCAAAAAAGCAGTTATTGCAAATATCGCCGGAGAGCTTGCGACTAAGTTCCTTGACGGAAACCTGTCCACGGTATCTGTTTTAGGCGCATGGATAGGCATTTTTTCATACGCGCTCCAGATATACTTTGACTTCTCGGCGTATTCGGATATGGCTATAGGCCTCGGCAAGATGTTCGGCTTTGACTATATGGAGAACTTCAACTATCCGTACATCGCCGATTCCGTAAATGACTTCTGGAAGAGATGGCATATCTCTCTTACGACGTTCTTCCGTGAGTACCTCTATATTCCGCTGGGCGGAAACAGAAAGCATCAGGTACTGAATCTCCTTATTGTATGGGCGTTCACGGGTCTTTGGCACGGTGCTTCGTGGAACTTTATCCTTTGGGGTCTTTATTACTACGTTCTCATAGTTCTTGAAAAGCTCTTCTTAGGAAATCTTCTTGAGAAAATCCCGAAGGTGTTTTCTCACATATATACATTGTTTGTTGTATTGATAGGGTGGGTATTCTTCTATTTTGACGACCTGTCAAAGCTCAGGACTTTCTTCAAGGTTATGTTCGGCGCAAACGGAAATCTTCTTTCCTCACCGGCGGATCTCACCATACTCAAAAACCACATTCTTTTCTTTATTTTTGCAATCATCGCTTGTATGCCTGTTGCAAGGCTCATAAAGGAAAAAATTGAAAAGTTCGCAAATAAGAACTTTATGACTTCGCTTATAAATGATTACTCGGTCGTTATCGCCTCGGTATGCCTTCTTATTCTTGATACCGCTGCCGTAGTCGGCTCGACGTACAATCCGTTCCTATACTTCAGATTTTAGAAAGGAGGAAGCTTTATGAATATCATAAAAAACAAAGTAAACGGAATACTCCTGTTTGTTGTCTTTACGGTCTTTATAACATCCTTTCTCCTTGTAAGTATTTTTGACACGGATAAAACGGTTTCCGAAAAAGAGAACAGAACTCTCGCAGCGTTTCCGAAGTTTACCTTTTCGGCTCTTTTTTCGGGAGAGTTCATCCCTGAGTTTGAGGAGCATTATTCTGATACCTTCCCGATGAGAGACAGATTTTTGTCCCTTAACGAAAAAATAAATAAGGTAGCTAAACAGTTTACCACAAATAAAGATTCAGACGTTGTTATTATTGACGGCGGGGACGCCGCAAAAGATTTTAACGGTGAGTCCATACATGACAAGGAGAGTACATCTTGAATTACGTGATACTTGACCTTGAATGGAACACTGCATACAGCAAATCCGAGGGACAATTCATAAATGAGATAATCGAATTCGGTGCTGTAAAGCTGAATGAAAAGCTTAAAGTAATTGATGAATTTTCAAGTTTTGTCAGACCGCAGATTGAAAAAAAGCTCCGTTCAAGGGTAAAAACACTTACAAATATTTCAAACCATGATGTTGAAAACGCCGAAACCTTTGACGTTGTCTGCGAGAAATTTACAAAATGGACGGGAGATCCCGAGGACGTAGTAGTTATGTCGTGGGGAGAGATGGATATCCGTGCTCTTATCAGTAACTGCAAATATTTCTTTGACAACAGCGTTATTCCGTTTGTGAGTAAATACATCGACCTGCAGGCATATTTTATGCAGATGAAGGGACTTCCAAAGGGAAATCAAATAGGACTTTCAAACGCAGCGGCAATGATAGAGGTAAATCCGGATGACTTTGTTCACCACAGAGCGCTCAATGACAGTGAACTGTCCGCAGAATGCTTTAAAGCGGTGTTTGATGAACCGACTCTCAAAAAAAATATTGTCGTTTGTGACTCTGACTTTTACAAACGTATCCTCTTTAAGCCGTATTTCGTTACCGACATAAACGACAAGCTTGTTGACAAAACACAGTTTTGCTGCAAATGTCTTGAGTGCGGGGAGCAGGCAAATCAGATAAAGGACTGGTCAAGCAGAAACAACAGTTTTTCTGCTCTTTATTATTGTAAATCCTGTAAGATAAAGTACCGTGTAAGTGTACAATTTCGAAAAACATATTCACAGTTAAATACAAAAAAATCGGTGATTGTCATAGAATCATCCGGAAGTGATAAGTGAACGTCAAGGTCTGACGTTCACTTTTTTTCGGGGTTACTTTACGTTAACAAGCATAAAACAGTGTGATTTCTTTGCGAATGACTCTGTCGTTTTGTTTTAAGATTTATAATATATACAAAAAAATATTTATTTATCGAATACTTATGTTATAATTGCACTTGTATATAGACTAATATTTTATCGAATACTTTGAGGTATTTTAGTTATGGGAAAACAGATTTTATTTGACGATAACGCAAAGGACAGGCTTCTTTCCGGTATGAATAAGGCGGCGGATGCCATTACCTGTACTTATGGACCTAAGGGAAGAAACACCGCATTTACTCAGCAGTATGATGTTCCGCTCGTAACAAATGACGGTTACACTATAGCAAACCAAATTACATTGTCCGACACTTTTGAAAACATGGGCGCACAGATACTTATTGAAGCGGCAAAAAAATCAAACGAGCTTTCAGGTGACGGAACAACGGCTTCAATTGTTATAGCAAAAGAGATAATCAATGAAGCATATAAAAATATCGCCGCAGGAGCAAATCCCGTGTTTTTAAAAAAAGGAATGGAAAAGGCGGCTTTTGTTGTAAAAGAAAAGCTTTACGGCTCTGCTGTGAAGGATATCGATAATGACATCATTAATTCCGTTGCAACTGTTTCGGGAGGAAATGACCCGGAGATAGGTAAAATAATCTCAGATATTTTTAAAGAACTCGGCTCAGACTGCGTTGTCACCGTCGAAGATACGCAAATGGCTGAAACATCGTATAATATTTCCCACGGCTGCCGCATTGAAAGCGGTTATCTTTCAAGATATTTTCTGACAGATGATAAAAAAAATATCGGTGAGTATAAGGCACCGTATATCTTTGTCGTAAATGATGAAATTAAAGAGATAAAACAGGTATACAAGCTCCTTGAGGATACTGTAAAGCATGACGCTTCTCTTATAATCATAGCAAAATCCGTTGAGGGAGAAGCACTCTCCGCAATAGCAAAAAACGCCGAAAAGGGGATTGTAAAGGTTGCCGCAATAAAGGCTCCCGGATACGGAGATACAAGAGACAGAAATCTTCAATGTATTGCAGCTATCACCGGTGCGACGCTTGTTGACCCCGCACTTGACATGAGACCCGAAAACTGTGATTTGTCCTGCTGCGGTAAAGCCGGAAAAGTTATTGTTGAAAAAGAAACAACAACCATCGAAAAACCGGCATCTCCGGAAAACGAAACGGTTAAAACACTTAAAAGACAAATTGAAAAAAAACTTGAAACCGAAATACATGAATACGAGTATGAAAAGCTTTCCGCATCACTCGGTATACTTAACTGCGCCATGGCTGTAATTTCGGTCGGAGGGATATCGGAGCTTGAGATGTTTGAGCGCAAGTACAGGATAGAGGACGCCCTGAATGCCGCAAAACACGCTGCAAAGAGCGGTGTACTTCCGGGAGGAGGAAAGGCACTTCTTTGCTGTATACCGGAGGTTAAAGAGCTTGCCGACATCCTTTCAGGAGACGAGAGAACAGGAGCCTTGGTTATACTTAACTCTCTCAGTGCTCCAATTAAAAAGATTGCCGAAAACTGCGGTGACTCGGGAGCGGTTATTATAAATACTATTCTTGAAAAAGACAAATTTGAATTCGGATATGACGCAGGCAGTGAAACCTTCGGTGACCTTTTCAAACTTAAGGTGCTTGATCCCGTGGATGTTGTCTTTAATTCCTTTTCTACGGCTGCAAGTATAGCCAGAACTTATATAACAACAGGAGCGGCAATTTCAGAAAAGAAAAAAGGAGAGTAATCTCTGATGAAAATGAACTTTATTGAGGAAATAATTGAAAAAGGAAAAAGTAAGCAGATTATTTCCGCCGTAAAAGAAGAACTCGAAAACGGCACGGATCCTGTTTCACTTATAAACCTCATGACAGAAGCAATGAAGACTGTCGGTTACAATTTTCAAAAAGGAAGCATACAAATTTCCGATATGTTTTCTTCTGCCCAAACCATGAAAAAAGGCATAAAATTTGTCACGCAGTTTATTCCCGGTAAAAGCGGAGAGTATATCGGCACAGCCGTTGTGGGAATGGCAAAGGGAGACCTTCACGACATCGGTAAAGGACTCGTTGTCACAATGCTTGAGAGCGTAGGAATAAAGGTTATCGACCTCGGTATAGATGTATCGCCGGATATGTTTGCGGACGCTGTCAGAAATAACCCGGATGTAAAAATCCTTGCCGTTTCATCCTCCATGGAGTCATCTGTCACGGAGATAAAAAATACCGTTGATTACCTAAAAAAAGAAAAACTCCGCGACAGAGTAAAAATCATTGTCGGCGGAGCTGCGGTAAACCTTGAAACAGTCGAGCTTACGGGCGCAGATGCATACGGCGCAACCGCAACACTCACTGCTGTTCTTGCAAAGGATTATTTATTGAATTGATAATTTTTAAAATCAGTTTTCTTCTTCCGCAGGATTTCGGTTCGACTTTTCAAAGCCAAAGCCCATCCGCTCAAGTATCCAGAAGGATAGAACCAGATAAATATGCATCTCACGGTCGTTAAAATCAATTTCGCATATCTCCTGAATCCTGTCAATTCTTCTTATCAGCGTTGTTCTGTGTATAAACATCTCGTCTGCGGTATGAGTTGAATTACAGTTGTTTGAAAGATAACACCTGAGTGTTGCGAGAAAGTCGGTACCGTTTTTCCTGTCATAATCAATGAGCTTTCTAACGCCCGAGAAAATTAGCTGATCGTAGCTGAACTCACCGACAATTCTATCGTACATATAATCAAGCGCATAATCGGTAAATTTAAAATACCAGTTATTCGGACTGCACTTTTGTCCTATCTTCAGAGCCGTTTCAGCCTGAAGAAGATAAGAGGGCAGTTTTTTCAGGTCTCTGAATTCATCCGAAACGCCCGCTTTACACACAAAGTCACGAACAATATAAGCAAGTACATGGAAGAACTTTCTCTCGTCCTTTGAATTGTTTTTTATTGAGTGGTTAAACACCCATATTATTTCCTCGTCATGGATGATTGCACATGAGTTAGACCATGTTTCTTCAAGCTTGCCGCAGATATACTCGGTTATTTCGTCCCAGTTTGCATTTTTGAAGAAGCTGAACTTTACAACGGTATATCTGTCTGTTTCGCTCCATCCGTAATTTTGCAGAATAAGTCCGGAATCGGTTGTGTCGATACCGTGCGGATCAAGCAGCATGCTTTTAATAAGAGAATGAAGCTTGTCTGTCGTACTTTTTATAAGCGGGTCCTCAGTATAACGCAGATAAATCTGCTTAAGATATGCGAAATAAACTCTGAGAAGCTGTAAAAGACCCTCGTCGGGTTCATCATTGTATCTCTTTAAGGGGACCATGACTCTGGCGATATATCTTACATCACTGAAAATATTCAAGCATAAAAATTCCTGCCCAAAGCCGTCACAATACACGTATGTGTCAACATTCTTTGAGGTGGAATGGTATTCCTGGTCCGCGATAAGCTCGTTTGCATAATCAACCGAAAGTGAATGAGCAAAATTTGATTTATAAAGGGCATTGTCAGCCTTTTCGTTTATCTCGTCATTCTTTAAAAAATCATAATTCTTCTTTGAGGAAAGAGAGAGGAATGAAAGATTCCTTGTGAGAATGAATATCGGTTCTCTTATAACCTTTTCGGCAAGCGCACCGAACTCATCAAGCGGAAATCTCAGCGTAATACCATCTTTTAGCTGACAGTCCCAATCCTGAAGCCTGTTAATTGCATCCGAAACAATCTCAAAAAGCTCTATCTCGTCTTTTATTCCGTCAAAGATTGCATAGTCGCAGTTTCTCGGAAGAAAGTCAAAGTCAGCAGCATCCGAATTTATAAAGATAAATGATACCGGTTTCTTACTGACAACCGGTTTATTTATTTTTTTGCAGTCGACAAGATATACGTTGCCCAGCTCTGTTTTACCGCTGAAAACACGTATTTTTTTAATCTGCAACTTATCGGACGGTGCTTTTTTCGTTATCATCCTATAGTCCTTGGCAAGCTGATAAAACAAAATTGATGAAGTAATAACCATAAATATTTCCTTACCTTAAAAATCAAGCTGAGAAATGAATTTTGACTGGAACTGCGGATGAGTAGCAAGCTCGATAAACTCGGTTCTTCTTGAAACCTCTTCGGATTTTTTCCATTTTTCATCAGAAAGGAGACAAACGGTTGCACCTCGTCCGGCAGCATTTCCTACAGGCTTTATCTTTGAAAGGAGAGTGGGAGGAAGCATTTTTATTCCGCACATGCTCTCGGGCTTCATATAATTACCGAATGCACCTGCTATAAGGACGGATTGAATATCCTCATAGGTGAGCGATAATGCTTCGGTCATTATCTCGATGCCGGCAGCAATTGCGCCCTTTGCAAGCTGGACCTCACGAACGTCCTTTTGAGTTACGTATACCTCGGGCGCAATTACGAAGACGTTTATCCCGTCAACGGTTTGAAGTCTGTCATAAAGAGGCCCGTCTTCGGGGTATCTGCGGTTAAACCTTCCGCTCGGTAGAATGATACCCTCACTAAGCATAAGCGTTATAATATCAATTAATCCGGAGCCGCAGATACCCGCTGCCGGCAAACTTTCAATAGTTGAATACTTTAATTCGTTTTTCTCCATCCACACATGATCTATCGCTCCCGGAGCGCCACGCATACCTTTTTCAATCTTTGCGCCTTCAAAAGCGGGACCCGATGCCGTCGAGCAGGCAACCCATCTTTCCTTTGTTCCGAGAACCATTTCCCCGTTTGTACCTATGTCAAGAAGAAGGGTTGGCTTTTCCGAGTTATAAAACTCTGTCGCAACAATTGCACTTACGGTATCGGCTCCGATAAATCCGGCAATAACCGGAAGAAGAAGAAACTTTGCATTTTTATTTGCATTTTTTAGATAATCCGAAGCGGCGAGTACCATCTGACTGTTCTCTGAGGGAGTATATGGAACGTTAACAAGTGACAGGGGATTTATTCCGGCAAAGATATGGTGCATACAGGTATTTCCCACAACCGAAACAACATAAACCTCCTCGGGTCTTTTTTTATTCTTTTTAAGAATTTTCTCAGCAAGCTCATCAACCTGCTCGTTCACACATTTCTTTATTTCGGAAACTCCGTGTTCCATGGCATAGAGACATCTTGAAACAACGTCTCCGCCGTACCTTACCTGTCTGTTAAGATCCCCGGCGGAATCTATTTGTTTTCCGGTTTTAAGGTCTGTGAGGTAACAGGCGATGGTGGTTGTACCCACATCATATGAAAGGCCGAGAGGGTGAACGTCCTCTTTTAAAACGTCCAGAAGAATATTTTCAAAGAACACTCCGTAAACCTCAAAAATATCCTCCGCAAAAATTTCCGACATACTGGTGAGAACGGAAACGGAATTAAAGGTTATACCGTCAAGTGAGAACTGCTCGTAGCATGCGGCTCTGAATCTTTCAAAGTCGGATCTTACATCTCCGACCTTTGCCTCTGGGACAGAGAGCTTCAACACGCGTATTCCCGGTTTAAAATCCGTAACAACTATCTCGGAATCAATAAGTATATTTTCTTTTTCCGTATCCTTTTCTTTTTTAAGGGTAACGGTCATATCCCTGTCAACCCTGGTTGTACAGGCTTTGAGCGAGACGGTTTTGTTGTCGTCATAGGTTACATCCACCATACATTTCCCGCAGGTTCCGTTGCCGCCGCACGGGTATTCAAAGCCCAGCTCCAGCATCCTTTCGGCATCCATAATTGTTGCGTTTTCAGGAACACTTACAGAGAGGTTGTCAGGCATAAAAGTTACGGTATAATTCATTAAAAAAACGTCCTTTCGAAGAAAAGAAGTATGCACAAAAAAATAATAATATACACTGATTTTAGCATATCAAACGCATAAAATCCACTATTTATAAGGATTATTCAACTTGCTACACATTGTAGCATACACTTTTTCATTTTGCTATACTTTGAACGTATTTTTTTAAGATGAAATATGTTTTAATTAAATTACCGCAGGGGAAGATGTGTCTTTATCTTCCTCAAAAAAAACACAAAAAAAGTTTCAGGAGGATTTTTAAATGAGCGACATGACTAAACTCAAGGAAGCTATGGGCGACCTTGACGAAGACGTTGTAGTTGAAATCATTGATCAGGTACTCGCCGACGGCGGAGCAGATGCTCAGGCTGCCGTAGATGCCTGTTCAGAAGGAATGAACATTGTCGGTGACAGATTCGGTGCAGGCGAGTACTTCGTATCAGACCTTATCTATGCCGGCGAAATTATGACAGATGCTGTACAGAAGCTTTCTCCGGTACTTGCAGGCGACGAAAACACTGGAAAGTCCGAGAAGATTCTTCTTGCAACGGTAAAGGATGACCTTCACGACATCGGAAAGAACATCGTTAAAGCATTCTTTGAAGCAGCAGGCTTTGAAGTTGTTGACCTCGGAATAGATGTTCCTCCTGAGAAAATCGTAAACACGGCTAAGGAGCAGGGCATAAAGATCATTGCGCTTACGGGCGTTCTTACCCTCGCTCTTGATTCCATGAAGGCAACCGTTGACGCTTTCATAGCTGCAGGCATGAGAGATGACGTTAAAATTCTTATCGGCGGTAACCCTGTTTCTGCCGAGGCTTGCGAAAGCATGAAGGCTGACGCCTGGGCTCATTCACCGGCTGATTCTGTAAACATCTGCAGGAATTGGGCAGGTATGTAATAATGATTGTTATTGGTGAAAAAATTAACGGCGCTATTCCGAAAACCGGTGAAGCTATTGCAAACCGTGACGCGGAGTATATCAAAAAACTGGTTATGGACCAGGAGGCGGCAGGTGCAGATTATCTTGACGTATGTGCCGCTACGGATCCCGAGCTTGAGTATGACGCTCTTTGCTGGCTCATCGACACAGTTCAGGAGGTAAACACAAAGCCTATCTGTATTGACTCCCCGGACCCGAACATGCTTGTAAAGGTATTTCCAAAGATCAATAAACCGGGTCTTATAAACTCTATTTCCCTTGAGGGAAACAAGTGTGAAATACTTTTGCCGCTTCTTCGCGACAATCCGGAGTGGGGCGTAATAGCTCTCTGCTCATCGGATGACGGTGTTTCATACACGACCGAGTCAAAGGTAGATCTTGCATGCAAGCTTATCGAAAAAGCAGGAGAGTACGGAGTTACTCCCGACAGGATGCATATCGACCTTCTTGTCTTTGCGGTGTCCGCGGTTGCGGATTCATGTCAGACCTTCTGTGAGGCATGCAGAATTGTCAAGGAGAAGTATCCTACGGTAAACATCACCGAGGCTCTCTCAAACATTTCTTACGGCCTTCCTGTAAGAAAGTCTCTCAACATGGCTTTCCTTACTCTCTCCATGAATGCAGGACTTGATTCACTTATCGGTGACCCGCTTAACAGGGACGTAAAGGCATGCATGCTTGCAACGGACGTTCTTCTTCAGAAGGACAGACATTGTCGTAAGTACTCGACAGCTTTCCGTAAGGGAGAGATAGGGCCTGTAAAAGCATAAGAAAGCAGCGGCTTTCAAGTATTACATTTTTGTTAATTTGTTATGCCTGCTCTTGACTAAAACAGGGCAGGCGTGCAAAAATAATTTCGGAATTATTGAATTCACACTATATTTATTCAGAGTAGGATTTTACGCGTTAAGTACCGTTGAAATGGGAAGTTGTTCTTCGGGCGAAGTGATTTATCACTGCGGTGTAAGGTCCGCATCCACTGCAATAAGATGAACATAAAACTTCTTCTTGTGTGTGTGATACTTTGAAGGAGGTTTTATGTCATGAAAAAATTTTTAAAAGAACAGTTCAAAATCAACACGGTTCAGGTCGTAACCATGGGTCTCCTTATTGCGATTGAGATTGTCCTCAACAGGTTTGCATCGTTCAATGTATGGAACCTAAAGATAGGACTTGCTTTCGTTCCCGTAATGCTTGCGGGAATGCTCATGGGACCTGTAAAAGCGGGTATAGTCGGAGCTGTAGCGGATTTTCTCGGGGCAATTATCTTTCCTATCGGAGCATATTTCCCGGGATTCACATTCGGCGCTTTCTTAAAGGGTGTCCTTTACGGTGCATTGCTTTACAAGAAGCAGTCCATTCTTAACCTTACGCTCACGGCTGTTATCGACCAGCTTGTTTTAAGTTTGTTTGTTACCTCCATTTGGATATCGATTCTTTTCGGTTCTCCTTATTGGGGTGTTGTATACTCAAGACTTGTTCAGGTACTGCCTTTAACTCCGATAGAGCTCGTTATAGGAATTGTTTTAGCAAAATCGCTTATTAAACCGCTTAAGCCTTATATGGATTATTCGGTTAAAAAGAAAAAACAAAAAGCAAATATTTAAAAAAATGTTGGTTTCGTTCGCCAAAAAAAGAAAACCAACTCCAAAAACCGCAAAGGACCGCGCCTTTAACGACGTGGTCCTTTGCTTCTTTATTTCTGAGTTTATAAATATATAAAATTGAAAATAAAATCAGCCGATCATTTCCTTCATCGAGTACATGCCGGGCTCCCTGTTCTTAATAAAGGCAGCGGCATTGAGCGCACCCGTGGCAAAAATTTCTTTCGACATAGCAGTATGTGAAATCTTTAAAATTTCATCTTTTCCGCCGAAGATGACCTCGTGTTCACCGACAATCGTACCCGCGCGAACGCTGTGGATACCTATCTCGTTTTGAGGCCTTTTTTCACGTTTTAAGTGTCTGTCGTACTCATAGTCAACGTTTTCGTCCAGCACCGATGAAATCTCATTTGCAATCATAAGAGCCGTTCCGCTGGGCGCGTCAAGCTTCTGATTATGGTGCTGTTCGATTATTTCAATATTGAAGTCGGGATAGAGGAGAGTCGCTGCTTTCTTTGCAAGCTCACAGAGAAGATTTACTCCGATTGACATATTGGCCGTATAGAAAACAGGTATAACCTCAGACGCCGCATGGATATCATCTGCCTGTATTTCGGTAAGGCCCGTGGTAGCAATGACAACGGGAAGCTTCCTTGAAACAGCATATCTTAAAACTCCGTCAAGAGCAGAGGGATGGGAAAAGTCGATAATAACGTCCGCCTTCACGTTAACGTCTTCAATTTTTGAAAACACGGGAAAGCTCGTAGGAAAGTCGTTGCTGTCACGGAAGGCGTCAACGCCGGCAACGATTTTGCAGTCGTCCCTTTGTGCTACGGAGTTCATGATGACTCTGCCCATTTTTCCGAGATATCCGTTTAAAATAATTTCCGTCATTTTAACTCAAACCTTTTTAACAAAATTCGCCCTGCTTATCAGATAAGCTTGTAAGCCTTAAGCGTTTCAACCATTTTTTCATGGTCGGCAGGAGAAAGAGGAGCAAGAGGCATTCTGCACTCACCGCACTCAAAGCCCATTATATTCATTGCCTCTTTTACAGGTATCGGGTTAACGTCCATAAAGAGCTTATTTATAAGGTCAAGATATTTCATCTGAAGCTCTGCAGAGCCCTTGAAATCGCCCCTAAGTGCTCTTGCGGCAATTTCATGAGCCTCATTCGGACAGATGTTGGAAAGCACCGAAATAACGCCCTTTGCGCCGAGAGACATAAATGCGGTTATCTGATCGTCGTTTCCGCTGTAGATGTCGAGCTTATCTCCGCAAAGTCTTATGGTTTTAGCAAGAGCGGCGATATTTCCGTTTGCCTCTTTTGTTGCGACGATACGCTCATGCTGGCAAAGCTCGGCATAGGTTTCAGGCTTTATATCAACGCCTGTTCTGCTCGGTACATTGTAAAGGATAATAGGAGTTGAAACTCTGTCGGCGATGTATTTGTAGTGTCTTATAAGGCCTGCCTGTGAGGTTTTATTGTAGTAGGGCGTAACCATGAGGAGTGCGTCTGCACCGACCTTTTCGGCCTCGTTGGATATCCTTACACCGAAAGCCGTGTCATTACTTCCGGTACCTGCGATAACAGGCACTCTCTTGTTAACATGCTCAACACAGAATTTAACGGCCTGAATATGCTCAACGATATCCAAAGCAGCACTTTCTCCGGTCGTACCGCAGATAACAATTGCGTCCGTGTTGTTTTCAAGCTGTCTGTCAATAAGCTCACCGAGCTTGTCATAGTTGATGTTTCCGTACTCATCCATAGGAGTAACAATAGCAACGGCTGCACCGGTAAATATAGGCTTGTTAGACATAATAAAATCTCCTTTACAAAATTTTTAGTTAAGCTCAGTCCATGTACCCCTCAGCGCAAAGCAATTCGGCGAGTAAAACCGCACCGCCTGCGGCACCTCTTAAGGTGTTGTGTGAAAGGCATACAAACTTGTAATCATACTGTGTATCCGGACGAAGTCTGCCACAGGAAATAGCCATTCCGCCTTCAAGATTTCGCTGAAGCTTCGTCTGTGGAAGATTGTCTTCGGTAAAGTAGTTAAGGAACTGCTTCGGAGCTGAGGGAAGCTCGAGTTCCTGCGGACGTCCCTTAAAGTTTTTCCATATTTCAAGAATTTCATCTTCGGTCGGTTTGTTTTTGAAGCGTATAAACACGGCTGCCATATGACCGTCGGTTACCGAAACACGAAGGCACTGTGCGGTAAAGTTAGGCTTTGCTGCCGGAACAATCTCGTCACCCTGTACCTTACCCCAGATCTTGAGAGGCTCTTTTTCGGACTTTTCTTCCTCGCCGCCTATGAAAGGAATTACATTGTCAATCATTTCAGGCCATGTTTCAAAAGTCTTTCCCGCACCGGAGATAGCCTGATATGTGCAGACAAGCACGTCCTCAACGCCGAATTTTTCATCGAGAGGGAAAAGTGCCGGAACATAACTCTGTAAAGAGCAGTTTGACTTCACGGCGATAAATCCGCGCTTTGTTCCGAGGCGTTTTTTCTGTGAAGCAATAACCTTTATGTGCTCCGGGTTAATCTCGGGTATAACCATAGGAACGTCCGGTGTATGTCTGTGTGCGCTGTTGTTTGAAACTACGGGAATTTCTGCTTTTGCATATTTTTCTTCAAGAAGCCTGGTCTCGTCCTTTGAAAGGTTTACGGCACAGAACACAAAGTCAACAAGTCCGCCGATTTTTTCGATATCCTTCTCCGCATCCATGACAATCATGTCTTTCATTTCTTCGGGCATCGGAACGGTCATAGCCCATTTATCGCCGACGGCATCCTCATACGTTTTTCCGGCCGAGCGTGAGCTTGCTGCAAGGACGGTAACGTTAAACCAGGGATGAGAGGAGAGGATAGTTGCGAAGCGCTGTCCCACCATACCCGTTGCGCCGATAATTCCTACGTTAAAGTTTTTCATGAAAAAAGACCTCCAAAAAGAATATATGCAATTACTTCAAATGCAATGATACGAAAAAAACGGTTGTAAACCGACCGGCATTGCAATATAATATGACAGGTAATTATTACACAAAAAAGTGTATATTCATTTGTATATAATTACATACATAAATGTTTTAAATACTATACAGCAAATCACAAGGTTATGTCAACATCAAAGTAGACATAAAACACCTTAAAATAAAGGAAAATATGACGTTATGAAAACTTCTGATTTTTACTATGAACTGCCTGAGGAGCTGATTGCTCAGCACCCGCTTTCTGTACGCGATTCCTCAAGACTTCTTCATGTTGATAAGGAAACCGGAGAACTTACACACAGACACTTTACGGATATTTTGGATTATCTAAATCCCGGAGACCTTCTCATTATGAATAACACCCGCGTTCTCCCGTGCAGAATCTATGGCGTAAAAGAGGGGACGGGAGCAGTCGTTGAGTTTCTTCTCCTCACTCAAAAGGAGCTCGGCACATGGGAGTGCCTTGCAGGACCGGGAAAGAAAGCCCGTGAGGGCAGCACCTTTTCCTTCGGTGACGGTAAAATGACCGGAACCGTAAAAAAAGTAAAGGAAGACGGAAACAGAGTTGTCGAATTCACTTATGACGGTAACTTTTTTTCCATACTTGATGAGATAGGTCAAATGCCTCTGCCTCCGTATATCAAAGAAAAGCTTGAGGACAAGGAACGCTATCAGACCGTTTATTCAAAAGAGCTCGGTTCTGCCGCAGCACCGACCGCCGGACTTCATTTCACACCCGAGCTTATCAATCGTATCAAAGAAAAGGGCGTAAAAATAGGATATGTTACCCTTCATGTGGGACTCGGAACCTTCCGCCCGGTGAAGGTTGACGACGTTACAAAGCATAAGATGCACTCCGAGCACTATGAGCTTCCATCAGCCACGGCAGACCTCATAAACGAGACAAAGAAAAACGGAGGACGGGTTATTTGTGTCGGAACTACGTCGTGTAGAACAGTCGAAGCCGTTGCAACGAAAAACGGAAGGATCTGTGCCGACGACGACTGGACGGATATATTCATTTATCCCGGCTATGAGTTTAAATGCATGGATGCTCTCATTACTAATTTTCATCTTCCCGAAAGCACACTTATCATGCTTGTTTCGGCGTTTCTCGGATTTGATAAAACAATGAATGCGTATAATACCGCTGTAAGGGAAAAATACAGATTTTTCTCCTTTGGAGACTCCATGATGATCTCTTAAGATGTTTATAAAATTATTAAGAATAAGCAGGTAATTATATGTACAGACTTTTAAAACAAGAGGGCAATGCACGCCGCGCGGAATTTGAGACGATCCACGGAACCTTTCAAACACCGGCATTTCAAAATGTTGCTACCTGCGGCGCGATAAAGGGCGGACTTTCCGCCTATGACCTCAAGGAATTAAAATGCCAGGTTATGCTTTCAAACACATATCATCTTCACGTAAGACCCGGTGATGAGCTTATACATGACCTCGGCGGACTGCATAAATTTACAGGCTGGGACGGACCCATACTTACCGATTCCGGCGGATTTCAGGTGTTTTCGCTTGCAAAGCTGCGCAGAATAACCGAAGAGGGCGTAAGCTTTAACTGTCATCTCGACGGACACAGTATCTTTATGGGACCGGAGGAAAGCATGCGTATTCAGTCAAACCTCGGCTCAACTATCGCAATGGCATTTGACGAGTGCGTCGAAAATCCCGCACAGTACGCCTATGCAAAGCAAAGCTGTGAAAGAACAACGAGATGGCTTATACGCTGTAAAGAGGAAATGGAGCGTCTCAATGCAAAATCTGACACCATAAACAAGCATCAGTTGCTTTTCGGAATAAACCAGGGCTGTACCTTTGATGATCTTCGCGTAAAGCACATGGAGGAAATCGCAAAGCTCGATCTTGACGGATACGCAATAGGCGGACTTGCCGTGGGAGAGCCGAAGGAGGATATGTACAGAATCATTTCCGCCGTAAACGAGGTCGCACCGAAGGATAAAATAAGATACCTTATGGGCGTCGGTACTCCCGGCAATATACTCGAGGGTGTATACAGGGGCGTAGACCTGTTTGACTGTGTTATGCCAAGCAGAAACGCACGCCATGGCCATCTTTTTACATGGGACGGAATTATCAACATAAACAACGCAAAATACGAGCGTGACGAGGCTCCGATAGATGCAAGGTGCAGCTGTCCGACGTGTCAGAGACATTCACGCGCATACATACGTCATCTCTTAAAATCAAAGGAAATGCTCGGAATGAGACTCTGCGTTATCCATAACCTTTATTTTTACAATAACCTTATGGAAGAGATAAGAAATGCTCTTGACGAAGGCAGATTTAAAGAATTCCACGACAAATACACGGACTTGCTTGACACACGAATTTAATACGTGTAGAATAATCAGGAAATTTTCTTTAAGGAATAATATTTCTTTTAATTAAACGGAGGTTTAAGGTAATGAATTTTACTACTTTACTTAACATGACAAGCCAGTCGGCAGCCGGTGCAAACGGCGGAAGCGGAAGCATGACAGTTATGATGGTTGTTATCACTGTTTTCCTCGTAGGCTATATGTTCCTTCTTACACGTAAGGACAAGAAGCAGCAGCAGAGTGAGCAGGAGATGCGTGAAAACCTCAAGGTTGGAGACGAAATTATAACTATCGGCGGAATCATGGGAAGAGTTGTAACTGTAAAAGATGACTCTGTAGTTATCGAATCCGGCGCAGACAGAAACAAAATACGTTTTACAAAGCTTGCTATTGCAAAGAACGTTACAGCCGAAAAGAAGGCTGAAGAGCTTAAGGCTGCAAAGGTTGAAGCTGCAAAGAAGGCTGCTGCGGAAAAAAAGAATAAGAAGAAATAATTTTATTCTTCCGACCAAACATAAGACATAAAAAAATCAGTCACCTCATAAACTTGAAATAAGTTTGTGAGGTGAATTTTTATGTCTCAGGTCAAAAGTACGGCATATGCATTTTTGCTTGGAACGGTTGTATTTATTATACTTTTAACCGTCGCAGCAGCCACATATATGAAATATGACTATTCTGAGTCGTACCTGTCGCTCATCATGCAGTTTATATACATGTTCAGCAGCTTCATTTCCGGCTTTGCAGCGGCAAGGCTTGTCGGAAAGAACGGAATTGTTTCCGGAATACTTCCCGCAGCTTTTATCTCGGCGCTGTGCCTTGCGCTGACATTTCTTTTCGGCGGCTTAAAGGTATCTAAAATGCTTATTGTAACAATCGTTCTCATTCTCGGATTCGGAAGCTTCGGAGGAGTGATTTCATTAAATGTCGGAAAAAATAAAGGTGTCTAAAATCGCGCAGCTGCGCTACAGGTCATTGGATCTAAAAACAATAATGATAGAGAAATGGGAGGTTGTACTTCTCATTTGTCTTTTTTGGGCGGGAATGCTCATTGGATGTATCTTTATCAACGGAGATAAAAGTGTACTTCTTTCTAAAATTGAAAGGATAATAGAAAGCGGATATGCCGCCCGTACCGAATACACAAGCTTTCAGTTTTTTAAAAATTCATTGTTAACGCACGGATTTTTTCTTGTTCTTTCGTATTTCTTCGGTATGTCGGCAATAGGATATCCTTTTATATGCCTGATACCGCTTCTATGCGGTATTTCCAACGGAATGGTAACGGGATTCATCTACTCAAGCTTCGGAATTAAAGGCTTTTTATATTGTCTGACAACCGTTTATCCGGGCCTTGTCATCGCTCTTGTCGCGCTTATAATAGGATCCTGTGAAGCCCTGCATATGTCCGTGGATATTTTCAGGATTTTATCAGACAAAAACCGTATTTCCACTGAAAATTCAGCAAGAAAATACGGTTATCAATTTTGTATATTGTCCGGAATAATTATACTCTCAGCCGTCGCGGATACTGTTCTTTGCAATTTTTTCCTGGAACGATTCAATCTTTTTTAGCTTTTTCCATGTTGTTAAGAGGGTTTGAATCGGTAGCCTTCTTGAGCTGCTCATTTACGACGTGTGTATAAATCTGCGTAGTTCCTACATTTTCATGTCCTAGTATTTCCTTTAAAACAAGTACATCGACACCGCCGTATTGGTACATGAGAGTCGCGGCCGTATGTCTTAACTTGTGTACGGAATATCCCGAAAGTCCTGCCTTTTCCAATGCGGTATAAACGATATGCTGAACGGTTTTCGGACTTATACGCTGTTTTCTGCTGCTCAAAAACAATGCATTTTTATTCTTTGCCGGAACCCCGTCCACAGGTCGTACACGCATATAGTTGTTTATGGCGCTTATACACGTTTCATTCAGGTAAATCGTTCTTTCCTTGTTTCCTTTTCCGGTTATCTTTACGGTGTTGTCGTCACGGATATCCGTATAATTAAGGCTGACAAGCTCTGAAAGACGCATACCGCAGTTTAGGAACAATGTAACGATTGCCAGATCACGCTCTGCATTCGGACCCTCGGCAGCGTTTTTAAGAAGCTTTACGCTTTCATCAAGAGTGAGATACTTCGGAAGCGTCTGTTTAAGCTTCGGCGTGTCGAGATCCTGCATAGGATTTTCTTTTATTATATGCTTCTGAGTTGTACAGAATTTAAAAAAAGCACGTATTGTCGAGACCTTACGGGCCCTTGTCCTTGCGGAATTGTTCATCACATCCTTACAAAACGAGAGAAACGCATATGCATCCGTAAGGGTTATTGATTTTATAAAAGCCTCGTCGATATCCTTTATTTTTATCTTTTTAAATTCTTTAGGATCAGGGGAGGCAAGGCCTCTGTTTACCTTCATAAATCTGAAAAAAGTACGTAAATCCATTGCATACTCGGATATAGTATTTTTTGATTTATTTTTTATAGCGTCAATATAATTAAGAAATTCAACCATAAGAGGCGGGAAATCCGCATAATCGGCACGAGTAATCATTTTAAACCTCCTCAAATTATTTTTCACCATTCTGTGAAACAGTTTCACGGGAATTAAGATTTTTAATAAATGCTCAAGATAATTAAAGATAAGATAATCAGTTTCTTTATAACTTTTAAAGAAAACAAGAATACTTTTTAAGGTTTGTTTTTATTTTATAAAAAGCCCTGGTATAACTCAACGGAAAAAATCAATGCATAACACAAATTTTCTTTAAATGTTAAAAAGCAAATTTTTATTCAATAAAACAGTATTTGTTTGATAAATATTAAATAAAAAGCTGCCTGCAAAAGAAAATGTCGCAAAATGCGAAAGCAACATAAAATCAAGAAAAAGTGACCTCGTTTACAGCCAATCAGTTTTTTTAAGACATACAATGTATCACAAAGAAAAAACTGAGAGGACGGGCATTTTCAAAAAATCCGATTAGCTTCAGAAAGATCATACAAGCAGAGATACAGCTTAAGTATAATACGAAAGATAATATATAATAAAGAAATTTTTTAAACAAAACAAACCAAAAGATCAAAACAAACAAATTAAATCAAACAAATAAAACAATGATATAATCTAAAAAAATTACACAAATACAGTATAAGAAAGAAACAATCAAAGACTGACTAATAATCCAAAAAGCACCGCAAGAAAGGTGTTTTTTTGCTTATATATGCTTTTTCGCTGCCCCTAATTATACAAAACTTTTATTTTGTATAATTGTATCACAAAATAACGGCAATGTAAATACCCCTTTTCTCACTCTGCGTTTTATTGTAAAATGTGTTTATCCGATAAATTGCAGTATATAAATGAATCATTCAGAAGGAAATTCGATATGTATATTTCTTATTACCAATCACCGCTCGGACAAATAGACATGACCGGCGACGGTAAATTTTTAACCGGCTTGTGGTTCGATTCATCAACAGACGCACAAAAACGTAATTGTAAATTCGAAGAAAAAGATCTCCCGATTTTTAACCAAACATCAAAATGGCTTGATATTTACTTTTCCGGGAAAAATCCTGATTTTACTCCAAAGTATAAAATTTCGGACATCACCCCCTTTCGAGCTTCTGTAATTGATATCATGAACAAGATTCATTATGGTGAAACTGTTTCATACAATGACATAGCTAAACAAATTGCTAAAACACGCGGCATACAAAAAATGTCAGCTCAGGCTGTCGGCGGTGCCGTTGGATGGAATCCTATTTGTATCATCATCCCCTGCCACCGTGTTGTCGGCTCAGACGGCTCCCTCACAGGATATGGCGGCGGAATACAAAATAAAATAGGATTACTCAAGTGTGAACATGTTGATATGAGTAAATTCTTCTTACCAAAATAAAAAAATTAAGAGATAAGTACGATTAATGGTACTTATCTCTTTTTTTCGTGTTTTTTTTATTGAATTAAAAATTATCAGTAGATATAATCAGGGTGAAAATAAAAATTATGAGGTGATCACATGGATTTTTATATTGTTCTTGCAATTACTTTCTTTGCCACAATTGCAATTTGTGGGCTGCTCGACATGAGCCCGGCAGGCAGAAAAATATCAGATGTTATATTTTGCATCTTCTTTTTCCCGGTAATGTTTTTCTTGGGAATTTTTCAATCTTTACTGAAAAAATAAACATATTGATTAACGAAAGGAATAAATACAATGACTGATATGACATTTGCAATTGAAATTAGTTAGTTAATAACGCAACTTGAGAGAAAAGCAACAAATCTTTATGTAATTGATAAAGAACTTGAAAAAATGAACGAAAATAAGGAGTAAACTCGGATAAAATATATGTTTGACTTTTCCGTGTATGGTGATAACCGAGAGAGAAGATGTACGAGATCGACTTGGATCATAACCACAGCAAGGATCCTTCTTTTGCAATCCACATACATTACTATGACGGTAAAGGTCATCGACTAAGAGGATACCACCACCCGACCAGAGAACAACGCCGATTAATTGATAAGTTTATAAAAGGGGGGAACAAGAGATGAACGATATGTCGGAAATTTTAGAGGATTACGCGCATGATCACGATATTCAATTCCACTATAAGGGAGTGGAATACTTTCTTGTTTGCTGCGAACCGGGGTACGAGTATCTACAAGAAGGGTTGAACGGCAACAAGGAACTATGCCGTTGTGAAAACGGTAAGGCCATGACAGACTTGTCTGTGGCCGGCGTGCCTCTATACGATGTGTTAAAAGAGGCGACGATAGATTATATTTATTAAAAATCCAACTTCTGCGACTCTCGTTTGAGGGTCCTTTTTCATTTCTCACCTCCTATACTCATTTGAACCCCGTTCCTCCTCCGGGGAATAATAGAGGAAGCTTTTGGAGGTCACTATGGCAAAGAAAATTATATGGGACAACAAGAAGTATAAGCAGTTTGAGGAACTGTGTAAGCTGCAGTGTACCGTGACCGAGATTGAGGCCGTTATGGACGCCGACCACAAGACGATTAACCGACTGTGTAAGGAGCATTATAAGAGCTACTTTATCCCAAGTCAAAGAAAAGTATAGCCTTAACGGGAAAACGTCCTTGCGTATGGCACAGTTTCGTCAGGCGCAGCGGTCGGTGCCTATGGCTATATTTCTAGGAAAGAACTATCTGTTGTAGCCCCTGTAATTCTTTGGTATGATATAATTAACCTTGAAAAAACAACCCAAAGCGGTTTGTTGTAGCCCCCTGTTATCTTTTGGTATGATATATGTCATTTTCAAAAGGGAATTTGATGAATTGAGTTGTAGCCCCCTGTTATCTTTTGGTATGATATATGTTATCGTTGCAAGGAGCAGAAGGTAAATAAGTTGTAGCCCCCTGTTATCTTTTGGTATGATATATGACGAAGAAAGGGAATTGTTGTAGTTTGCAGTTGTAGCCCCCTGTTATCTTTTGGTATGATATATGGTGCTACTGTTCCGTCAGAAGTACGCACTTGTTGTAGCCCCCTGTTATCTTTTGGTATGATATATGTCAGTGCGCAATGAAAGAAACTGTTTGATGGTTGTAGCCCCCTGTTATCTTTTGGTATGATATATGCACGGTCTTTCAAGGATTTTCAGAATTTGAGTTGTAGCCCCCTGTTATCTTTTGGTATGATATATGGGCAGGATTACACGGGGCTTGCGGATTATCGTTGTAGCCCCCTGTTATCTTTTGGTATGATATATGGCTTTGACTATATCTACTGTAAAGATTATGTTGTAGCCCCCTGTTATCTTTTGGTATGATATATGAAAGGAGTTAAAATTATGAAAAAATCAGCAGTTGTAGCCCCCTGTTATCTTTTGGTATGATATATGAAAGGCTGTGGTTGAAGGTATCATCCAATTGTTGTAGCCCCCTGTTATCTTTTGGTATGATATATGCCGTACACGGAAAATTCCATACAGAACAAGTTGTAGCCCCCTGTTATCTTTTGGTATGATATATGCCTTGCCGAAAATATCGGCGTGAAGAGCGGTTGTAGCCCCCTGTTATCTTTTGGTATGATATATGATTCAGTTAATTATTCTCTTCAAGTGAATGTTGTAGCCCCCTGTTATCTTTTGGTATGATATATGTATCCTTATGGCTTAACTACTCAATTACTGTTGTAGCCCCCTGTTATCTTTTGGTATGATATATGGTAATAAATTTAGTTAACTTTAACAAGATAGTTGTAGCCCCCTGTTATCTTTTGGTATGATATATGATAAAGAGACAAATCGTTAACTGTTATTGGGTTGTAGCCCCCTGTTATCTTTTGGTATGATATATGGAATTAAATACCTGCAGACAAGAGGAAGTGTTGTAGCCCCCTGTTATCTTTTGGTATGATATATGGCTGAAAGCGGCGGGGTTCTACGGAATAAGTTGTAGCCCCCTGTTATCTTTTGGTATGATATATGCTTGATCCGAAGTTCGTTGCGGAGCTTCTGGTTGTAGCCCCCTGTTATCTTTTGGTATGATATATGCTTCAATATTATAAAGGTTAATTTGAAGCGTTGTAGCCCCCTGTTATCTTTTGGTATGATATATGAAAGCTTATTGCCAGAATTAGAAATCTGGAGTTGTAGCCCCCTGTTATCTTTTGGTATGATATATGATTTATCATCTTTGGGGAGTTCGACGAACGTTGTAGCCCCCTGTTATCTTTTGGTATGATATATGATAGGGGCGAAAAAACCAGTCAGATAAACGTCTGACTGGTTTTTTCATTTTGTAAATATCTTAAAATGAATATAAAATTAATTTTAAAAATAAAAAAACTCGAAATAAATTAACTTTAGTAGGTTC
>UQZY01000007.1 GCA_900545655.1 uncultured Oscillospiraceae bacterium
CTGAGTTTTCAGGCTGTTTGTCAATTGTTGGAGTGCAAAAAACTTTGATAAAAATGAAGCAGGACATATGCGACATTCCTAAAATGTTTTCTAGCGATTACACTTTATCGGATTTTGTCATATATGTCCTACTTTTTTCTTTTTGTAGGTTCTAGTTTTCTGCACCCCGGCATTTATTATAGAACCATTTTTTAAAGTCCGCTTATGCGGACTTTTTCTTTATATGTTGCTCATACTTTGATGCGACCGACCAGGCTGCATTTTGCCGCAAGATCTTTTCATGTGTCGTATACGTATAAAATTTGACATGTTTTGATAAAGTTTTTAGTCAATATGATTGATAGTATGTCGTGAAATATGTTATAATCACTGTTAAGTACACTATCGAAAAGAGGACTCTTAATGGAAAGGTTAAAGAAATACGTAACTCTCCTGTTTGGTGAGCAGCTGCCCATTCAGGAGAGGTTCTACAACTTTGCAAGCCTGGGAGGCGCTTTTGCGAGCGTACTCGCAACACTTGCTTGCGTCATTTCAAAGGTCGGCACTATCGGCATTCTTACGTGCATTGCATGTATTGCGTTTTTCCTTGTAGCTTTCTTTGCTTACAGGATAACGAAAAAATTGCAGGCATGTATAGTCGGCTGCCTTCTCGGTCTCAACATACTGATTTTTCCGGCACTCTACTTCACTGTAGGCGGAATAAAGAGTGGAATGCCCATTTACTTTGTAATGGGTCTTGTTTTCACGGTTCTCATGCTTGACATAAAACCGATGATTGTGATGCTCATAGTTGAGTCTATCTGGTATATCCTTGTTTTCAGATACTCTTATCTGCATCCGGAAGTTTCCGACGCAATCTTCGTCATGTCAGACGAGGCGATGTATCTTGACCAGGCAATGGACTTCTTTGTGGTAGCCCTTTCCACATCTGTTCTGGTAAAGGTACTGGCACTCTGCTTTGAGTATCAGCAAAAACGCACAAATGAGCTTTTAAAGCAGCTTGAAGAGTTATCCGTAAAGGATCCTCTTTCAGGTGCGTATAACAGAAGATTCCTTCTGAGGTATATCGAGTCGGGAATCGCAAAGCACAAGGATACACGCGCACCTCTTTCCATAATCATGTTTGACATTGACAAGTTTAAACGAGTAAACGACGACTATGGTCACTTAGTCGGAGACGACGTGATAAAAGGCTTTTCAGGCGTACTCCTTAAAAGCTGCCGAAATTATGATGTCGTAGCAAGATACGGCGGGGAAGAATTCATACTCGTTATGCCCGGAGCTTCCGAGGAAACTGCGTATGCAAGGGCAGAACAGATACGTAAACGAGTTGAGAAAGCCTCTTTCTCCGAAGAAATAGACAGACCTATAACAGTAAGCGGCGGCGTTGCTTCATACGACATTCGCTATCATACTGTTGAGGAGTTCATTTCCGTAGCAGATGAATATCTCTACACGGCAAAAGAGACCGGCAGAAATAAAATAGTCTGGAAAGGATCTCAGGATCGAAAGGAGTCCGCCCTCTGATGATCAACGACCATATTAAAGAATTTTATGATACCTACTTTGGTGATCAGGTACCTGCAAAAAGAAAATTTCTTAACTACGTTTCCTTCGGCGCTCCCTTGTTTTCTCTCCTTGCAACAATTGTAAACCTTATAACAAACACAGGTCCCGTCGGCCTTTCCATATGTGTCCTGTGTACCTTGGTTTGCCTCCTTCTTTTACCTATAACGACAAAAACAAAGAACCTTGACATACCCATATACGCCTATGCTTTCGGAATGAACTTCATCATTATGCCCATGCTTTACTTTACGGTAGGCGGTATATACAGCGGTATACCCATTTACTTTGTTATAGCAATTGTTTTCACCATACTTCTTATAGACAAGACTCTTGTTTCAAGCATTTTCGTCGTTGCCGCATTCATTTGGGACTTTCTCATAATAATGTATGACAAAAGACACCCCGAATTTTCAGCAAAGTTCTGCGTCATAACAGACAATATATACCTTGACACTTTTCTTGACTTCGTAGTTGTTTCTCTCTGTATTTCAGTTATAGTAAAGCTTTTACTTATAAACTTAAGTAAGCAACAAGAGAAAACAGACAGACTTCTTGCACAGATGGAGGAGCTTGCCGTAAAGGACCCTCTCACCGGTGCTTATAACAGAAGATTCCTCATAAAGTATCTCGAATCCGGAATTGAAAGTGCAAAAGAACAAGAAAGAGACATGGCGGTTGTCATGTTTGACATCGACAAGTTCAAGCGAATCAACGACGATTACGGTCATCTTATCGGAGACGAGGTTATAAGAGCTCTCGCAACAGCTCTTATAACAAGCTGTCGCGACTATGATATTGTTTCAAGATACGGTGGAGAAGAATTCGTGCTTGTTATGCCGGGTGCCACCGAGGAAACAGCGCTGGTACGTGCCGAACAGATAAGAGAAAATTTCTCCAGGCTTAAAATAGCCGAGGAAATAGACAGACCGGTCACGATAAGCGGAGGCGTTGCCGCAATCAGGCAAGCTGTCAGAAGGCCTGAAGACCTGATAGCAATTGCGGATGACAATCTTTACATTGCAAAGGAAACAGGCAGAAATAAAATCGTCGGAGCAAATTACAACAGAACCGCAGAGTAGAAGGAGCTATGTTTTAGATGAAAAAACTTTACAGGTTCTTTTCTCTGGCCTTGTGTTTGGTCATGCTTTTCTCTGTCACCGCCGTCGGTGCTTTTGCGACCGGTACGGTAACAGACACAAAGTCAGAGGAACCGTCAACCAGAGCAGATGAAATAGTAACTGCATTTCTCAACCCAAACGGAAGAATATTAAGTGTCGCAAAAAGCGGCGTTCCCAGACTTTTTCCGGCCGATTCGCTGGAGGGAATAAAAGCCTGTATCGACATGAAGGTGGATATCGTTTCCGTTTCCGTACAGAAAACAAAGGACGGAAAATTCGTTCTTCTCGAAAGTGACAACCTCTCAAAATCGTGCGTAAAAGCCGAAGACAGCACAGACGCCGAAGGAAAGGTTTCGGATTTCACCCTTGAGGATATTCAGTCAAAGTTTCTTCTCAAGGAAAAGAGCGGCGGCAACTACGCAAAGCCCACAAAGTATAAGGTCGCTTCCCTTGAAGACGCACTAAACGCCTGTAAATCAAATATCATGCTTATGATAAATAACGGCTTTAAGTACGGCGATGAGATAAATACGGTTGCACGCTCTCTTGACGCATGTGACATTGTTATTCTCAGAGGAGCAGAATCTCCGGACAGCATATCTTCTTTTGTAAATAACACCGGAACTCCCATATGCCACATATCCGCCCTTTATACGGGCAATTCGAGCGGCTCCGCGAAAAAATATGCAACGGAAGCTCTTTCCGCTGGCGCACAGGCCGTTGAGCTGTCAGCAGAAAAATCTTATTCAAGCATATTCAACAATTCGGTTTTAAGCAGATTCGACGGAAAAGGACGGGCATTTATCAGTACAACCAAGCCGGAGCTCTGCGGAGGCAGGCTGGACTTACTTGACGGATGGACAGACCTCACTGCATGTGGCTACAGCATAATTGAAACCGATTACGCCAAAGAATTGGCAAACTATGTAACAGAGATTGAGGGGTACCGTTCAGAGCTCTCCGCTCTCATTTCAGAGGCTCAGGCGCTGAGCACCTCAAAGTACACAAAGGAAAGTGTAAACGCCCTTACAAGCTCACTGAAGACAGCTGAGAAGGTTGCTGCGATAGGTTGTGTTTCTCTAAGTGATATCGACGAGGCCCGCTATAACATACAGGAAAGTCTCGATAACCTTGTTGTTAAAACCGGAAACGAAAAAACCACTCTTCCGGTATGGGCAATTATCCTGATAGTCATTCTCTCTATTGTATTACTGTTCGTGCTTGTAATTTTCGGTCTCCGAGTTTATAACAAAGCAAAAAACAAAAAAAAGCGCATGGATAAGTTCAAGGACCAATTCAAAAATCGCGCACCGAAAGAGAACAATACTCTTACAAGCATAAACGGAGAAGAGATATGTCTCGATGATGACGGCGGCTTTGAAGAAATTGAAACCGAGTATGACGAAATCAGCACGGCAGACGATACGGTAAACCGACTTGAGGCTGAGCTCGACGCAAAAAAAGAAGAAGCCTCAAAAGCCGTTGATGAAATAGAAGACAATATGTAAAAGCATTTACAGAAGTTAAAAAGGTATCACTTCATTCAAAAGTGATACCTTTTTCAGTTCCTTAGAAAGATAAGCGATACACAAAAAAGATAAACGATACACCATTAGACGTACCAAAGAGATAACAAAAAGGCCCTCACCCAAAGGTGAGAGCCTTTATTATTATCTGCTCTAAAGATATGTAATTGTAGTCAACAATTACGGAAGAAGCTTTCCTAACTTTTCAAGAAGACCTGCAATTCCCTTGAGGCCGTTAACCATGCCCTCCATGGAATCTCCGAGACCTGCAATGATTCTTTCAGCCTGCTCAGGATCTATCTTCTCAAGACCCTTACCGATAGCCTGCATAGCGCCTGCTGCACTGTTCATAACACCGGGGATCTGATTAATCATGTTAGCCGTGCTGTCAGCAACCTTGCCCATGTCAGCCTTCTTTACACCTTCAAGCATAGCGTCTGTCAAAGGAGTAATTGTCTGAACAACGTTTGCGAGCTGCTGAACCATACCGCTCATGATAAGGCCCATGTTCTCTACGAAGCCATCGCCGAAGATGCTGTTGATGAATTCGCCGAGTCCGCCGTTCATCATGCTTGAGAGTGACTTGCCCATGTTTATAAGCATCGGAGTCATTGCACTCATAACACCACGAAGGTCAGCAAGCATACCTGACATAGTTCCAAGCATACTTGTGAGGTATCTCATCATACCTGCAAGGTCAATCTGGTTGATACCTTCAAGCATTACGATAACCTGCTCAAGAAGTCTTGTGAGCTGTTCAACCATTACCGGTACGTATGTAAGTGATTCTACAAGTCCGGACCAGATTGTTCCGAAGTCCCCAAATACCCTCTTAAGGAACGGAACTACAGTGTCGAGTACCGGATCTGCGTATCTCCAAAGTACTACGAGAAGTGCTCCACTGATGATCATTGTTGTCATTGCAACAAATAAGCAGATAATTGCAATGATAAGTCTGATGTTGGAGCGGGATCTTAATTTTTCCTGATAATCCAAGGACTTAGTCAATCTCTGAGCCTCAAGTGTGTTCGAAACACGCATGAGAGCCTCGCCTGTTCCTCGGAAGATATGGTGCGTCTCCTATCGTCCATATCTGTCCCTCACTTTCTAAAAAATTACAAATTTCCGAGCAGAATTCCATCCACTATACAAGAGATTATATCTTAAACCTTGAAATAAATCAACATTATTTATTCATTTTTTTGTCTTGTTTTTTGAAAAAAACCATATTTTTCACTGATTTTCGCCTATTTTGCATAATTTGTGTGTTTTTTTATGTTTATTTTTTTGAAACCACCATATATTGTCTGGCAAAAAAGTTCAAAAAGCATTTACAAAATATATTTTATGCACTTGACAACAATTAATATGCATTTCGTCCGAATGCAATTTCATTTGCAAGATTAAACACAATCGTCTGCGCCCCGGAAAGTACATTCTCATCCTCGGCCTCCGTCTTGTGATTTTTGTATATGATTGTGTACATCGTCACCTTTTTGTATACGGAAAAATAAAACGCCGGCAAGATAAACGGCAATGTAACCGTCACAAAAAATTTCCAAAACAAGAAACTACGCTCACATCTTTTTATTGTTTCGGAAGCCTCTTCACACATATGACGGCTTGCTCCCACTACCTCAACGCTGTTGCGGTCGGATGTATTTTCGGAAAAAAGTGCTTTTTCCGAATAAACGAATCTATACTTATCATATTCCATTATAAGTTGACTTTTTACGGTCTTAAAGGCGAGCAGCACGCCTGAAGTCGCAACAAAAAAAGCCTCGGTCGGGATCGCAGATGCTCCTGCAAACACGTACACAGACGTAATGACTATCCCGATCGGTAAAAGAGAAAAAACCGTATCCTTTATCATTTCGCATATAAATTTTACCCTGAGCACAATAAGCTTTGCCATTCCGTACTCACGCAGGTGTGCGGAAAGATTTTTGAAGGTTTTTTCCTCGGAAAAGATGTCGCCGCAATAAGACGCTGAGAGAGCCGAGAGAAAAAGCTCTCCCAGCGCTACCGTGTACGAGTCGATAAAAAAAGTAATAAGTGACGACAGAACAACGGTAATTGCGGCGGCATATACGGGCAGCAGCTTTTCGGAAAACATAAAGGCCGTCAAGGCAAGTCCCGTCAAAAGGAAAAGCCGCGGCCCGTATATGAAGAAAAAACTGCCCGCGCACCTGCCGGGATTTTCATTGATAATCGTCTTTGCAAGTATCTTATACGACGAAAGCTTTGTTCTTTTTTTCATAAAAATCACCCTTGCCGCTAGTATTCCCATGCAAAGTACAAATAAAAGGTCAAATAATTTGTACAAAAATTATAAACAAGTGCATTTTTTATGGTTTTATTTGTTCAAATTGCTTGAACGAATATGTTTTTTCTGTTATTATAAAGGGAATAAATATAGGTATTATAATTACCGTGATATATCACAAATCAGGTATATCAAATTGAACGTATCGGGTTGAGTTTGGCAAGTTGAACACAGCAAACTGAATTCATCAGGTCGGATTGACGAGCTGAGCATAGCAGGTCGAGTTCAGCAAGTCGGATTGGCAGGCTGAAAATAGCAGATTGAATCGGACAGACTGAATTCAGCAGGTCGAGTTCGGCAGGTTGAGCATTTCAGTCAAACAATCAGGCAAATAAAATCAGAAATTTTTATCAGTGAGGTTTATTCATGTCAGTAAAAAGGGAAGACTTATCCGTTCCGGTTTATCTTTTTCATCAGGGAAACAATGCGAAGTCATATGAGTTTATGGGTTCACATAGAATAGATGAGGACACCGTTGTCTTCAGAGTATGGGCACCGCACGCCGTATCTGTCAGCGTGGTCGGTGATTTTAACGATTGGAACAAAGACAAAAACCCCATGTACAAGATAAGTGACAGTCTGTGGGAAACCGAAATAACTGATAAGATTGAACCGTATACAAACTACAAATATGCCATAACGGGTCAAAACGGAAGCACAATCATGAAAAGCGATCCGTACGGCTACCATATGGAAACCCGTCCGGGCACCGCAACGAAGTTCTACGAGATGAACAGCTACGAATGGAACGACGGCAAATGGCTGGAAAACCGTGCGGAAAACCGTATCTATGACATGCCCATAAACATATACGAGGTTCATGCCGGATCATGGAAGCACTTTCCGGATGGCAATACCCTTTCTTACAGAAAGCTTGCGGATGAGCTTATTCCGTATGTTCTCGACATGGGCTACACTCATATCGAATTCATGCCGCTGTCGGAATACCCCTTTGACGGATCGTGGGGGTATCAGGTCTGCGGTTACTATGCCGCAACCTCACGCTACGGAACTCCCGACGACCTGCGTTATCTTATAGACAAGTGTCATCAAAACGGAATAGGTGTTATTCTCGATTGGGTTCCCGCTCACTTCCCGAAAGATGAATGCGGTCTTTATGAATTTGACGGAGAGCCCTGCTACGAATACGCCGACCCCAGAAAGGGAGAGCACAAAGCATGGGGAACCAGAGTTTTTGACTTCGGGCGCTGTGAGGTTCAAAGCTTCCTGATTTCAAACGCCATGTTCTGGATTGAGCAGTACCATGTAGACGGTATCCGCGTAGATGCGGTTGCCTCCATGCTCTACCTCAATTACGACCGAAAAGACGGTGAATGGATTCCGAACGTTAACGGAGGAGTGGAAAACCTTGAGGCGGTTGCATTTCTTCAGAAACTGAATGAATCCGTTTTCCGCGACCATGACGACATAATGATGATAGCTGAAGAAAGCACCGCTTGGCCCATGGTTTCAAAGCCGACGGACATGGGCGGTCTCGGCTTCAATTTCAAATGGAACATGGGTTGGATGAACGACGTTATCCGTTACTTTAACCTTGACGGACTGAGCAGAAAATACAATCACGACTGCTTAACATTTTCGTTCTTCTATGCTTTTTCGGAAAACTTCATTCTTCCGATTTCACATGATGAGGTCGTTCACGGAAAGGGCTCACTCATAAACAAAAACCCCGGAAATCCGGATATACCGGAGGAATACAACAGAAAGTTTGCGGGTCTTCGCTCCATGCTTGCGTATATGTACACCCATCCGGGAAAGAAGCTACTCTTTATGGGCTCGGAGTTCGGACAGTTTAAAGAATGGGACTACGAAGATGAGCTTGACTGGGCGCTCCTTAAGTTTGACATGCACAAAAAAACGCAGGAATTTACAAAAGCCCTCAATCGGTTTTACAAGGAAACCCCCGAGCTTTGGCAGATTGACTACAGTTGGGAGGGCTTTGAATGGATAATCCCGGATGATAACTGCAACTCAGTTCTCGCCTACAAAAGAAAAAGTGATAAGGATGAGCTTTATGTCATTCTTAACTTCACAGAGGTTAATCGCGAAAATTATCTCCTCGGAGCAGACCCCGGTACCTACGAGGTCGTGTTCAATACCGACATAAAAGAATTCGGCGGTACGGATTTCAGTACAAGCGGGAAAATTCGTACCGTAAAACAGCCCATGCACAACCACAGCGCGAGTCTTAAACTGAAGCTTGCCGGAAATTCGGCACTTTTCCTTAAGAGGATACAGAAAAAACAGGTAAAGGAGAATAAATATGCCCCAAAAAAATGATTGCATTTCCATGTTACTTGCGGGCGGACAGGGAAGCCGTCTGGGAATTCTTACAAAGAGAATCGCAAAGCCGGCGGTTCCTTTCGGCGGAAAGTACAGAATAATTGACTTCCCTCTTTCAAACTGCGTAAACTCCGGCATTTACACGGTTGGTGTTCTTACTCAGTATCAACCCCTTGAGCTCAATGATTATATCGGAAACGGAGAGCCGTGGGATCTTGACAGAAGTAACGGTGGCGTACATATACTGTCTCCCTATCAGAAAATCGAGGGAACAGAGTGGTACAAGGGTACCGCCAACGCCATTTATCAAAACATAAACTTCATAGACAAATACAATCCCGAATACGTAGCTATACTTTCCGGAGACCACATCTATAAAATGGATTACTCCGAGATGCTCAGCTACCACAAAGAAAAAAATGCGGCATGCACCATCGCCATGCTCGAGGTTGAATGGGAGGAGGCATCACGCTTCGGTCTCATGATTGTAAACGAGGACGGAACCATAAAGGAGTTTGAGGAAAAGCCAGAGGTTCCGCACAGCAACAAGGCCTCCATGGGAGTTTACATATTTACATGGGAAAAGCTGCGCAAATACCTCATCGAGGATGAGGCAAACAAAGAGTCAAGCAACGACTTCGGAAAAGATGTCATCCCCGCTATGCACAAAGCGGGAGAAAAGCTGGTCGCTTATCCGTTCAAGGGATACTGGCGTGATGTAGGCACAATAGACAGTCTTTGGATGGCAAACATGGATCTTCTCTCTCCCTCCTCGGGAATAGAACTCAACGACCCGACCTGGAAGATATACGCAAGAAGCCCCAGTGCCGCGCCGCAGTATATCTCTAAGGATGCAAAGGTGGAGAACGCCATGATTTCCGAGGGTTGTGAAATAAACGGTGACGTTGACTTCTCCGTACTGTTCTCAAATGTTACGGTTGAAGAAGGCGCCGTAGTACACGACTCCATCATCATGCCGGGCTCGGTCATCAAGAAAGGCGCACGCGTCGAGTATGCCATAGTTGCCGAGGACGCCGTGATAGGAGAAGACGCGGTTGTCGGAGCACGTCCCGAGGACTACGAAACCGAAAAATGGGGAATCGCCGTCATAGGCGAGGGCGTTAAGATAGGCAATCGTGCAAGGGTTCTCCCGAAATCAATGATATCTGAAGACGTAAAGGAGGAAGCATAATGAGAGCAAACAATGTACTCGGAATCATACACGCTCAGGCTTACGACTATACGCTTCGTGAACTTACAGCTGTACGAACAATGGCATCCGTTCCTTTCGGATGCAGATACAGAATGATAGACTTCCCTCTTTCAAACATGGTAAATGCGGGAATAACACAGGTGGGAATCATAACGAAAAACAACTTCCAGTCTCTTTCGGACCATGTGGGCTCCGGAAAGCCGTGGGATCTTGCAAGAAAACGCGAGGGTATGTTTATTCTCCCGCCGTACAACACCTCAAACGCAATCATAGGGCACGAATCACGACTTTCATCCCTCTACAGTATCGCCGACTTTTTACGCAAGGCAAGGCAGGAATACGTTGTAATGACTGACGCCAACGCCATATACAACTTTGACTTTACCGAGCTTTTCAAATTCCATACGGAAAAAGAAGCGGATGTAACCGTAGTTTATAAAAAAGGCAAGGTTCCGAAGTGTCCCGACCTTATGACATTCGAGATAGATGAAAACTCAAGAATAACCGAGATTTCAACGGCACAGAATCAGGACTTCGGCGCAGAGGCAAATTATTCCTTTAATATCCTGATTATGAGGAAATCACTTCTCGAATACTTAGTACGCACAGCTATAGCCCATAACGCAACCTCCTTCGAGAGAGAGGTCGTTCAGGCGAACCTTCAGAGCCTTAAGGTATACGGGTATGAAGCTCGCGGCTTTGCGGAAATAATCGACAACCTTAAAACATACTACAAAGTAAATATGGAGCTGCTTCTCCCCGAAAACAGAAAAATGCTCTTTGACAAGAACAATCAGATAATGACGAAGATATGTGACAATATACCCGCTACATACGGACTTCATTCTAACGTATCAAACTCGCTCATTGCCGACGGTTGTACGATAAACGGAACCATAGAGAATTCAATTCTTTTCAGAGACGTATACGTTGAAGAAGGCGCCGTTATAAAGAATTCAATCATCATGCAGGGTTCGAGAATTCAGAAAAATTCATCTCTCAACTGTGTAATCACGGATAAGAACGCCATCATCACTCCGAATAAGCAGCTCTCCGGAGATCCGACTTATCCGGTTTACATCAGCAAAAACATCACCGTTTAACTACTTTTTTGGAGGGTCTTATGAAAATTTTATTTGCCGCAAGTGAAGCCACACCTTTTGCGCACAGCGGCGGTCTCGGAGAGGTTGCGGGCGCACTTCCGAAAGCACTTGCCGAAAAAGGAGAGGATGTACGCGTAGTTCTTCCTCTTTATGAGTGCGTAAAGCCCGAGCTCCGTGAATCCATGAATTTTCTCTGCTATTTTGACGTGCCCGTGGCATGGCGCAGGCAGTATTGCGGAGTTTTTGAGAGCAAAATCGGAAACGTTATCTATTATCTGATAGATAACGAATATTATTTTAAACGTTCAGGACTTTACGGTTACTATGATGATGCCGAAAGGTTTACATTTTTTTCAAGGGCGGTGCTGGAAATCATCTCACACATAGATGATTTTAAGCCGGATATCATACATTGTAACGACTGGCAGACGGCTCTTGTCCCGCTCTACTATAACTCATTTTATGCAAACAGGCCCGGATACGAGGGCATCCGCACCGTATATACAATTCACAACATACAGTATCAGGGTGTCTACGGAACCGAGCTTTTGAATGAGGTTATAGGCGTTTCCCCGTCCGATTATTCTCTTCTTGACTATGACGGGCTTGTAAACTTTTCAAAGAGCGCCATCGAATGCTGCAACAAGGTGACAACAGTTTCACCGTCTTATGCAAATGAAATTCTCGATCCGTGGTACAGCCACGGTCTTGACGGGATACTTCTCAAAAACTCGTGGAAGCTTACCGGTATTCTCAACGGAATAGACGTTGACAGTTATAATCCGCAGACCGACAAGGCTCTTCCTTACAAATATTCTGCCGCGAGAAAGACCGGCAAAGCAAAGTGCAAGGAGGCTCTTGAGGAACGCTTCGGCTTTGAGCATAAGCCGGACGTGCCCATCATGTCTCTTATTTCCCGACTTGTTTCGCACAAGGGTCTCGACCTGATAACAAACATGATAGACGAGCTTCTCTATAACACGGAGGTGAGGTTTATCGTGCTCGGAACGGGAGACTCCGTTTACGAGGACTTTTTCAGAGGACTTGCGTCACGTCATCCGGACAAGTTCAGACTTGAGCTTGCGTTTGATACCACGCTTTCGAGGCAGATTTATGCAGGCTCCGATATGTTCCTCATGCCCTCCAAGAGCGAGCCGTGCGGTCTTTCACAGATGATTGCTCTCCGTTACGGAACAATTCCCATCGTCCGTGAAACAGGAGGTCTCAGGGACTCCGTATCCGATTGCGGTGACGGAAAAGGAAACGGATTTACCTTCAAGACATACAATGCACAGGATATGCATTGGGCGATAAACAGGTGTATCGACCTTTATTACAACGACAAGGAAGCATGGAAAAAGCTTGTTTCACGCGCAATGAAATGTGACTTCAGCTGGGCAAGGTCTGCCGACTTGTATATACAGATGTACAAGGAAGCCATGTCATAAAAAAAGCCATGTCATAAAAAAAGCCATGTCATGAAAAGAAGCCATGACATAAAAAAAGCCATGACATACATAAGCCGATATTCCTAAAAACAAAAAAGAAAAAATAAAAGGAGCGTGACAAAATCACGCTCCGTTCTTTGACAGTCTACAAAAGACTTGCTATACTGACATTTAAATAATCGTTGACCCATGTTGACACCGTGCGTATACAGTCCGGGACTTTTTCTTTTGTGTGCTTTTTTGCACCGGATTTTACATCGTGCAGCATATTGCTTATCGTGGACCCGAGATATGCGGCGGAGTTCATGTTCAGGGGATTGTCACACATCCATGATACAGGCAGTGCGCCGTGCTTTACCCCGGCATACACTACAAAGTAAGTGGCGATTCCGTATACGTCTATTATGTACTTAAGAAGCTCATCATCCTTGCTCATTCTCGTGGCGGCGGCTATCGCGGCACGCACAACGGTATCCGTACCCATTTCAAGGTCCTCGGGGATATCCGAAATCTTCGGATCCTCGTCAAGAGATATCGTGCTGTTGGAATTTCCGAGTAGGAAGTCACAGCTTACACCGTAGTAATTTGCAATTTTCACAACGAAATCAAGACCGCATTCACGCAGTCCGTTTTCATAGTGAGAGAGCAGGGCCTGGGAAATTCCGAGCTCCTGTGACACCTTTTTCTGACTGAGCCCCTTGGTTTTTCTAAGCTCGGTTATTTTTTCTGAAAAGATATTTGCCGCACCCTTTGTACCCGATTTTGTCATCATGATCACAACCTTACTTGCGTTAAATATACAATCTGTAATAAAATTCAGTCTGTTTATTGAAATTATACTAAAAATTATACTCGGAGGCAACTATGAAAACATATAAAATCCACCTCATAAGACATGGCCTTACACAGGGAAACCTGGACGGTCAATACGTAGGACACAGGGATATACCGGTCTGCGAGCAGGGTATTTTGAGTCTTCGCCAAATGAAAGAAGAAATGACATACCCTGACGCGCCGGTCCTCTTTTGCAGTCCGCTGCTGCGCTGCAGGCAAACAGCAAAGGAGTTGTTTCCAGACAAGGAGCCTATCATACTAAATGATCTTATCGAGTATAATTTCGGTGAATTTGAGGGTCAGACAGCGGACGAGCTCAAGAATGATGAAATGTTTAAGGAATGGCTCTCCGGAGGACCGGACGCGGCGCCGCCGTTCGGCGAATCAAACGCTGAATTCGGGGCACGTATAAGCGGAGCATTCGAGAAAATTGTTGAGGGTATGTTTAAAACCGGTGTAACGGAAGCTACAATCGTAACTCACGGCGGTGTTATCATGGGGCTTATGAGTCATTTTGCCCTGCCGGAGCTTCCGATGCCCGAATGGCTTTCGCCGAACGGCTGCGGATACACCGTAAGGATAACTCCGTCCCTTTGGACACACGCAAGAAAAATGGAGGTTGTCGAAGAAATACCGTACGTGGAGGTTCCCGATGATGAGAGATATGATGACTTCGGAGACCAGATGACAGGCTTCGGATTTGTGGAAATGGAGGACTGATACATTGGCAATAAAAGGCGCAATTTTTGATATGGACGGAACGCTGCTCGACTCCATGCATGTGTGGATAGATATCGCTCCGCGTTACCTTAAAACAAAGGGAATAACAGTAAGTGAAGAGCAGAGGAAGCTTCTCGGCACCATGCTTCTTCATGATATGTCGAATTATTTTATAGACCATTTCGGCTTTACAATGACCGTAGATGAAATAGTAGCCGAAATAGATTCAATGGTAGAGGATTCTTATTTCTATGACGTTGAAGTAAAGCCCGGGATTCCCGAACTTTTGCAAGAACTTCGCGAACGAGGCGTTAAGATGTGTGTTGCAACGGCATCGGATCGTTATCTTGTAGAGTCCGCGCTAAAGAGAACCGGTATACTGAACTTCTTTGACCGCGTATTCACCTGCGGGGAATACAATGTCGACAAAAAAACTCCGGATATTTTTGAAATCGCACTTGAGTCTCTCGGAACTCCGAAATCGGAAACCTATGTTTTTGAGGATACATTGACCTCCGTTAAAACTGTAAAGGATGCCGGCTTCCCGCTCGTTGCGGTAAGGGATAAGTGGTCGGAAAAACACAGGGATCAGATAAAAGCTCTTGCGGATTTTTATGTTGATTCACCGAAGGACATAAACATAGACTTACTTTAAAGCACAAATTAAAAAGGTCACCATCTTCTACGATGGTGACCTTTTTATGTCATCTGATTTTTTTATAAATCAGGCTTTTATAAAATAAAGTTCGTCAAATAAATCTACAGTTGTATAAACCACGCGATAAGATACGGCAGACCGTAAGCAAATGCGATGCTTGTTATAAAGGTTACACAATATCTTTCAAGATAGGCTCCGGCAAACATAACCGCAGCCGGAACAGCCATAAAAATCTTTGAAACGAGCTTTGCGTGTGAATCTTTTCCGTAGAGGTTCTCCCACATATTTACCGCATCCTCAATCAAAGGAAAGCAGTTCATCAGAAATGAAAGACCGAAATAAATAAATATGCACGAAAAGATATTTACTTTTCCGAGATAGAAAAGGTTCATTGACGACGGAAGAATAAAGCAAAGTCCGCAAAAAAGAGTTACGATATGCGGCATAAAGCAGATACCAAAGCTGCCCCTTGCGGGACTCAGCATATGCTCAACATGTCCACAGAGCTCATTTTTCTGAATATACCTTGAAAATTCAACGGGTACTCCGAACATACGGCAGCTCAAATGCTCCATGAACGCCTTAAACATGGTTCCGGGTAAAGTCAATATCTTAATAATGAAGTATATCAGCCCCATGTAAAATCTCCTTCCCCGTTTACAAACACATCTTCCACTGTCATGCTTCCGTCAAGTATCTTCTCTACCTCCTGAGCAAGACCGTATCCATAGCTTGTAAGATTTTCGCTTATTGCCTTTGATGTTTCACTGTCATCGGTAAGTTCACAACAAAGGTAATAAAGGCTCGCCGAGGACAGGAAGCCGCTTGCGGTGGACGCATTGTTATACGCTGTTTCCGCATATGTTTTTGCCGTCTTGTTCTGTCCCTGCAATAGACAAATAACCGCCATCTGGTAGTTTATAAGTCCATCCTGCGGTAAAACCTCAAGAGCCTCGTTGCAGGCTGCCGCAGCCTTCGGTATGTTACCCTGAAGTCTGTATGCAACTATTTTGTACCAATAAGCGTACGGTGTTTCACAGTTAAAATCACGAATCTCTGCAGAGTACTTTATCATTGCATCATAGTCTCTGTCGGCGAGCGCAACCTCTCCCATAAGGGGAAGATAAAGTGATTTGAAATTCGGATCAACTTCCTTTATCTTGTTGAGAATCTCCATCTTCTTTTCGGAGCTTTCCCCGTAAGTTACGGCTGCATAGTACTTATAGTAAAGAACCTGGGCCTCGTTGAAGTTTTCGCCCTTTATTTCTTTTTCGTACGCATCTACGAAAGAGTCATAATCAGTTGCGACCTGCATGGCCTTATTTACACACTTATAGAGGTTTTTATAGGAGGTGACCTTGTCACTTATTCCTTTTGCCTCTTTGTTATACCATTTGTCTATGGATGTACCGACATAGTATTTTTCAATAAACTTGCTCAAGGCCTCATACTCGTCTATACCTATCTTGTCATAAAGACGAAGCTGATACAAAAGGTACCTTGAGCCGAAGTTTTCGTCCGTTACCTTTATCTCCGCATTTATCTTGTCGTACGCGGAGAGCGCGGACTGCAGTTTTCCGCTCTTTACGAGTTTCTGAGCCTCCGCTGTTTCCTTGTATACAGGCAAAGAAATAGCAAAGAAGCTAAAGCAAAGCACCAAAAGAATCACGGTGATAACGGGAGATATGAACTTCCACCAGTCAAAGGGATAGTGCTTCATTGTCTCAAGACAGGACTCACAATAGGTTTCGTCCTCATCTACTTCGTTCTCACCGCAGCACTCACAGAGTTTTCCGGTTGACGTTTTGCGGGCAAGCTTTGCGTCCCTTGCCTCTTTGACAATATCCTTCCAATCCTTGTCCGGACTCTCCTCCATCATCTTGTCAATTTCATTTTGAACAAGGTCTTTAAGGTCTGAGAGTTCGGACTCAAGCTTTTCCGGATCTATTCCGCTCTCAGGATCAAGCGGAATTTTGTCATCCTCAGGAGGATTAACATCTAAAATAACCTCACCCGGCATAGCCTCCACAAGCTCAAGAAGCTCTTCGCCCTCGGTAACTGCCGCGGGTTCTTTTTCAACGTTCGTGTCGCTGACGGGTTCTTTTTTAGCGTTCGTGTCGCTGACGGGTTCTTTTTCCGTCTGCTTTTCCTCTGTGGTTCCGGGATTCAGTTTTTCTTTTTGTTCCTCATTTTTCTTTGCCAACCGGGATCACCCCTTCGAGAATATTTATGATTTTTGCTTAAGCATACCGTTATCATCGAGCCTCGGGAACAGGAACTTGCAGAGAGCAAGAATACCTATGAGCGTGATGATAGTTTCCGGTATCATATAGCCTGCATTGTATGTAAGAGAATATACGAATACTTCTTTTGCTGCCTTTCCTTCAGTCCATCCGCCCCAAACAGTAACGCCCGAGATAAAGTGGCAGAGATAACGAATAACGCATACCATAAGAGTACCTACGGTCAAGTCTATACCGCTGTTCTTAAACTTACCTTTAAAGATTCCGCCAAGTCCGAGAAGCGTATACGGAATAAGGTAGTCAAAGAGAGCAAGAATGATATATGCGCCGATTCCTTTTACATATCCGAAGTTTGACAAGCCGAAAATAATCTGAAGAACAGAGAATGTGAAGCCTGTTGCAAGTCCCCAGGCAGGCCCGAAGATGTAGCCCATTGCAATTATGGGAACCTGGCTGAATACAGTTACGCTTCCACCGTGTAAGAACGGCGAGTCGAACTTTACAAACTCGTTGAGAACAGTTGCGATTGCTATCATAAGAGCAGCCACAACCAGCTTATACGTCGTGTTTTTGTTGTTTTTCATTGAAAATCTTCCTTTCCTACGCAGGCATTATCCTGATCAGGTACGGACTCCGAGCCTCTGACGCAAAGAAGCGGAGTCTCAGGGACATCGACTTTACGGTCTCATCTCAGCCGAAGAATATTCAGCGCCCCCGTTAATTTAATTGTCTGCCTTTTTGCCGCTGTTTGAATTTTATTTTGCGGCTACAGATAATTTTACTTATCAAAGTTGTCAAAGTCAAGAGCGATACATCGTCCCGCCTCGGCAATTTATCCAAAAATTCATCTTTCTCTTGAAAAAGCGTTTATCCGGTGTTAAAATTCTGTGTTAGTTTAAGAATTATAGGTATTATTGTAAAGAGAAATAAGGCGAGGGTGTTTATTTTGGAACTCAGAGAAGACATAAGGAACGTCGCTATCATTGCGCACGTTGACCACGGCAAGACAACCCTGGTAGATGAGCTTTTGAAGCAGAGCGGTATTTTCCGTACAAATGAGCAGGTTGAGGACAGAGTCATGGACTCAAACGACCTTGAACGCGAAAGAGGAATCACGATCCTCTCAAAGAATACATCGGTACACTATGGCAGTACAAAGATAAATATCATCGACACCCCGGGTCATGCCGACTTCGGAGGCGAGGTTGAGCGTATTCTCCTCATGGTTGACGGCGTGCTTCTTTTGGTCGATGCGTTTGAGGGCTGTATGCCGCAGACCCGTTTTGTTCTTAAAAAAGCCCTCTCACTCAAGAAAAAGGTCGTTGTTGTAATAAACAAAATAGACAGACCCGGTGCCCGTCCCGCAGAGGTTGTTGATGAGGTAATAGACCTCTTTATCGAGCTCGGAGCAGATGAGGAGCAAATTGAATTCCCCGTGGTTTTCGCTTCCGCAAGGGACGGATATGCTTCGTATGACTCGCGTGACCGCGAGGGAGATATGCGCCCTATCTTTGAGGGAATAATCAAAGAGGTTCCGGCTCCCAAGGGCGACAAGGACGCTCCGCTTCAGGTTCTTTTCTCAAGCCTTGATTATGACGATTACGTAGGCCGTATAGGTATAGGACGCATAGAGAGAGGAACCATTCATAAAAATATGCAGGTTGTTCTCTGCAAGGCCGACGGAAGCAAAGAAAACGTAAGAGTTTCAAAGCTTTATGTATACGAAGGACTCAAGAGAGTTGAGGTTGACGAGGCGGCAGCAGGTGAAATCATCTGCGTTTCGGGTATTTCAGACATCAACATAGGTGAAACCGCCTGTGATCCGGAGTGCGTTGAGCCTCTTGACTTCATAAAGATAGACGAGCCTACCATCTCCATGAATTTCATAGTAAACAACAGCCCGTTTGCAGGCAGAGAGGGAAAGTTCGTAACCTCGAGAAACATCCGCGACAGACTCTTTAAAGAGGTTGAGACAAACGTATCTATGCGCGTTGAAGAAACAGATTCGACGGATACGTTCAAGGTTTCCGGACGCGGAGAGCTTCACCTTTCAATACTCATTGAGACCATGCGCCGTGAGGGCTACGAGTTCCAGGTATCACGTCCGAAGGTTATCTACAAAAGGGATGACAACGGAGAGCTTCTCGAGCCTATGGAGATTCTTTCTGTTGAAGTTCCGGAGGAGTACGTCGGAAACGTCATCGAAAAGCTCGGCTCAAGAAAAGCAGAACTTACAAACATGGTCGTTCACGAGGGCGGCGCGACACATCTCGAATTTTCTGTCCCGTCACGCGGTCTTATAGGCTACAGAAGCGAATTCCTCACCGACACCAACGGAAACGGCATCATGAATCAGCTCTTCGACGGATATCAGCCGTACAAGGGAGATATCCAGACCCGTGAGCGTGGCTCGATAGTTGTTCACGAGACCGGCGAAACAAACGCATACGGACTTTTCAACACACAGGAGCGCGGCCGCCTCTTTGTAGGTCCCGGCGTTGAAGTATATGAGGGAATGATAGTCGGCGAGTCCGCAAGAAACGAGGATATCGTCTGCAATGTATGTAAGACCAAGCACCTCACCAACACACGAGCATCCGGCTCCGATGACGCGCTTCGTCTTGTACCCCCTACCATCTTAAGCCTTGAGCAATGTATGGAATTCATTTCAGATGACGAGCTTCTCGAGGTAACTCCTGTTTCACTCAGACTTCGCAAGACAATCCTTTCAAAGGAAGCCCGCATGAAGCAGCAGTTCAAAAACAAATAATCCGTAAACGCTTTACAAAAAAGTTACCCGCAAAGGTGTATAAGCCTTTGCGGGTTTTGTTTTATAGGTTCTGCTCTGAAAAAAGATGAATACATCGCTCTAAATCCCTTGTCATATCCTCCGTCTTTTCCACGGGAATACACAGAATACGAAAACAGCATTGTAAAACCTTCGGAAACAGAATATCCAGAGGAAAGCGTTCGGGATCCTCCTTCACCATCTGACAGAGAGCCCCGAGGTAACCGTGCACCGACGCCATCGTAAACTCATCCACCTGCGAAACCGGAATGATATCATCCAAAAATCGTCCGATTCCCGGGTCAGTAAGAATCTGCCGCCACATGACACATATTGCATCGTATCTGAGCCCAAATCAATTTAAGGAAATCTACTGGCCGTATGAAAAGTACTGGATTGAGCGGGCAGCCGCAGCTGGATCCAAGGTTTGGATCATGATGGAGGGACGCTGAGCAATACAAAGAGGTAAAGGAGGTTCATCATGAGCGAAATGAAAAAAGAGCAAACAAAACAGGAATACCTACAGGAAATCGTAGACGAACTGCTCGCTGATGAGGAATGGGAGCTTCCCAAGGAATTGCGTTTTTGGCTGATGGGAACCTATACCTGAGAATTACTGTATCTTTAAAGAATAAAACTTATCCCCCGTTTGTTTTTTCAAACAAGCGGGGATATTTTTATTACACCTTCAAAAACAATAAAAGCCTCTGCTCATCCTTTTAGATGAGCGAGGCTTTTTTCTTAATATACGCTATTTTATATTATTTCAGACTGAAAAATTCATAGAATGCTCTGTATGCCATGTATACGTCTGATTTTGCAACAACCTCAAACGGTGAATGCATGGAGAGCACGGGGACGCCGACGTCAACAACGTCGATGTCAAGACCTGCAACGTAAAGAGCAACTGTTCCGCCGCCGCCTGCGTCTACGGCGCCGAGCTCGCCGATTTGCCATATAACCTTGTTCTTCTCAAGGAAGCCGCGAACCTTTCCCATAAACTCGGCAGAGGCGTCGGAGGAGCCCGACTTGCCGCGTGCACCGGTGTATTTTGTTATTACCACACCCTTGTTAAGGTATGACGCATTGCGCTTTTCCATAACCTCCGGGAAGGTCGGGTCGAAGGCGGCGTTGACGTCGGCCGAAAGACACTCGGACTTTGACATGACATCCCTGCCGTTTGCGCCGAACACCTCGGATATGTCGTGAATAAAATTCGGAACGTATGCGGAATCAAGGCCGGTATTACCCACACTGCCGATTTCCTCTTTGTCCGTGAGAACTGAAACCGATGTGAATTCAGGCTTTTCAAGGCTGAAATTTGCCTGTGCCGCAGGATATGCGCAAACGCGGTCATCATGGCCGTAAGCTCCTATCATGCTTCGGTCAAGTCCTATGTCACACGCCTTGAATGCCGGTACAATCTCAAGCTCTGCCGAAAGGAAATCCTTTTCAATAATTCCGTATTTCTCGTTGAGAAGCTTAAGGATATTGAGCTTTACAAGGTTTGAAGCCTTATCATCCTTAAACGGTCTGCTGCCGACAACTATGTTGAGCTCCTCGCCCTTTATTCCGTTGCTTAAGGGGCGTTTACCCTGTTCCGCACCGAGATGCGGAAGAAGGTCGGTTATAACAAATTTCGGGTCGCCCTCGTCCTCACCGATATTGACGGTAACCTTTTCGCCGTTTGCCTTTACGATAACGCCGTGAAGCGAAAGAGGAATCGCCGTCCACTGATATTTCTTTATTCCGCCGTAGTAGTGAGTCTTAAAAAGGGCCATGTCGTCCGACTCATAGAGAGGATTCGGTTTGAGATCAAGGCGCGGAGAGTCGATATGCGCAATAGCAAGCTTTATACCCTCTCTTATGTCCTTTTTACCGAACACACAGAGAATGATTGCCTTTTCACGGTTTACCCTGTAAACACGGTCGCCCGGCTTATATGTCTTTGTCTTATCAAACTCGGTATAGCCTCTTTTTACGGCCTCTTTCTTTATAAGCGCCGACACCTCGCGCTCTGTCTTTGCGGTGTTCAGAAAGTCGATATATCCCTCACAGAACTTATCCGCTTTTTCAATCTCACTCTCGTCTGAAGCCTTTGAGATATGCTCAGGCTCATAGCAAAGCTTTTCCGCAAGCTTTTCTGCCGCTGATTTTTCTTTAGCCATTTTAAAACCTCCGTTACCTTTTTACTGATTTTGTATCGATTATTTTTTATTATTCTGCTTCTCCGCTTATTTTAGTCTCAATAAGTCTTGCCGTATAAAGAATCTGTTCCTTTAGACGTTCATCGTTACCGTCATTTTGAATAACAACGTCCGAGTTCTCTATAAAAAAACTCTCGTCATACTGTGCCGACATACGAAGTCTCGCACTTTCCTCATCAATACCGTCCCTTTTTATGATACGTGAAAGCCTTACTTCCTCCGGTGCGGTTACGGAAACGATAAATCCGCATTTATCCGAAAGCCCGCTCTCAAAGAGCTGCGGTGCGTCTATCAAAACAGCCTCGTAACCGTTCCAAAACTCCCCGTTTACCTTTTTCATTATAAGTCTTACTATCTCCGGGTGAGTAATGGAGTTTAAAAGAGCTGTTTGAGACGGGTCTGAAAAGGCTCTCTGTGCAAGCACTTTTCTGTTGAGAGTTCCGTCCTCATTAAGCGTTCCCGGTCCGAAGGCCATAGAGAGCTGCGTTAAGACGGGTGAACCCTTTTCGGTTATGAGAGCCGCTATTTCATCGGCATCTATAACAGCATATCCGTATTTTTTCAGCATTTCACAAACTGTACTTTTTCCGGCACCGGTCTGACCGGTAATCCCTACTATAACGGCTCGTCGCATAATCTACTCCTTAAAGCTTTATTACTTTGAAATCTGCGGCACGAAGAAGTCTGTTCATAACCGCAAGACCTACGCCGTCATATGACGGACAATGTACGTACACCGAAGAAAAGCCCAAATCGTCACATTCCCTGAGTGCCGCAAACAATTTATGTGCGTGGGCACAATCATCATCCTTTTCACCGAAGGAAAGGGTTTTACAGACAAAACCTCCATCTTCTCCGTCAAAGACGAGTGCAGCCGTTTTTGACGCTCCGCTTTTCGCTGCGGCGTCATTTACATATCTCCTGAAGGACTCCGTATCAGCGTCAATAACGAAAACCTCTGCGTTCGGAGAATAATGCTTATACTTCATCCCCGGGCTTGCGGCAGTCTCTCCGTCCTTGAGTTTTCCGAGAACGGCGTCATCTATTTCAACCTCACCGAGAACTTCCTCCAGTTCCTCTGGAGTCACTCTCCCCGGTCTGAGAATCCTCGGCTTTCTCGTACACAGCGTTATTACTGTAGACTCAACGCCGACACCGCACGGCCCTCCGTCGAGAACTGCATCTATTTTGCCGCTCATGTCATGCATGACATGGTCTGCGGTAGTCGGACTCGGCTTGCCTGACGTATTTGCCGACGGTGCCGCAAGAGGCACGCCTGCAGCGTCAATTATCTTTCTCGCGAGCGGATGTGACGGCATACGTATAGCGACCGTCGGCAGCCCGGCGCTCACCTCATCCGGAATGATTCCGGACTTTTCCATAATAATGGTGAGCGGACCCGGCCAAAACACGTCAGCCAGGTCATAGACGACCGGAGGAACGAATGCCACAAGGTCATCAAGCTGCGAAAGCCTCGAGATATGTACAATGAGAGGATTGTCCTGCGGTCGTCCCTTTGCCGCAAAAATCTTCGCGACGGCGGTGCCGTCGAGCGCATTTGCGGCAAGACCGTATACGGTCTCCGTGGGTATACCCACAAGTCCGCCGTTTTTCAGGATTTTTCCCGCCTCATTCACTTCTTTTGCTGTAAGTAACTTAGTTTCCATTTAAAAAATCACACTTCTGCTTTTAACTTTTCGGCTGTATCCGCGGTTATAAGCGCATCGATAAGCTCGTCAAGATCACCGTTCATTATCGCTTCAATCTTGTAAAGAGTAAGGTTTATACGGTGGTCCGAAACACGTCCCTGCGGAAAATTGTATGTTCTTATGCGTTCGCTTCGGTCACCCGTTCCGACCATGGACTTTCTCGCGTCCGCAATTTCGGCGTCATGCTTTGCCTGCTCGATATCAAACAGGCGCGAGCGTAAAATCTTAAGAGCCTTATCCTTGTTTTTATACTGACTTCGCTCATCCTGACACTCAACAACCATGCCGGTCGGAATATGCGTTACACGTATAGCCGATGATGTCTTGTTTACCTTCTGTCCGCCGGCACCGCTCGAACGGAACACGTCAATCTTTACGTCGGCAGGGTCAAGCTCGAAATCAACGTCCTCAGCCTCCGGTAAAACCGCAACCGTGACCGTAGATGTCTGAATACGTCCCTGCGACTCTGTCTCCGGCACACGCTGAACCCGGTGGACTCCGCTTTCAAACTTGAAGCGCGAATACGCGCCGTCTCCCTTTACCTCAAAACTTATCTCCTTGTATCCGCCGAGCTCCGTCGGATTTTCGTTCAGCACCTCGGTCTTAAAGCCGTGTGCCTCCGCATACATGGTGTACATACGGTACAGTGAGTTTGCGAAAAGCGCCGCTTCTTCGCCACCGGCGCCGGCACGTATCTCAACTATGACGTTCTTGTCATCATTCGGGTCCCTCGGCAGAAGAAGAACCTTAAGTTCCTCGGTTATGCGCTCAACTTCTTCCTTCGCACTCTCAAGCTCCTCCTGAACCATCTCCCTGAAATCCGATTCAAGCCCTCCGGCATCAAGAAGCTCCCTTGCTTCCTTAAGAGAGGAATCCGCCTTTTTATACTCACGGAATTTTTCAACAACGGGAGTTATCTGCTTGAGCTCCTTCAGGAGCGATGTATACTGCTCAAGGTCGGAGACTATCTCCGGCTTTGACAGCAAATCATTTACCGTTTCAAAACGTTCTTCAACTTTTGTAAGCTTATCCGTCATAAAGAAAATGCCTTTCGTAATTCATATGGAAAAAATATAAAATAGTATATCACAAAGCCCCGAAATATGATATACTTTACCCGAATTTTTGAAAAGGAGATAATGACAAATGGCAAACACGTACACATTTAACGCAAAGGACGCCACAGAAAAATGTGTGGAATGGATAAGAGAATGGTTTGACAAAAACGGCAAAGGCTGTAACGCTATTGTCGGAATCTCCGGCGGTAAGGATAGCTCAGTAGTCGCCGCACTCTGTGTAAGAGCACTCGGAAAAGACCGTGTTATAGGCGTTATGATGCCGCAGGGCGAGCAGTTTGATATCGATTATTCCATAGAGTTATGTAAGTTTCTTGACATAAAAAACTACACGGTAAACATAAAGGATGCAGTTGACGGAGTATACGCCGCAACAGAAGGCAAATTTGAAGTGACACAGCAGGCGAGGTTTAACCTCCCGGCACGCATTCGCATGGCAACTCTTTATTTTGTAGGCGCATCAAACAACGGACGTGTAGCAAACACCTGCAACCTTTCGGAGGACTGGGTCGGATATGCCACAAGATACGGCGACGGTGCAGGTGACTTTGGGCCACTCTCAAACTTTACGGTTGAAGAGGTCATAGAAATAGGCCGCACACTCGGACTCCCCGAAAAGTTTGTAAAGAAGCCGCCCATAGACGGTCTTTGCGGAAAAACCGACGAGGACAATCTGGGCTTCACCTATCAGACTCTTGACGACTATATCCGTCGCGGGATTGAGCCGTCACCGGAAATAAAAGAAAAGATTGACCGCATGCATGAGATGAATAAATTCAAGCTCGAGATTCTTCCTACCTTCAGGTACTTTGATTGATTTTTACGGCCTTCAACTCAAGAAGCTAACGGCAAAGAAACTCGAGACAAAGAAGCTCACAGCAAAAAATCTCACGGCAAGCAATCTCACAACAAATATTCTTTTTGTTAAATAAAATTACGGCAAATACGCCGCAGACAGGTATACCTGAAAAAGGCTCCGGACACACGTCCGAAGCCTTTTTATTATCCCTTGCTTATAAGCCTTGTTTATACCCTGTATATGTCCGCCGGATTTGCAAGTGCATATCCCGCCTTGTCAAGGACCTCCTCCGCACGCGGTATGTCGTCCGTGCGTACAACCATGAGAGCCTTTCCGGTTGTCTTTCCTACACAGGCATACATATACTCGACATTTACGTCATTGTCTGCAAAGACCTTGAGCGCTCCCGCAACTCCGCCCGGAGCGTCGTTCATAACCACTGCGACAACATCCGTTATCTTCACAACAACGCCGCTTTCCTTAAGCGCAGCCTTTGCCTCCTCGGGCTTGTTTACAATAAGTCTCAAAACCCCGAAGTCGGAGGTATCCGCAAGAGAGAGCGCACTGATATCAATATCGTTATCGGCAAGCACCTGCGTTATGGCATGGAGCCTGCCCTTTTTGTTTTCTACAAAAACCGAAAGTTGCTTTATAATCATGATACCATCTCCGTTTCCACATTTATATTATACATCATGCAGGTTTCTGTTATCAATAACACGTTTCGCCTTGCCCTCGGAGCGGGTTATTGATTTCGGGTTTACAAGGTGAACTCTTGCTCCGATACCGAGTGTTGAACGAAGCTTTTCTGTAATGGTCTTTTCGATTTTTTCAATGGACTTTACATCGTCGGCAAAAAGAGCCTCGCTCATCTCAACATTTACGTCAAATGTATCCGTGTTGTTTTCCCTTCCGACAACAATCTGATAATTCGGAGTGATTTCACCGCCGGCAACCTTCAGGAGAACCTCCTCAATCTGTGACGGGAATACATTGACACCGCGTATGATTAGCATGTCATCCGACCTGCCCTGAGGCTTGTTCATGCGTACATGAGTTCTTCCGCATGCGCATTTTTCATAATTCAGCGAGCAGATATCCCTTGTTCTGTAGCGTATTACGGGGAAAGCCTCTTTGGTGAGCGATGTAAATACCAGCTCTCCGGTTGCCCCCTCCGGCAAAACCTCGCCGGTATCGGGGTCAATAACCTCTATTATGAAGTTGTCCTCCCATATGTGCATGCCTCTTTGACACTCGCACTCACAGGATACGCCGGGGCCCATAACCTCGGAGAGTCCGTATATATCATACGCCTTTATACCGAGCTTTTCTTCAATTTTTTTCCTCATTTCCTCCGTCCACGGCTCGGCGCCGAAGATGCCCGCCTTAAGGTGCAGCTTATCCTTTACACCCATGCGCTCTATCTCTTCTCCGAGATACATCGCATAGGACGGAGTACAGCAGAGAACGGTTACGCCGAAATCTATCATTGTCTGAATCTGAAGCTGCGTGTTTCCCGAGGACATGGGAATAACCGTCGCACCGACCTTCTCGGCGCCGGCATGCGCACCGAAGCCTCCGGTGAAAAGTCCGTATCCGAACGACACCTGGACGATATCGTTTTCATCAACTCCGATAGCGGTAAGCATACGCGCAAAGCAATCCGCCCACATCTCAAGATCGTTTTCCGTATAACCTACAACGATGCGCTTTCCGGTAGTTCCTGAGGAAGCGTGAACCCTTTTTACCTTTGACATGGGTACGGCGAACAGGCCGTACGGATAATAGTCGCGAAGATCCTTTTTGTATGAAAACGGAATTTTCGAAAGGTCTTCTGTTCCGCGGATATCCTCCGGCTTAAGACCTGCCTCATCCATACGTTTCCTAAAGCATTCAACATTCTCATATGAGCGCTTTACGACTGAAACAAGTCGTTCGCTCTGAAGCTTTTTAAGATCCTCTCTCGGCATGGTTTCAATGTCGGGATGCATCATTTTTTCTGTCATTTTACTTTCACCTCGTCGTTATTCTTGTGAGATATATGCAGAAAACAAAAAGTCCCCTGCAGTTTCCTGCAGAGGACGATTATAAACCGTGGTACCACCTCTGGTTCGCCGTCACCTCACAGCGCCGGCCTTATCGGGTACTTCATACCCTAGTGCTGTTACGGGCACACCCGTTGCGTCCTACTGTAATTTTCAGCGCACAACTCTCGGAAGGAATTCACAATAAGGAGATCTGATGCCTTGCACCGTCCGGCACTTCTCTTAAGACCTCTGTCATCGCTACTGGTTTCCGGTCACAGTCTTTAAACCAATGTTCAATTGATGTCGTTAATATATCACTTTTGTTTTTCTTCGTCAAGAACTTTAGAAAATTTCTTTTTCCGAAATGACAAGATCCACTTTTTTGTCGTACTTCTCTACCTTCAGCGTGTCAAAAATCTGGAAATCGTATGCAAGAGAAATCTTTGTTATATGCACTCCCTTTTCCTCCGCCTTTTCGATGTATCTGTCATAATAACCCCCGCCGTATCCTATGCGGCTGTGATCTCTGCCGAAAGCAAGACCGGGCATAAGCATGAGAGCCTCTTTAAGCCCCGTAACCGCACGAGCTTCCTCTTTAGGCTCCGGAATTCCGCAAAAGCCGGTCTCCGTTTGATCAAACGAGGTTATTTCAAAAAATTCCATAAGCCCCTCGCCGGTAACTCTCGGTACCGCTACCGTTTTTCCGTCTTTCCATGCGTTTTTAATTATTTCGTCCGTATTTATTTCTGTATTGTAAGCAAGATAAGAGAGGATGATCTCCGCATTTTTGTACGCCTCCGTATCACAGAAAAGTTCAGTCATTTTTTTTGAGTATTCCGTTATATACTCGCTTGTGAGAAGCTTTTTCTTCTCCTTGACATATCTTCTTATCTCCCGCTTGTCAAACTCATCCATGAATCACACCTCCGAAAAATCCGATTTTAAAAACATACCTCCTTTATTTTAGCAATTCCCACGTAAGTATTCAATAAATTGAAATGACGTTTTTTCGGCACGCTACAAAATGATGTGTGAGGGAATAAAAAAACTCAATAAAAGCGGATTCATTTTTCACGGTATTTCCTTTATCATCAATGTATACCGTATACGCTCGACGGCTGTACAAAATGCTCCCGCACGAAAAAACATACGGAAAAATAAAACATTTTTCGGTAATAGATATTTTACTTTTAAAAAAGCAAAATAATCTTTTTATGACAGGGATAATGTGATAAACTCTAATCGTAGGCGTTTATCACTCCTTATAACAAATTGAAAGGTGGAAAAGATAATGGCATTTAAAAGCGACATTGAAATTGCACAGGAGGCAAAGCCCTTGCACATACGTGACGTTGCTGCAAAAATAGGCCTCACGGAGGACGAGCTTGAGTACTACGGAAAGTACAAGGCAAAAGTTGATTACAACCTTATGAAAAAAGAAAGACCGGGTCATAAGGCAAAGCTCATTCTCTGCACCGCTATCAACCCCACTCCTGCCGGAGAGGGAAAAACAACTACTACGGTTGGTGTCGGAGACGCGCTCTCTATTCTCGGTAAAAAATGTGTTATTGCACTTCGCGAGCCATCTCTCGGACCTGTTTTCGGTGTAAAGGGCGGAGCTGCCGGCGGCGGATACGCACAGGTTATACCGATGGAAGATATCAATCTTCACTTTACAGGAGACTTTCATGCAATAGGAGCAGCAAACAACCTTCTTGCGGCAATGGTGGACAACCATATCTTTCAGGGCAACGAACTTGATATCGACACACGCCGCGTTGTATGGAGACGCTGTGTTGACATGAATGACAGGCAGCTTAGAAACGTTGTTGACGGTCTCGGCGGAAAAGCACACGGCACACCGCGTGAGGACGGATTTGACATAACCGTTGCCTCCGAAATCATGGCAACCTTCTGTCTTGCAACAAGCATAGATGACCTGAAGACGCGTCTTGCAAGAATTGTTGTCGCATATAACAGAAAAGGTGAGCCGGTAACGGCAGGACAGCTCAATGCTCAGGGTGCTATGACCGCCCTTCTCAAGGACGCATTAAAGCCGAACCTTGTTCAGACTCTCGAGGGAACACCTGCATTTGTTCACGGCGGACCTTTTGCAAATATCGCACACGGCTGTAACTCCGTTATGGCTACACGCATGGCCATGTACTTCGGCGACTACGTAGTAACCGAGGCAGGCTTCGGCGCAGACCTCGGTGCGGAAAAATTCCTCGACATAAAGTGCCGTCTTGCAAATCTTCGTCCCGACGCCGTAATAATCGTTGCCACCATAAAGGCTCTTAAGTACAACGGCGGCGTACCGAAGGCAGAAGTCGGAAAAGAAAATCTTGAGGCTCTTGAAAAAGGTCTTCCGAACCTTCTCAAGCACGTTGAAAATATCACAAAGGTATACGGTCTTCCCGCAGTTGTTGCCATCAACCGCTTCATAAATGATACCGATGCGGAAATTGAGCTTGTAACACGCAAGTGCAATGAGCTCGGCGTAAACGTAAAGCTCTCCGAGGTATGGGAGAAAGGCGGAAAAGGCGGAATCGAGCTTGCAGAAGAGGTTGTACGCCTTTGCGAGCAGCCGAACAACTTCAGATTTGCGTATGATGACAACCTTTCCATCAAGGAAAAGATTGAAGCAATCGCAACAAAGGTTTACGGTGCAGACGGCGTGGACTTCCAGCCAAAGGCAGAAAAAGAAATCGAAGAGCTCGAAAAATTCGGATTCGGAAAGCTTCCTGTCTGCATGGCCAAGACACAGTATTCACTCACCGACGACCAGACAAAGCTCGGACGTCCGACCGGTTTCCGTATCACAATAAGACAGGCAACTGTGTCCGCCGGTGCCGGCTTTATAGTTGCACTTACGGGTGAGATCATGAAGATGCCGGGTCTTCCGAAGGTTCCGGCAGCAGAGAGAATCGATGTTGACAACGACGGAAAGATCACCGGATTGTTCTGATAAACAACGTTCACACGGAGGACAGATATGAGTAACATACCAAGCTGGTCCTGTGAAAAATTTATAGATGAAACCTTCTCCAAAGCCCCCGTTCCCGGGGGCGGCGGAGTTGCCGCATTAGTCGGCAGTATTGGCGTTGCCCTTTCCGGTATGGTGTGCAACCTCACAGCCGGAAAGAAAAAATACGCCATGTACGAGGACGACATACAGAGAATCATAAAGGACTCGGAAAAGCTTAAGACAGAGCTTATGTCTCTTATCGACAAGGATGCCGAAAACTTTTACCCGCTCTCTCAGTGCTACGGACTTCCGGCAAACACCGAAGAAGAAAAGGCCGTAAAAGAAGAAAAGATGCAGGCAGCACTTAAGGTTGCGATAACCGCACCCATAGAGACAGTCAGGCTCTCATACAAGGCAATAAAGCTCCATGAAGAGCTCGCCGTAAAGGGCTCAAAGCTCGCCGTTTCGGATGTCGGATGCGGCGTCCTTTGTCTGAAGGCTGCCATGGAAAGCGGATGGCTCAACGTTATGATAAACTTAAAGTCCATTCATGATGAAGCATACGTAAGTTCCGTAGAGCAGGAGCTTCTCCCCCTGATTGACGAAGGAGGAAGGCTTGCAGACAGCATATATAATGACGTTAAAAATCAACTGGCATATAAATGATTATTATAAAGACAAGAAATAGATAAAAAGAGGTTTTAAGAATGGCTCAGACACTCGATTGTAAGGCCGTATCACAGGCTATAAAAGACAATTGTAAAAAAGAGGCTGATGCGCTCAGAGCAAAGGGCATTGTTCCGAAACTCGGAATTGTCAGAGTAGGCGAAAAAGGCCCTGACCTTTCTTATGAAAAGGGCGCAACAAAAACTATGGCAGAGGCAGGAATCGAAGTAGAAGTATTTGCTTTTCCGGCAGATATTTCTCAGGATGATTACATCGCTGAGTTTCGTAAGATAAACGCAGACCCACAGATTCACGGAATACTTGCTTTCCGTCCGCTCGACAACATCGACGAAACGGTTGCCATCTCTGAAAACTTAAGTGCGGTAAAGGACTGCGACTCGTCAACAACGGAGAATATGGGAAAGGTTGTTATAAACGACCCGACCGGACTGTACCCCTGCACCGCAGCCGCAATAATGGAGGTCATAGACTTCTATGCAGACGAGATAAAAGCTCACGTCAGAAAGAAGTACAAACCCCTTCCGCTCGCAAAGCCGGGTCAGGAAGATGACGTTTGCTGCGGACTTGACGTGTGTATAATCAACAACTCAAACGTCATAGGCAAGCCCCTCTCAATGATGCTTACAAACCGTTTTGCAACAGTTTCCATAGTTCATCACTTAACGCATGAAGAGGTTAAAAATGACTATATAAAGCGTGCCGACGTAATCGTATGTGCAACTCCGTTCAAGGATTCCGTTACGGCTGATATGATACCGGAGGGTGCAGTCGTTATAGACGCTGCAGTTGTACGTGAAAAGGCATTTGACAAAAACGGCAACCCTATCATGAACGAAAAGACCGGTCGTCAGAAGATAAACACCTTCGGCTGCTGCGCTGCGGACGTTGAGGAAAAGGCCGCGTACAAAACTCCCGTACCGGGAATCGGCGGCATAACCTCCGCTCTCCTTGCAAAGAATCTTATAAAAGCATGTAAGGTTCAAAACGGAATGAAATAAAAAAGAGGTGCATTTCCTATGATTTATACTGAAAAGAAGCCTTTTGCCGAACTGATTTCAATGATCGGCGACAAAAAGAAGGTTGCTCTCGTCGGCTGCGGCAGCTGTGCCACATCCTGTAAAACAGGCGGAGAAGGCGAGATTGAAGAGCTTACCGAGGCCTTAAAGGGTCACGGAATAGAGGTTGTGGGCACTTGTCTGCCGGACGAAAGCTGTCAGAAGCTTCTCGTAAAAAAAGAGATGAAGGCCTTCAGGGACAGCGGTGCGGAGTGCGTCATCTCCATGGCGTGCGGCAACGGCGCGCAGACCGTTGCTCAAAACACCGACCTTCCGGTTTATCCTTCAAATAACACCATGTTTTTGGCACAGGTTGAGCGCATAGGCATCTTCAATGAGATGTGCCGTATGTGCGGAAGCTGTGAGATAGGCCACACAGCAGGTATCTGTCCCATAACGAAATGCGCAAAGTCACTCGTAAACGGACCCTGCGGCGGTCAGAAAAACGGCAAGTGCGAGGTCAATCCGGAGAATGACTGTGCATGGATTCTTATTTACAACAAGATGAAGGAACAGGGCCGCGAGGACGAATTTGTCAATCAGCTTCTGAACGACAAGGGATACGCAAAGGTCGCTTATCCGCGTTCCGCAAACCTTAAGGAAAGAGATAAAAAGGAGGAGGCAGCAGAATGAGTGTTTTAAAAGATGCATTTGATGCGGGCAAGTTTGCGGTAACCGCAGAGATGGCTCCTCCCAAGGGCTGTGATTTTTCACACCAGCTTGAGGACGCACAGCTTCTAAAGGGAAAGGTTCACGGAATCAATGTAACGGATATGCAATCGGCATGTCTCAAGGCTTCCTCTATAGGTCTCTGTGCCGCACTTAAGGCCGAAGGCTTAAATCCCATCATACAGATGACCGGCCGCGACCGCAGCCGCATGGCTATAATGGGAGATTTTCTCTCCGCAGCGGCACTCGGTATAGACACAATGCTTGCTCTCACAGGTGACCACACGGTTGTGGGAGACTGTAAGGATTCAAAGCCCGTTTTTGATCTTGATTCCTGCGGCATACTTAAGATGCTTTCCGAGATGGAGTCCACAAACAAGGACTGTGGCGGAAACGACCTTGAGGGAGAAGCTCCGGTTTTCTACAAAGGGGCTTGCGTTACTCCTGTTTATGAGCCGCAAATCATGCAGATTGCAAAGCTTAAAAAGAAGGTTGACTGCGGCGCGCAGTATATACAGACACAGGGCATATTTGACATCGACTCCCTGAAGAGATTTATGGATGCTGTCGAAAAAGCCAACATAAACGTACACATCATGGCAGGAATAATTCCTCTCAAGGCTGCCGGCATGGCAAAGTACATGAACGCAAACGTTCCGGGTATAGATGTTCCGGATTATATGATAGAGCGTCTCGCCGACGCCGCTGCCGAAGGCAAAGAAAAGGGCGTCAAGGGCCTTCCTGCCAAGGCCGGCATGGAGATGGCTGCAGATATGATCCGCCGGATTAAGGAAGAGGGCATCTGCGATGGTGTACACGTTATGGCAATAGGCGCCGAGAAGAATGTTCCGACAATTCTCGAAATGGCAGGTGTCAGCATATGAAGATAACCATTATCGGCGCCGGTCCCGGCGGATACGAGGCAGCCATCTACGCAGCCAAAAAAGGTGCCGAAGTCGTTCTTGTTGAGAAGGATGCCGTAGGAGGCACCTGTCTCAACCGCGGCTGTATCCCGACAAAGGCTTTTCTTGCTTCATATGACACCCTTAAAGCGGTTGAAGCTTCACAGGACTTCGGCATAAATGCCGGTGGTGAGGCGTCCGTTGATTACCCGTTTATTCTTGCACGCAAGAATAAGGTCATGGGCTCCCTTGTCAAAGGAATCGAATTCCTTTGCGACAAGGCAGGCGTAAAACTAATCAAGGGCGTCGGCTGCATGAAGGATGCACACACCGTAACCGTTACTAAGGAAGACGGTACAGCCGAAGATATTGCAACCGACTTCATCATACTCGCCACCGGCTCCGTGCCGGTTGCACCGGCCTTCTTCAAGGTCGACAGAAAGCGTGTCATAACATCTGATGAAATTCTCGACTTTGATCATGCACCGCAGAGTCTCATAATCGTAGGAGGCGGTGTTATCGGATGTGAGATAGGCCAGTTCCTTCACGCAATGGGTACCGAGGTAACCATAGTCGAGGCGCTTCCGAGAATCATGGCAACCATGGATGAAGACGTAAGCAAACAGATAACGAGGCAGTTCAAAAAAGAAAAGCTCAAGGTAATCGCCGGTGACGGAATAGCCGAGGTGAATCCCTCCGAGGCTTCGGTTTCGGTTAAATTGTCAAGCGGAAAAGAGCTTACAGCCGAGTATCTCCTGATTGCGGTAGGCCGCGCTCCGTTTACGAAAGGTGCAGGACTGGAGGAGACAGGCGTTAAGCTTACGGACAAGGGCTTTGTAGAGGTTGACAACCACATGAGAACGAGCGTTCCGAACATCTACGCTATCGGAGATATCGTCCCGAGCGCACAGCTTGCTCACGTTGCAAGCAAAGAGGGCTTTGTGGCTGTTGAAAATATCTTCGGCGAAAACAAGGTCATGAGTTATCATGCCGTACCGGGCTGCGTATTCACGAATCCGGAGCTTGCTTCCTGCGGAACACTCGAAAAAGACCTTATCGCAAGCGGCAAGGAGGTCGACAAGGATTACAAAATAGGAACCTTTGACTTCAAGTCGCTCGGAAAGGCACAAGCCTCCGGTCATATAACCGGCTTTGTAAAGGTAATAACGGACATGAACGACGTTCTGATCGGTGCCGAGGTAGTCGGCGCACGTGCATCAGATATGCTGCAGGTGCTCACAACAGCCATAGAGCTGAGACTTACCGCAGAACAGGTTTCATCCTCAATTTTCCCTCACCCCACCATGTGTGAGGCTATCGGCGAAGCTCTTCATGACCTTCACGGCATGAGTGTAAATAAAGTTTAATATTCCATTCAGGAGGTTTTAACATGGCAGATATCAAATATACCAAGGATCATGCTTGGGTAAAAATCGACGGAGACACAGCAAAAATAGGTATCACTCCGTATGCGGCAGAGCAGCTCGGCGACATCGTTTTCGTTGACCTTCCGGAGGAGGGTGACGAGGTTGTAAAGGGTGAAACGTTCACCGAGATCGAGTCATCAAAAACCGCTTCCGAGGTTTCCTCTCCCGTTTCCGGAGAAATCATTTCAGTAAACGAATCACTTGACGACGACCCTGAATCCATAAACGAAGATGCTCTTTCGGCATGGATAGTTGAGGTAAAGCTCTCGGACGACGACACATCCGATCTTCTTGACAGCTCAGAGTACGACTCACTTTGCGAATAAGTTTTTAAACTGTGGGCAGGATACCTTCCTGCCCACAGTGCAAAACATATTATGAACGGAGGTAAAAGATGAAATCATCAGATTCCACAAGGTATATCTATGCACAAAGCAATTCCTTTGACCCGTATTTCAATCTTGCCCTTGAAAAATTTCTGTTTGACAATGTCCATGATGACGAAGTCATCTTTTATCTTTGGCAAAACGAAAAAACAGTGGTGGCGGGGCGCAATCAAAACATATATAAGGAGTGCAATCTCACAAATCTGAAAGCCCTAGGAGGACACGCTGCAAGAAGGCTCTCCGGCGGCGGTTGTGTTTTTCACGACCTCGGCAACCTGAACTTCACCTTTGTCGCAAAGGATAACCTTTATGACCTTGAAAAGCAGCGTAGCGTCATAGCAAGAGCCTGCGACAGCTTCGGGCTAAAAGCAACCGTGTCCGGAAGAAACGATATCACCATAAACGACAGAAAGTTTTCCGGCAATGCATTTTACGAGGCTCACGGACGCAAGCTTCATCACGGAACCATAATGATAGACGTTGACTCGTTGATTCTCGGAAACGTGCTGAACGTAAACAGGGAAAAGCTTGTTTCAAAGGGCGTTGATTCCGTAGCTTCAAGGACGGCGAATCTGTCCGAATTCAACTCCTCAATCACACCGGATAAAATGAAAGAGGCCCTGCGTACAGCCTTTAAGGAGGAATACGGCTTCAAAATCTTTTCGGAAACGCTTTCTCTCGGCGGACAATCCGTTCTCCGCGACACCGGAAAGGGAGGCTGGACTTCCTCGGGCTCGATGCTCAACATGCTTAAAAGTATCTCCGAAAACCAGAAATTCTTCTCCGCTGACGACTGGCTTTTCGGAAAAAAATATGATTTTTCAAACATCATTTCCGACCGCTTCCCATGGGGGGAAATCGAGATATGTACCGTTGTCAGAGGCGACACTATCCGGGAGGCAAAGGTTTTTTCGGACTCTCTGAAGCCGGATTTCATAACTGCTTTTGAAGCCGGTTTGAAAAACACAAAATACACCTATGAGGGCATTTCCGAAGCTCTTGATTCCGTTTCATCAAATCACGACCCTGACATCTCCGTGATTTGCAATGACATAAAAAATCTTATAAAAAGGGAGATCTGAAATGAAAAAAACTCTCAGCACATTCATCCTTGCGGTGCTTGCCGGCATTTCCATCGGCCTTGGCGGCAATGTATACCTGGCCCTCTTTACAACAAACAAAATAGTGGGAGCCATCCTCTTTACGGTCGGTCTTTTCACCATATGTACACACGGCTTCAACCTCTTTACTGGCAAGGCATGCTACATACTGGACAACAAGCCGTCCTACCTCGGAACTCTCGTTGTCATATGGCTCGGAAACCTTCTCGGCACATCTCTTATGGCTCTTCTTGTAAGGTCTACACGCCTCGCTGCATCGTATGTCGAAACGGCACAAAAGCTTTGCGCCGGGAAAAGTCGGGACAGCTACTTAAGTCTCTTTCTTCTTGCAGTGCTTTGTAACATACTCATATACATCGCCGTGGAGGGCTACAAAAACAATCCTCACGAGCTCGGAAAATACCTTTCTCTTTTCTTCGGTGTTTCCGTGTTCATCCTCTCGGGAAGTGAGCACAGCGTTGCCGACATGTACTACTATGCCGTTTCCGGTGAACTTACGAGCCTTGATTCGCTTGCAAGAATTCTCACCATTTCCCTCGGCAATGTTGCAGGCGGGCTTTTGATACCGGCAGGAAAAAAACTCTCAGAAAAATTTGGTAAATAATGATAAAAAGAAATTAATAATCCTGTAATCTCTTCGTAAGACAAAAAATACGAATTGCGTCTAGTATAATGGACAGTGTCTGTTATACCGGACGCAATTTTTTGTAACGAGGTGACCTTCCGTGCAGAAGCTGAAAAAGCAATGGCCGAAAATTCTTGTTTTTCTGGCTGTCTTTGTTCTCGCATTGCTGTTTCCGTATTCGAATGACGATTGGGCGTGGGGAGGAACCACAGGCCTTTTAAGACTTCATTCCTTTTTTAAGGATTATAACGGAAGATACCTCGGAAATCTCCTTGTCATTCTTCTTACAAGGAGCAATATACTAAAAGCGCTTGTGATGTCCGCCACCTTTACCGGCATCGCTTCTCTGTGTCAGAAAATCGTGAACAGAGAGGACGACAGAATCTTTTTTATCGTCCTTACCTCACTTTTCCTTGCCGATAAAACACTTCTTCGGCAAACAATCATAAACACAAGCGGATTTACAAATTATACGTTTTGCATGCTGCTTGTGCTGGTATACATCGCTTACTTAAGCAGCGGTCAAAAGGGGGAAAGAAAATCCTCGGACAAGCCCCCTGTCCTCACCTGTATACTGCTCCTTCTGCTCGGCTTCTGCACCGCCCTGTTTATGGAGCATATCACCATTTACACAGTCCTGCTTTCGGCTTTTGTCTGCCTTATAAGCAAGATAAAATATCATAAATTTTCACGCGATAATTTTTCTTATTTTATCGGTGCTGTAAGCGGTGCCGTACTCATGTTTACAAACGGCGCGTATACAAAGGTTTTACACGGAACCGATTCCTACAGAAAAGCTTGCGGAACAACGCACGACGCAGTGATAAAGGGCTTTAAAAACTTATTTTTAGTCCTTTCCGAAAATGCGATTGCAAATCATATCGTCGTAAACACTATCATTGCACTCCTTGTCATTTACCTGCTTGCGAAGTACTCATATTCAAATGACAGAAAAAAATCCGCCCTCTCCATAGGCGGAATTATACTTACTCTTGCCGTAAACATGTACTTTGTTGCCATACTTCTCAACAACAACTGGAAACCGCTTCTAAGGTACACAAACGGTCTTACAGGTACGGTTGCTGTCGTTTACTATGTATTTTTACTCATATGTATCTCAAAGGTTATCAAGGAAAAAACGGCGAGAAACCGTATGATCTTTTATCTCGTAAGTATAGGCGTGCTGACAGCTCCTCTCCTTGTTCTTTCACCGGTAACTCCGAGATGCGCCCTGCCGATGTATATCTTCTATATACTTCTCATGTGCGAGCTCTACTCATATGCAATAGCGGAAAAGCTCAACGGCAAGCATAAAAAGCTTTCATATGCTGTTTTCATCTTCATCTTCTGCTTTGCCTTCCTCTATCTTCTCAGTATATACTCATATGTTTTCCATAAAAACAACCAGAGGCTTTCTGACATAAAGGCTCAGATTGACAGCGGAAATAAAATCGTCTACCTTCAGAAAAATCAGTACGAGCAGTATGTCTGGAAGAATCATCCGGTAAGTGACCTTTGGGCGGAGCGCTTCCTTGACTTCTACGGATTTCCGAAGGACCTTAAGGTAAGGGTGCTGGAAAAAGGCGATGAAAACTACCTCATCTACACAAGAAGAATTCCGAAAGACACGAAAAAGCTCATGATAGTCGCTCACCCCGATGATGAGCTCATCTGGGGAGGCTCGAGACTCTTTGAGGACGATTGGTTTGTTGTGTGCATAACCAACGGAAAAAACAAAACCCGTCACGCCGAGCTTGACAAGGTTATGAAGGAGACAGGCGACTCGTATATCATCATGGACTTTCCGGACAAGGTTGACGGAAAAAAATCCGATTGGTCCAAGGACAAAGACACGATAAACGAATATCTCTCCGACATCATCAACATGCGTGACTGGGACGAGATAGTCACACACAATCCCGCCGGAGAATACGGTCATATCCAACACAGGATGACAAGCGAAATGGTCACAAGCCTTGTGGAGGACAAGGAAAAGCTCATGTACTTCGGCATTTACTATCCTGAAAAGAAGCTTGAGGAAACAGGAAGCACCGACAAAAGCGGACAGCCTCTCGGAAGGATTTGCGAAAAAGACTACAAGCGTAAACAGGATATTTTTAAAAGAGATTATCCCTCTCAGAAGAACATCCCCTTTTACCATATGTTCCCCCATGAGAACTGGGTAAGCTACGGCGACTGGAAAGCCGCATATGCAAACAGATGAATATATTAAAGGTCATGAAAGTGTACAAGAATCCTTTCATGACCTTTTCTTTATATGAAATATACAAAACCGGAGCATTATATTTGTAAGCATTTAATATTGAACGGAAAATTAATTCTGTTATAATGTATTTACATTCTATTGGAATGTAAATACATTATAAGGAGAAAGGTAAATGGACAAAAAATTAAATTTATCCACTGAAAAAGGCTGTCGCAAAATTCTTGCAATACTACTTTGTATTGTATTATTGGCAAGTTTTTTTGCACAACTGATTTCGACAAACTTTGGATCAGTCAAGATAAGCACGTTAACTATTGACTCGCGCGGTGCTGAACTTGACATAGATCTTTATGTAAAAAGAAACGTTTCAGATTCCGACAAATTACCCTGCGTGCTATTAGCACACGGACGAGGAGCAACAAAAAATGTGGTAAGAGGTCTTGCCGAAGATCTTGCCAAGCGTGGATACGTTGTACTGAATGTCAATGCGTACGGTATGGGAATGAGTGAGCAGCCGGTAAGTGATGAAACCGGAAACGGAGCCGACCACTTCAATTTCGGAGACAGTCCATTTGGCATGATAGATGCATTGAACTTTGCCAGAACTTTAAAGTATGTTGATCAGACGAGGATTGCCATGTTCGGACATTCATATGGTAGTTCACGTATTTCCGTTGCAGCTGCAATGGACTGCGGATACTTTACTCTTAACGACAAGAAAATAAATATTTTATCAGATATTTTCGGACTAAAATTTACTGAAGATGAAATCTCTCAAAACGCAGACAAGCTTGCAGAGGAGCGCCTTGACGACGGACAGTTCGAATACTATTTATCACTTGCCGATCAAGCAGAAAAAGAAAGCTCCACACGTATAAATACGCTTGTTCTCACAGGCGCAACAGGAGGTCCCGCTCCGGCAACAGTAACCGTCGGCGGACATGATGTAACCAGAGAATGCCAGGTAAATGTAACTTTTGTAAACGGCAAATATGACTCTTTGGGAGCAGGAGCAATGTGGAGCAAAGACGGAACTCAAACCGTACTTGGAGATCCAAAACCTATGGATGTATGGTTTAATTCCGAAAACAACGGCGCATCATACCATGAAATAGGCAAGCTCGGAGAAACAACACTTGAAAATTCAAATGAGCTTAAAGAAGCTATTTCCAATCGCACTGCACGTATTGTATGCTATAACAATGAATCACATTCTAAAAATTACTTTTCGAATGCAACAAATGCGGATACCGCTGCAATATTGAAAGAAACATTAAACAATCCCGATAGCACAACAGGAAATTCTACTTGGCTTATTCGTGCATGCTTTAACTGTGTAGCTATGCTTGCCATGTTAATGAGTATTGTTGTCCTGACTCATCTGCTTCTTAAGAAGCCGTTCTTCTCTTCATGCATGGCTGAAAAAACTACTACGGAAACATTCTTTAAAAAGCCTGAGGAAATAATTCTTTCAATACTGTCTGTCATACTTACCGTCCTTGCTCTTTACAAAGCAAACAGCGGCGGACCTGTATGGGCAAATCCGTTCGGAACGAGAATATTGCCAAATGTTCTCAGACTCGTTACAACAAGTGCAATTGCGGTATGGTTTGTAATCTGGCTTGCAGTTGCATCTCTCATAATAGTTACAATTAAAGTTGTTTTAGAAAAGAAAAAAAGCGGAAAAATCACCTTGTTCAAAGATTGCTTTGGTATAAAAATTTCCGGTATTTTAAAGTCATTGTTGCTTGGAGCAATCGTAATTGCATTTGCATACTTGCAGCTTATAATTATTATGTATCTGTTCAACCAGGACTTCCGTTTCTGGCAAATGATGTTCAGTGAAATGAAAGCAGAACATTGGCTGGTTGCTTTACCATATGTAATTTTGTTCCTGCCTTGCTACCTGTGCATAGGCTGTGCAATCAATTACTCCTCGGGTAACAGTTTAAATCCACGTAAAGATATGGCAAGGACCATTTTTGTCAATTCCATCGGAGTTTGGGGTCTATGCTTATTCTGCTTCATCATGTGGTTTGTAAATTGGAAAGGTGCTGCAATAAGTGACTTCACACTTTCTTACTCCATGCTTCTTTTTGTACCGGTTACGGTATTTATCACACGTAAGATGTACAAAACAACAAACAATGTGTGGATAGGTGCAATTATCAACTCTATTCTCCTTGCCTGGTCTTTGGTATGTTCAGCAGGCATTGCAGACAAGTACTATGGACAAAATCTAATTTCAGTTTTGTTTAATGTTTAAAAATACAAAATAACAGAACGGATGCTTCATACTAGGAGCATCCGTTCTTATCTTTTTTTATAAGTATACTTTTTTTACTTGTTTTTTCCTTGGCAATTCCTTTTTCAATATCATTATTAAGTACAACAAAAGCATCTGTTATCGTATTTATGTCAGCATCTTCTATACTATCCAATGCAGAAAAAAACCCGACAAATCTTTCACTGACAACATTTTCTACATTTTTAATATAAATTGACCTTGCTCTGTCCGTAGGCTTTAGTATGATGTCCTTCTTGTTATCTGATCTCTGGAATCTTTCAAGCAATCCAAAATCGGTAAGTTTTTTTGCTGCTTTTGAGAAAGACGCTTGTGGAATTCCAAGTTTATCAGAAATAAAAATCATTTTCTCTTCATCTGAGCTATGTTCAATAATATATTCCAGTATCTGCCATTCGACATTGTTAATTAAAATTCCTTCCCCAATATCATGCTTTTCCGTGCTATCCTTTACAGCAACATTTGAAAATCTCATCAGTTCAGAAACAAGAGCTCTGTACCGCCCCATCCACATAAAATCCAAACGTATAACCTCTTTCTCGACTTATTATAATTTTTCTTACTTTTAGTGCAATCATTATCAAACTCTTAAATATATTTTTTGATTTAAACATATCATATCAAATACAAGTTGCTCTTTTTCAGCAGGCATATTTGTATTTACCGGCTGAATACACTCATTTATTTTCCTTCTTTCCGGCAACCGCCTGAGCGTTAAACATTGCAAGAGCAACATTGACCTTATCCATGCGAACGGTTTCTTTGCCCTGCTCAAGCTCACGAACAAATCGAAGTCCAAGGCCGGAACGCAAAGCAAATTGTTCTTGCGTTAAGCCTGCCGCTTTTCTGTTTTCCTTAACAAATTCTGCAATCGGATTCACTGTTTTTCTCCTTATTACCGGTATTTGTATTTAGATTACACCCTTTCGGGTGTTATGTCAATGATTATGTCTATGTAAAATACCCTATCGGGTATATTATGTACTTAAACTAAAGAAATATACCTTTTCGGGTATAAGAATTAAACAACAACTTATAACAGATGGACTTTCCTGAATTTGGAAAAAATCCATCATACATTTTATGTATTTGACGGCAAAACAGGTGCAAAATATTACCGTAACAAACAAAAATAAATTGGAGCGATAAATATGAAAGCCACCGGAATTGTCCGTAGAATAGATGATCTCGGAAGAATTGTCATTCCGAAGGAAATACGCCGTACCATGCACATACGCGAAGGAGATCCGCTTGAAATCTTTGTGGGGAGCGGTGAGATTGTTTTTAAAAAATATTCACTTATAGGAGATCTTGAGGGCTTAGCCTCCGGATACGCCGACACACTCCACAAAGACCTGTCCTTGCCGGTTGCCATATGCGACAGCGAACGTATAATCGCGAGCGGAGGAATACCGAAAAGAGAGCTTGAAAAGGTGCGTCCCGGCACGGCACTCACTCTTCTCATGCAAAATCGTGCATCATATACCCTTGATGAGAGCAACGCCTTTTATCCTCTGGACGGTTTTGAAAAAACCGCACTTATAGTCATACCAATCCTGAGCCTCGGCGACATACTCGGCTCAATCATAGTGTTTACCAACGAAACACACGGCAAACCCACGGATACCGAGTTAAAGCTTACAAAGCTCACGGCGAATCTCATCGCAAAACAGACTGAAGCATAAGTATAAAAAATTCCGAATCGGTCCCGAAAGGAACCGACCCGGAATTTTTGATTATCTATGCGGTTGGGAGAAAATGAATATAACATGAAAGCGAATCATTTGGACTTTACTTCATCGATAGAAGCCGCTTTGCCTGCGTAAATACCCATCGGCTCATGGTGAACCTTGAGAACGGAAACAAGGTGTGTACCGTTTTCCTTGTTGAAGGACTCAAGATACGGAATATGCTGGAAGTAGTTTGCGTCAGCGTCTCCGTCCTCAACAACGGTGTTCGGGATGATATAATCCGTCTGCTCACTTATCTCAAGAGTTACACCCTTCTTAGCAAGGATTTCCTTTGCAATCTTAAGGATATCCGCATGCGGTGTCGGGCTTGCTGCAACAATTATCTTCTGACCCTTAAGCGCGTCATAATTAACGGTAGAATCGTATCCGTCGGTTATGTTTTCAAGGTCGCATACAACTGCTCCCGCGTAAGTCTTTTCGATGTACTCCTTTACTTCCTTGCTGCTTATCGCTGCAATAAGAGCCTTTGTTTTGTCTGTTTTTTCATTGCCCTCTTTAACTGCAATGATGTTAGGATAAGCAACATCCGTGCCCTCTGTTATAAGAGGAGAAAGACCTGCGGGAATTGCATAGTTGGAATTGATTACCGCAAGGTCAACGTCCTTGAGAACATTCGGAACCTGAGCTGCTTCCATCTCTTTAAACTCGATATTGTAAGGATTTTCCACAATATCTCTTACAGTTGCGAGGATATCCTCGCCCTTGTCGTTCTTGCCTGTTTCCTTTAACTTGATAAGGCCCTGCTTTTCAAGAAGCTGGAGTGCTCTTGCCTCATTTGTCGGGTCGTTCGGAACCGCAATTGTAACTGACTTTGACTTACCGCAGCCTGCGAATGAAACCGCGAACGTAAATGCAAGTGCAATGCAAAGTAAAAGTGAAATTGCTCTTTTCATTTTTCATAACTCCTTTATGCGGTGAACCGCTTTGTTTTTTTGTTATGCGCTTATTATAGAGTCACGTTTTTCATTTGTCCAATATAGGAAAACAAGAGCCGGCTATAGCTTTAAACTATAACCGGCTGGTATGTAATAGGTTTGTCTAATCTCAAAAAATTTCCATTCGTTATTTACTTAATTCCGAGATATTTTTTTAGTTCTGAGATATACATCGTCGCCATCTTGCTCGGGACAGTATTTTTTCTGACGATATATCCTATCTCCATAACACTGTCCTTTGCGTACTCACTGTCCTTGAAGGGAATCGCAAGATAATCGGAGCCGTTAAGCTCCTCGCATATGATACCGGAACAAAGAGTGTAACCGTCAAGACCGACCATAAGGTTCAGCATGGTTGCACGGTCGTTTGCCTTGATAACACGCGGATACTCGTTTGTAGAAAGTATCTCCTCCGCAAAATAAAAGGCAGCCGTATCGCCCTGCTCAAAGGAAAGACACGGATAATTCCTCAGCATATCAAAGTTTATGAACTTCTCTTTTGCGAGCGGATGATTTTTCCAAAGATAAACATACGCGTTGCAATCTATGAGCTTGTGAAAATCAAGCTCCGCCGAGCTGAGCAGCTTGAGAATGGCCGTCCGATTAAACTCGCTGAGATAGAGGACGCCGATCTCACTTTTCAGAGTAGATACATCGCTTATAACATCTCTCGTTTTGGTTTCCCTTATGGCAAACTCGTACTCCTTGGTGTCAAAGGTCTTGACCATCTCAACAAAGGCTTTTACCGCAAAGGAATAATGCTGTGTCGAGATGCCGAATTTCTTTTTGAGTGTTCCGCTCCTGCCGTACTTCTCGAGAACATTTTCGTATTGGCTGTATATCTCACGTGCATAAAGAAGAAACTCCGCCCCGTCGTTTGTGAGCGTTACTCCCCTGCCGCTTCTGTTGAAGATGGTGATGCCCAACTCCTTTTCAAGCTCCTTTACAGAGCTTGTGAGAGACGGCTGAGAGATATAAAGAGCCTCTGCCGCCTTATTCATCGAGCCCTTTTCGGCTATCGTTATGACATAATGAAGTTGTGGCAGGGTCATACCGTACACTCCAATCCGAAATCAAAAATAAAGCCTTGCAAAAGCGATGTAATAAATAAAAACCGTACTCTCCGTCATATCCAATCGCGGTAAATTATTTATAAATCATTTATTCTTCAGTCTCTTGTCTGATTTCACCGCGAATTTTGTTCCCACACGCTGGAATATCTCGACAATCACCACAAGAAGAATAACCGCAATAACCATGATGAGGTACTCGTACCTGTAGTATCCGTAGTTTATGGCAATCTTTCCGAGACCGCCGCCGCCGATGATTCCCGCCATAGCCGAATACCCGAGTATGGTCGTTACGGCGATAGTCGCATTTGAAATAAGCGAGGGTACGCTCTCGGGGATCATGACCTTTGTTATTATCTGGAAGGGAGACGCTCCCATGCTCTGTGCAGCCTCGATGATGTTAGGATTCACCTCACGCAGCGAGCTCTCCACCAAACGGGCTATAAACGGAAAAGCCGCAATAACAAGAGGAACGATAGAAGCCGTTGTTCCGACAGACGTCCCGACAATGAGTCTTGTAAATGGAATGACAAGAATCATAAGTATAAGAAAGGGAACGGAACGAAGGATATTGATTATTCCTCCTATGATTGTCATAAGCCACTTCGGAAGAGGCAGAACCCCGTTCTTCTCACCTGTTACTAGCAATACTCCCAGGGGAAGGCCGATGATTATTGAGAAAAGTGTGGCAAGAATAGTTACATATATGGTTTCCCACGTAGCCTTCGGTATTTCCTCGGCAAGGATACCGAGCGCACTGTCGAGAGCTTCCTTTGTAAAAGCCTTACTCATCATCATCTGTCACCTCCTCAACAACAATATCTTCTATTTCTTCAAGATAAGCTTTTGCGGTTTCAAGGTCCTCTCTTGTTCCCAGAATTCCCAGAAGCATGTTACCGTAGGCCTTTTCACCGATACTTTTGGTGTTTGCTCCGAGAATACTTGCCGCAATTCCCTTATCCATAGCAAGCTTCGCAATAAGAGGCTGCTCCGTTGCAACAGCTCCGTTGAAAACAACACGTATCCTGTACTCGCCCTCTCTTCTTGCGAGAACCTCCGCGTTGCCCTCCGGGAAAACAAGGTGCCTTGCCGCAGACGACTTCGGACGTGAGAATATGTCCGAAACCTCACCCTCCTCGACAACCGAGCCCTTTTCAAGAATAGCAACACGTCCGCATATTTCCTCTATAACGGACATCTGGTGAGTAATGACGATACACGTGATTCCGAGCTTTTTGTTTATGTCCTTTATCAGCTCCAGAACCTCGTGGGTTGTTTTCGGGTCAAGCGCGGAGGTGGCTTCATCGCACAGCAGTATTTTCGGATTTGTCGCAAGTGCACGTGCTATGGCTATGCGCTGCTGCTGACCGCCGGACAGCTGTGCCGGGTATGCGTTTGCCTTATCCGGAAGTCCTACAATTTCGAGAAGCTCTCTGGCACGCTTTTCGGCGTCAGCCTTTTTTGTGCCGGCAAGCTCAAGCGGGAAACATATATTTTTAAGACATGTCCGCTGCATGAGAAGATTGAAGCTCTGGAAAATCATTGTGATGCTTCGTCTCATTTCACGAAGCTCCTTTTCAGAGAGCTCGCCCATGTCCGTGCCGTCTATGATAACCTGTCCGGACGTGGGCCGTTCGAGCATATTTATACAGCGGACCAACGTGCTCTTGCCGGCACCGCTCATTCCGATGATACCGTAAATGCTTCCGTCGGGAATGACAAGAGACACGTCTTTCAGTGCGTGAACCTCATCGTCCGCGCCGGTAAAGCTCTTTGAAAGATGTCTTATTTCAATCATTGTTTTGCCTCCGTATTTTCTGCGTAATTAACGAAATTCGACGTAATTCTACACTAGTATAATATACTTTGTCAAACAGGTATAAAAATGTTTGACCATTATGTATCATTGTGATAAACTTTATCCGTATATTTATCAGTATTATAATAACATTCTGGAGTATTATAGCATAAAACTCACCGGAGGTAAGTGGAATGTACAAAAAAGTTTCGACAGATTTAAACTTCGTCGAAAGAGAAAAAGCTGTACAGCAGTTTTGGAAAGATGAAAAGATATTCGAAAAGACAGAGGAGAAAAAAGGACCCTCCTTTGTTTTCTATGACGGTCCTCCTACAGCAAACGGAAAGCCGCATATCGGACATGTTTTAACACGTGTCATAAAGGATATGATTCCCCGTTACCGCACCATGAAAGGCTATTTTGTTCCCCGTAAGGCAGGCTGGGACACACACGGTCTCCCTGTTGAGCTTGAGGTGGAAAAGGAGCTCGGTCTTGACGGCAAGGAGCAAATAGAAGAATACGGACTTGAGCCCTTCATTGACATGTGTAAGGAAAGCGTATGGAAGTACAAGGGTATGTGGGAAGACTTCTCGGGAACCGTAGGCTTCTGGGCAGACATGGACAACCCGTACGTAACCTATCACAATTCATTCATCGAGTCCGAGTGGTGGGCTCTCAAACAGATTTACGACAAAGGCCTTATGTACAAGGGCTTTAAAATTGTACCCTACTGTCCGCGCTGCGGAACACCTCTTTCATCCCATGAGGTGGCACAGGGCTATAAGGACATAAAGGAACGCTCCGCAGTTGTAAGATTCAAGTTAAAGGATGAAGACGCATACTTCCTTGCATGGACTACAACACCGTGGACTCTTCCGTCAAACGTCGCTCTCTGTGTAAACCCGGATGACGAATACGCAAAGGTAAAGGCCGCTGACGGATACACATATTATATGGCAACTGCTCTTCTTGACACGGTTCTCGGAAAGCTTGCAGATGAGGAAAAAGGTATCAAGGCATATGAGGTTCTTGAAACCTACAAAGGAAAAGACCTTGAGTACAAGGAATACATCCCTCTTTATGACTGTGAAATCCCCGTTGTTGAGAAGCAGCACAAAAAAGGCTTCTACGTTATGTGCGACTCGTATGTAACCATGTCGGACGGTACAGGAATTGTTCACTGTGCCCCTGCTTTCGGTGAAGATGACGCACGTGTTTGCGGAAGATATGACATGCCCTTCATTCAGTTTGTAGATACAAAGGGCGACATGACGGCGGAAACTCCTTTTGCCGGACTATTTGTAAAAAAGGCCGACCCCGAGGTACTCAAGGACCTCGACAAGCGCGGACTTCTGTTTGACGCGCCTAAGTTTGAGCACAGCTATCCTCACTGCTGGCGCTGTGACACACCGCTCATCTATTATGCACGTGAGTCATGGTACATAAAGATGACAGCCGTTAAGGATGACCTTATAAGAAACAACAACACCATAAACTGGATTCCGGAAAGTATAGGAAAGGGACGCTTCGGGGACTGGCTTGAAAACGTTCAGGACTGGGCTATCTCAAGAAACCGTTACTGGGGCACACCTCTCAATGTATGGGAGTGTGAGGACTGCGGACACAGACACGCAATCGGCTCTATAGAAGAACTTAAAAGCATGTCAGATAACTGTCCGGATGATATTGAGCTTCACCGCCCGTATATCGACGCGGTAACTATAAAGTGCCCTCACTGCGGAAAGACCATGAAACGTGTTCCCGAGGTTATCGACTGCTGGTTCGACTCAGGCTCCATGCCTTTTGCACAGCATCACTATCCGTTTGAGAACAAGGAGCTCTTTGAGTCACAGTTCCCCGCAGACTTCATCTCGGAGGCAGTTGACCAGACACGCGGTTGGTTCTATTCTCTTCTCGCCATCTCAACCCTCATCTTCAACAAGGCACCGTTTAAGAACGTAATAGTTCTCGGTCACGTACAGGATGAGAACGGTCAGAAGATGTCAAAATCAAAGGGCAATGCAGTAGACCCGTTCGACGCACTTAACACCTACGGCGCCGACGCTATACGCTGGTACTTCTACACAAACTCCGCTCCGTGGCTTCCTAACCGTTTTTACGGCAAGGCAGTTACAGAGGGACAGCGCAAGGTAATGGGTACCCTTTGGAACACATATGCGTTCTTCGTACTCTATGCAAACATAGATAACTTCGACGCAACAAAGTACACCCTCGACTACGACAAGCTCCCCGTTATGGACAAATGGTGTCTTTCAAAGCTCAACACCATGGTAAAGGGCGTTGACACGAACTTAAACAACTACAGGATACCCGAGGCAGCACGTTATATCTCTGACTTCATAGACGAACTTTCAAACTGGTATGTACGCCGTTGCCGTGAGCGCTTCTGGGCAACCGAGATGACACAGGACAAGATAAACGCTTACATGACGCTTTATACTGCTCTTGTCACAACGGCAAAGACGGCTGCTCCCATGATTCCCTTCATGACGGAGGACATCTATCAGAACCTTGTTCGTTCCATTGATAAAAACGCACCTGAGAGTATTCATCTCTGTGACTTCCCGAAGGTCAACGAAGAGTGGATTGACACAGAGCTTGAGGCAAACATGGAAGAGGTACTGGATATCGTCGGACTCGGACGTGCTTGCAGAAACGGTGCAAACATAAAGAACCGTCAGCCTCTCGGTGTTATGTACGTGAAGGCAAACAAAAACCTTTCCGACTTTTACACCGACATCATCAAGGACGAGCTCAACGTGAAGAAGGTTGAGTTTGTAAAAGATGCAGACTCGCTTCTCTCATACGGCTTCAAGCCGCAGATGAGAACTCTCGGTCCGAAGTACGGCAAGCAGCTCGGTGAAATCCGTGAAGCACTTGCAAACGTCGACGGGAATGCCGCAAAAGCCGAGCTTGATAAGACAGGAGCTCTTAAGCTTCAGATAAGCACGGGAGAGATTTCCCTTACTGAGGAAGATCTGCTCATCGAAGCAAAGCAGCAGGAGGGCTACTACAGCCTTTCGGACTTCGGCATAACCGTAGCTCTTGACACAAGGCTCAGCGACGAGCTTATCACCGAGGGCTTTGTACGTGAGATAGTTTCTAAGATTCAGACCATGCGTAAAGACGCGGGCTTTGAGGTTATGGATCATATCGCCGTTTATCTCGACGGAAGCGAGAGGCTTATGGATATCGTAAACAACAACAGGGACGCCGTAATGGGAGACGTTCTTGCCGACGAGCTTCACACAGGTTCCGTTGAGGGTTACACCGCAGAGTGGAATATCAACGGAGAAAAAGCAAAGATGGGCGTTCGCAAAGTCTGATAAATACTCATTGATTCGGAAGGCCCTGAGCATACCGCTCGGGGCTTTTTATAACAAAACAGTAAAAGGAGAATAAAGATGCACCTTGCTTTTACGTGGCAGGAAATCATTTACCTGTTTTTTATCTATTCTTTTCTCGGCTGGGGCTCTGAGGTTGCTTTTGCAGCCATAAAGCACGGACGTTATCAAAACCGCGGCTTTCTCATAGGCCCCATATGCCCCATATACGGATACGGCGTTGTAGCTGTTCTTTTACTTCTCACTCCGATAAAGGGAAATTTATTTCTTCTCTTTGTATGCTCAGCTATCGTTACATCCCTCATTGAATTTTTTTCTGGGTGGTTCCTCGAATGGAGATACAACGAGAGATGGTGGGACTATTCGAAAAACAAATTCAATATCAAGGGATACGTATGCCTTGGATTTTCTATCCTTTGGGGTATTGCCGCAACCGTAATAGTAAAGTTTATCAATCCGCCAATTACGAGCCTTGTAGACAAATTTGCATACACAAGGTTCGGAATGATTCCGGGATTTTTCTTCCTGGCAGTATACATCGCCGATAACATACTCTCAAACAAAAAGGTTCGCGAGTATACGAAGGGAGTTCAGGCTGTCGAAGCAATGGATGCCGCAATACGCAAGGTTTCCGACTCCATCTCGCTCAACATCTATGAAAACGCAACCGAGTCAAAGGAAAAGGTTGAGGACTTCATGGCACGTGAGGACGTAAAGGAGGCTGTCGAAGAATTCTCCGAAAAGGTTGAAACCGCAAAGGCACATGCCGAGGAGCGCGCCGAGAAGCGTGAAGAAAAGCGCGGAGAGATTGTCGAAGCTATTGAACAGCGCCGTGACGAACGCAACGAGAGACGTGAGGAAATTGCATCTGCTCTCGAAAAACGCCGTGCCGAATACAATGAGGAGCGAGAGAAAAAGATTGCAGAGCTTCGCTCTCAGCTCGTACTTATGCAGGCCGAACGTGAAAGAGTACGTCTTGAAAACGAGAAGCACTTCAAACGTATAATCAACAAGTTTCCCCATATCGAAAACGGCAGGCATAAGGATATCTTCAAACGTCGCGACGACAGCGACAACCAGTTTATGAACTGACCTGAAAAGAAGGGGCTAAACAAACCAACTTTAAGCAGTTGCCTTATAGTTGCCTTAAAGTTGACTTAAGAAACTGACTTAAACAAGCCAAGTCGCAGTAAAGTGCTTACTTAAAAGCCTCTCAAAAAAATTGGCTTAAACAGATGCAAAGACCTCTGATGAAAATTCATCAGAGGTCTTTTTATCATTTGCTTTTTATTTTTAACATCTTGTGTGACGTTACTTCGAAATAAAATGCCACTCAACAAAGCGGTCCTTCATCCATTGGTCATTTGCCTTACTGTCAATGGCTCTTGAAATGGATGTTCTGGGCTCATATCCGTAATGTCTGCCGCTCCAACGAAGAAGCACCATAGCGGTGAGAGCAAAATTGATTGCAAGGAAAACGCTCATAACAGAACAGATAATTCTGTATTTGTGCCCTCTTAAGCCTTCAAGCCTTTTAGTGATTTTGGGTGCGGCAAGACAAACACAAAGCGACATGATGCCCCAAAAAAGACTGAACTTCAGGCACACTATACCGTCTATGTTTAAAAAGTTTCCGGAATAGTCCCACGCCTTCATACCGAGAACGTACTTTAAAAAGGCTCCGCATATGTACTCCAGGGTCGTCGCAATACCCATAAGGGACAACACCCTGATAGGTAAGGACTTGTCCTGTAGCTTCACCGCTCCGGCATAAAGCCCCGCGGCTCCCGCCCCGTAAAGGACGTTAAACCATCCCCAAACAGACACAACATGACTCTCCCAGTGTCCCCTCGTGAAATAACAAAAAGCTCCTTCGATTATAACTCCGAGAACGCTTCCGACGAGGAACAGCCAAAACAAATCATTGTACTCAACCTTGGGCTTTGACGGCTTCATTTCTTCTTTCTCTGTAATCGTTTTTTCCATATGTATACCACTCTACTACCCGTCTCATAAAAATGTATCCCGATTTTTCAACCAGGATACATTAAACCATAACCGGGGTTGTGTTTCAACGGTTATTACACATTTTTACTTTTTTTGTAGATGTTTTGTAAGAAAAAGGCCGTTTTATGCAACACTTTCGTTTACAAAGTAAAGGTACCTTTTTCTTTTCCATCAATCGCAAAGGAGAACAACGTGTCTCTGTCAATCGCCGCAAAGTAATTCGTTCTCTTGTACTCTTCCGCATAATTATCTTCAATTCGCTTAAGGCTTTCCTTAAGTTGAAGCATGACCGCAAAATCATGCTTGCAGTTATAGTTACAGAAGCATGAGCAGGTAAGTCCGCTTACTTTGCCGTTTTTTAAGGTGAACTCCAGTTCATAGTTTTCGTTGCCTTCGACAATTGCATAGCCCTTTGTACCGTCAAGACACAGATACTTTACATGGTTTTTCATATAATAATCATGTCCGCGTTCAGCCACTTCTCCGCTTATGTCCATAGTCGTAAGGTCGTCAAGCAAAAAGAAAGTGTCATCCGTATTGCTCAAATACTCATCTTCTTCGCCAATCGGCTCTTTAAACCATGTCATAGCCTTTTCAACCGGCAATGTATCCCTTTCAAAGCTAATAAAATGGGATCCCGCCATAAAAAACTGACCCTTGACATCCGTGTCAACAAGTGCAATTACGCGTTTGTACTCCGAAGACCTTATCTTAAAGTTATAGTTTACACCCGTAACGCAGCCGCGCATTCCCTCAAGCTTACCGTCAACGTAAACTATGTCACCGCGGTGCAGGTCAAACTTGTCATTGTAATACGTGAGGGTCATATCTCTTTTTGAAAAATAAATCTGAACAAGAGACCTGCGCGGTACAGACTTATCATTTTCTTCGGTATGACTTGTCTTTTTCTCAAATGTTTCTTTGATACCATTTATAAATGCAGGTCCTGTTAATAATGCCATAGTCTTTCCCTCCTGATTATTTTTCCTTCTGACTATAGTATACAATAACAGGTGTCCCATAAAACGGTCTTTACATCATCTCTTTTATTCTTTTTACCATGTGGCTCATGAGATAAAAAGTCGTTTCAAAATGCATATACCGAAGTATATTTTCATCAAACATGAATTTGAGATTTGCCGGAAATTCGTCGTCAGCCTCCCAATACTGAATAATGACCGGAAGAAAGGAAAAGGGATAAAGCTTTGCCGCGACATCTCCTTTCAAGTCAGCCTTTTCACCGAAAAAAAGACAGGCACTCTCAAGCTCTTTTGTTTTACCGTTAAACTCCTCCGCATCATTTTGAAAAAAACCTCTTCCGACGCCGATTGAGGATGACTGTACGGTTCCCTTAAGCATATTAACGGTACAGTAATTTCCGGAAAGAGAGCAGTCATCTCTTGAGTAGCAGAGTAAATCATAGATGGTCATTGATTCATTGAAATCCGCTTCACAAACTGTCTCAAAGTCATTATCCGACCACTCGACCATGCCGTTTTTACGGTCAATTCGGTACTCGTGACGCATAAAAGATATATAGATATATCTTGCGTCATTTTTGAGTCCGAATTTTCTTATTGCTTTTTCGGTGTCGTATTCCGTAAATTTTTCACGCATTTTGTTCCGCGTGAGTTCATAATTTGAAAGCATTGAGTCACCTCTTGAACGGTTATTCTACCGCTGTAATTTTCAGCCCGTTTCTCTTTAAGAACCAAACATATGCAATCCAGGAAACAAGCGAATCAAAAGCCGTTCCGCAGCCGAACATCAGTGCTATGCCGTTAAGAGTAGGTGTCCAGATTCCTTTGAGATAAAGAACAAAGAAAACTCCATAATAAAGCGAATTTGTAACAACCGATTCAAAAAGCATATATTGTGTTTTGCCCCGACCGTAGAAGGAACAATCGAATACATTTTGAAAAGCATAAAGCACATAAAAGCCCAGCAACATCATAACCAAAGAAAACAATTTGTCCGTATCATTAAAGCCGAGTATATACTGCATAAACGGTTTATAAGTTGGAATCAAGACAACCCACAAGGCACATACGACAGCGGTAACAGTAAAATATCCAAGTGTATTTTTCTCTATCGCTTTTTCATCGCGTGACGTTTCCTGCTTTATCAATTCGCCAAGCTGTATAACAGGTAAAAGTAGCCATCCCCATATGAAATTGTTGGCCACCCAGTATGTTCCCTGTTCTCCGACCACATTGACCATACGGGAAATCATCAGCATATACGCTGCATTTCGTACAAAGGATTCAAGCCCCGAAAGTCCTCCTATTTTTGCAAAATCCTTCGCCCAGAAAAAGGACATTTTTTCCTTGTTAAAAATGCAATAACCCTGTTTTGAAAGGATAAAGATAACCACTGCAAACAGCAATATATTCACAATGATATTGGAATAACCGATACCGTTTACACCGAGATTCAAAGAAAATGGCAATGATGAAACCAAAAAGGTATCGGAGATAATACATAGTACAAGTTTTACCGCCGTTAATATGTAGACGAAATTGTCCTTGCCAAGTGAAATAAGTGCAACCGAACCAAAACTGAACAAAATAGTAAATACATTGGCTATGCTTTCAATACGGATATATGTTGCGGAAACAGCAATGATATCCGTATCCGCCGCCATATAAACAAGCATTTGACGGGCAAAAATCATAATTATTGCCGAAAGTAAAGCATATATCCCGAATGATATGAGAAGTCCTGTTTTCAATCGGTTAGTAAATTCCTTTTTATCGGACGCCACTTTTCCTATAAAAAAGAACAGCGGAAGAATGATTGCCTCATTTACAACTTCATAAATAAGGCTTACCCAGGAGAGCTGTCCGGCGATAGAGTATGCCCAATCCCCCGGAAGCTGACCGAGAAAGAATGTGCGAACGGTGGTATAAACCGTAGGACATAATCCCATTATGAGCAACGCCGTAAACAATCTCCAATTGATATTTTTAAGTGACATTCCGATCTTATTCATAAAATCAATCTCCCCAAATAGCTTTCTGTTAAGCATACGTCTTTTTCTGAAAAATCTACCCTATGGAGCTTATGGAAATTTCATAATGCTCTATAGGATTTCCTGAAAACCGGACTTCGTTTCCATATACTCTATTGTGACCGGAAATAACGGTCATGTCAACAAAAAACCCTCTGTCGGGTAACCGACAGAGGGTTTTGTTTTTTAAATATGTTGTGACACGCTTTTAATTACGCATTCTCTTTGATAGCAGCCTGTGCAGCGGCAAGACGAGCTATAGGAACACGGAATGGTGAGCATGAAACATAGTCAAGTCCGATTGTGTGGCAGAACTCAACAGATGTCGGGTCGCCACCGTGCTCACCGCAGATACCGCAGTGAAGAGCAGGGTTAACCGGACGGCCGAGCTTAAGAGTCATATCCATAAGCTTGCCTACTCCTGTCTGGTCAAGCTTAGCAAACGGATCGTTCTCAAAGATCTTAGCGTCATAGTAAGAATCAAGGAACTTACCTGCGTCATCACGGCTGAAGCCGAAGGTCATCTGTGTAAGGTCGTTTGTACCGAAGCAGAAGAAGTCAGCTTCTTTTGCGATTTCATCAGCTGTGAGACAAGCACGCGGAATCTCGATCATTGTACCAACCTCGTACTTAAGGTCAGAGCCTGCAGCCTTGATCTCGGCATCAGCTGTTTCAACAACAAACTTCTTAACGTACTTAAGCTCCTTAACCTCTCCAACAAGAGGAATCATGATTTCAGGTTCAACGTTCCAATCAGGATGAGCCTTCTTAACGTTAATAGCTGCACGAATGACAGCTCTTGTCTGCATAACAGCGATTTCAGGATATGTTACTGCAAGGCGGCATCCACGGTGACCCATCATCGGGTTGAACTCGTGAAGACCCTGAATGATAGCCTTGATCTGCTCAACAGTCTTGCCCTGAGACTTAGCGAGAAGCTCGATATCTGCTTCCTCTGTAGGAACGAACTCATGAAGCGGAGGATCGAGGAAACGGATTGTTACAGGACAGCCTTCAAGTGCCTCGTAAAGCTTCTCAAAGTCGCTCTGCTGATAAGGAAGAATCTTCTCAAGTGCAGCTTCTCTCTGCTCCTTAGTATCAGCACAGATCATCTCTCTGAATGCTGCGATTCTGTCAGCCTCGAAGAACATATGCTCTGTACGGCAAAGGCCTATACCCTCTGCGCCGAGCTCACGAGCCTTTTTAGCGTCTGTAGGAGTATCAGCGTTTGTACGAACCTTGAGCTTTCTGTACTTGTCAGCCCAAGCCATAACTCTGCCGAACTCACCGGCGATTGTAGCGTCAACAGTCGGGATGATTCCCTCATAGATGTTACCTGTTGAACCGTCTATTGAAATGAAGTCTCCTTCGTGGAACTCTTTTCCGCCAAGTGTGAACTTCTTGTTAGCTTCATCCATAATGATGTCTGAGCAACCGGATACGCAGCAAGTACCCATACCACGTGCAACAACTGCTGCATGAGATGTCATACCGCCACGAACTGTGAGGATACCCTGAGAAGCCTTCATGCCTGTGATATCCTCCGGAGAGGTCTCAAGACGAACAAGAACAACCTTCTCGCCTCTTGCCTTCCATGCATCTGCGTCGTCAGCTGTAAATACAACCTTACCGCAAGCAGCACCCGGTGATGCACCGAGACCCTTACCGATAGCCTCTGCCTTCTTAAGAGCAGCAGCATCGAACTGTGGGTGAAGAAGAGTATCAAGGTTACGCGGGTCAATCATAAGAACTGCTTCCTGCTCTGTTCTCATACCCTCGTCAACAAGGTCACAAGCAATCTTAAGAGCTGCCTGTGCTGTTCTCTTACCGTTTCTTGTCTGAAGCATATAAAGCTTACCGTGTTCAACTGTAAACTCCATATCCTGCATATCTCTGTAGTGAGACTCAAGGGTCTGGCAAACCTTCTTGAACTCAGCGAATGCCTCAGGGAACTTCTGCTCCATCTCTGAGATGTGCATCGGTGTACGAACGCCTGCAACAACGTCCTCACCCTGTGCATTTGTAAGGAATTCACCGAAAAGTCCCTTTGCGCCTGTAGCCGGGTCACGTGTGAATGCAACACCCGTACCGCAATCGTCACCCATGTTACCGAATGCCATTGACTGTACGTTTACTGCTGTACCCCATGAATACGGAATATCGTTATCACGACGGTATACATTTGCACGCGGGTTATCCCATGAACGGAATACGGCTTTGATAGCACCGATAAGCTGCTCCTTAGGATCATCCGGGAAGTCGTTTCCGATCTTTACCTTGTACTCAGCCTTAAACTGTGTAGCAAGCTCTTTAAGATCATTTGCGTCAAGGTCTACGTCCTGCGTAACACCTTTCTTTTCTTTCATCTGGTCGATGAGCTCTTCGAAATACTTCTTGCCGACCTCCATAACAACGTCGGAATACATCTGAATGAAACGTCTGTAGCAGTCCCATGCCCAACGCGGGTTGTTTGACTGCTCAGCGATTACGTTTACAACTTCCTCATTAAGACCGAGGTTAAGAATTGTGTCCATCATACCAGGCATGGAAGCTCTGGCACCTGAACGAACTGATACAAGAAGGGGGTTTGTCTTGTCGCCAAACTTCTTACCTGTAATTCCTTCCATCTTAACGATATGCTCTTCAATCTGAGCCATGATTTCATCGTTGATCTCGCGGCCATCCTCATAGTACTGAGTACAAGCCTCTGTTGAAATTGTGAATCCCTGTGGTACCGGAAGACCGATATTGGTCATCTCAGCAAGGTTTGCACCCTTACCACCGAGAAGCTCACGCATGTTTGCATTACCCTCTGTGAAGAGGTAAACATACTTATGTGCCATTTCTTTTAACCTCCGCTATTTTTTATAATTGTATATGTCTAACACAATCGATATTCTAACACAACAATTTTAAGTTATCAACAAAAAACCTCTTGTTTACAAAGATTTTGTTAATATTTATACAAACCTTGTTAATTTTTTGTCGGTTTGACAGGTAAAATTGTTACTTTATACAAAAAGTTCGCTGTTTATATGCGAGATAAGCTTCTTATATATCTTTTCCGTCGATTTAAAATCCGCGCACGACGCATATATCTTTTCAATCTCATCGTGTATCTCTTTCGCTTCACCCAGGCTCTTTATCGCAGACGCGCGAAGCTCATCAACCATCTTCCTGTTAAAGCTCAGCTTTTGCTTATGCAGCTTCATTCCTTTTGTGTCCAGGAACCTTTGAGCGTGTATTTTTCTGGTCGGTATAATCTCCTTGTTGTCAAGCACAACCGCAATTCCCTGATCCGGGAAAAGAAGCTCGGACAACTCCTCCGTATCAAACGTCGAAATACCGACAATCGTGTTTATTCCAAGGTCAAGAGCAACCGTCAGAAGGCAGTCCAGTATCTGCCCGCTCACCGCTCCTATTTTGTCATCAATACTGATTATCTGCTTATAGCCGTTGTTTATTCCGTCAGAAAATGTAACTGCTCCCTCAGGTGTGACCGCTGTGTGAAAACGGTAATGTACCTCTCCTTCCCCTGAATTGCCCGTAAAATTCCGTTTTGCAAAACCGAGAACATAATTATATATCTTTTCGTAGTCTATGTATTCGTCCTGTATCCTCTTTGAATTTCGCATTATAAGGGCGGCGGCATTCAGATAACCGGTAGTTTTTCTGTAACAGCGGGCTGCGGCCGATGAGAGTCGACGCAGCGTGGCGGCATGGGCTTTAAGGGAGGTTGCGTCGAGAGCCGATCCGAGGTTTATTATTTCCTCAACCGCTCCGTAGTACTTCGGCTCTACGACGTGCGGCGGTGTGCCGTCAACCATGACAAGCTTCGCCCCCTCGGGGCTTTCACATATGATTGCATCGAGCGAATTCGGGTCTGAGGCACACCGCACCCTTGTACAGACAAAGCTTCGTTTTGAAAGATAGTCCGCCACGCGACCCATCAGCGTCGACTTGCCGCAGCCCGCCGACCCTTTTATTACAAAAACACGTACATCGTCATCCGGATTATAAAGCTCGTCAAAGCATGAATAAAAGCCTTCATTTGTGTTACTTCCGAGAAAAAAATCAGTAGCAGAATTCACTGTATCAACTCCCAAAATCAAGTTATAACAGTTTATTCCGCTACCTGCGTTTTTGTTAATCTGAGGCAGATGTCACAGGTTTAAAAGCCTTAAACCCGGCATCTACTATTTTTTCGGTGCGTTCTTTGGATTTTGCTGCCTGGTCGGCGTTGGTTGTGACCCTGGATAAGTCGCCAAGCGGTGTAACCTCGTAAAGCATCTGTCCGTTTTTCTGATAACGGTTTACCCATGTGGGAGTGTAATCAACTCCTGTCAACACAACTCGTCCGTCACCGTATTTTGTGAATTTCGTATGCACAAGTATTCCGTCCTCGGTATGTCCCGTTGTACATGCTCCGGTCATATATGCCGTTCTTTGGTTTGAGATTGCATTGCCCACAGAGTAGATACAGAAGGTCTGTTTTCCCGACACGTTCGATGTCAGGGTTTCGGCCGGCTGAAGAACGTGTGGATGTCCTCCTATGATTACATCGACCCCGAGGTCGCACATCTTCTGTGCAATTTTTTTCTGCACCGCATTTTCCTGTATGCTGTACTCAACGCCCCAATGTATATACAGGATTACAGCCTCCGCACCGTCCTTTTTCATGTCCTTGATGTTTTGCTCCATCTCCTTGTAGAAGTCATCAAGCTTGTCCTCGCGGAAGGAGTTTACATACGCTCCCGCTTCGGCTGTCATAAGGATTCCGTTCATACCCTTGCGGTCCGGACTGTCACTTGTAGTTTCATATGTATAATTCACCATGCCGAGCTTAATACCGTTTACGTCGACCACCTCGTATTTCTTCTGCGAGGGGTCAGCCTTTGTTCCGGTCTGTCCGAAGCCGTTGTCCCTTATGGTTTTTGCAGTTCGTTTGAGTCCGGCAAAGCCCGTGTCATAGCAGTGATTGTTCGCAGTTACAAGGAAATCAAAGCCCGCATTTTTCAGTGCGTCGAGAATGGAATCCGGGGTGTTGAAGCAGGGGAAACCTGAGTATTCCTTGTCCGGCCCTCCGAGCGTTATCTCGAAGTTTGCAACCGCAAGATCTGCCTTGCTAACCGCTTCTTTCACCATGGTAAAATCCTGGTTGAATTCATAAGTTCCGTCCGATTTTTTTGAATAATCGAGAATCATCGAATGAATAAGGATATCCCCTGTGCTGAGTACGTCCGCAGTTGCGACAACCTCATTCGGGTCACCTTTTTTCTTTTTCACTTCAGCGCTTTGCGATGTATCCTGTTTGCCTTTGCCGTCGGTCTCTGTTTTTCCCTTTCCGACGCATAGCTTAACTACCAGAAACACGAGCAATGCAACAATAATCACAGCTATCACACATGTGATTATGCGTCGTATTTTTCTTTCACGCGCCATTTTTGTTCTTCTTGCAGAAGAAGCTGCTGCCGGAGATGCCGAATACCGTTTTCCATTCCTGTTTTTCATGCGCTTAAACTCCTGTTCAGAATTAAAAAGTTGCTACCATTATACCCTCTAATCCGATTGTTGACAACAATAAAAACCTTTGTTATAATACACCTTGCGCTTAAAACGGCGCGTGTTATTTCGAGGCGTGGCGAAGTTTGGTATCGCGCCTGGTTTGGGACCAGGATGCCGCAGGTTCGAGTCCTGTCGCCTCGACCAAAAACCGCAAGGTCATAAGACCCTGCGGTTTTTATTTTGTCGCAGGCTGACTCGAGCCTGCCGCAGCTTCGAGGTACGCGTTCACTTCGTTTCCGCCGCACCCCTTTGTCACTTCGTGACATTTCCCCTACCAGGGGAATCCCCTGTCGCCTCGACCAAAAACCGCAAGGTCACAAGACCCTGCGGTTTTTATTTTTGTCGCAGGCTGACTCTAACCTGCCGCAGCTTCGAGGTACGCGTTCACTTCGTTTCCGCCGCACCCCTTTGTCA
>UQZY01000008.1 GCA_900545655.1 uncultured Oscillospiraceae bacterium
GAATCCTGTATGAAGTTTTTCCAAGGTGACCGTTGTAACGCAACCTTAGGAGGCGGTCGCTCTATCCTGCTGAGCTACAAGCGCATTTGCACAGAGAATTTTAGCAAATAAAAGTGTTGGTGTCAATGCAAAAAGAACTATGAAAAATCTTTTTCCGGTAGTATAATATAACTTGGTAATTTTAGATGCCGACGCATCTTTTCAGGAGGACTCAAGAAATGAGCGTAACACTTAAAAAAATAATTGCATTAACACTTATTTTCTGCTTTTTATTTGCATTTACCGCATGCAAAAAAACAGATAAATCCGACAAAAAGGGTTCAAAAGCCTCAGAAAAAGCACCTGTCGTAAAGCTTAATCCGCTCACCGGAGAGGACGGCCTTTCGGACAGTGCTGTCGGGAAACGCCCCATGGCTGTCGTTGTTGAAAACTCACCTGCTGCCCGTCCGCAGTGGGGACTCGGCTCCGCAGACATCACCGTTGAAGGTCTTGTTGAGAGCGGCATCACAAGAATGCTCTGGCTCTACTCTGACGTATCAAAGATACCAAAGGTCGGTCCCATCCGCTCGGCGCGTATAGACTTTGTTGAAATGGCAGAGGGCTTTGACGCCATATACGTTCACTTCGGAGGTGCCGCAACGGCATACAGTGCCATGAAATCAAGAGGCACAGATGATATCGACGGCAACGGACAGGGCAACCTGAAAAACACATCCCAGTATTTCAAAAGGGATACGTCACGCAACAGCAGAGGAACCGAGCATACCGCGTACACAACAGGTGAATGGCTTACAAACGCTGTTTCGGGAACCGGGGTACGTGCCGACATAAAGGATTCATACAAAAACCCGTTTTCGTTTAATGATAAGGCTGCCGCACTTTCAGGCGGAAGCTGCACATCCGTTTCCCTCTCCTTCTCACAGAGCTACAATCACACCTTTAAGTACAACAAACAGGACGGTCTTTACTACAACTACATGAATTCCGCCGAGATGGTTGACGAAAACGGAAGCCAGATGGCTGTTACCAATGTAATTCTCCTCTACTTCCCCGGTTATTCCATGATTGCCGGAACAAAGGGTTCTATCGACATGAATCTTTCGGGCGGCACCGGTGTTGTTGTTTCAAACGGTACATACCAAAATATCAAGTGGACAAAGGGCGGCCCGTCAGACATGCTTAAAATCACCGATGAAAACGGCAACACATTCAAGCTTAACAAGGGAAAGAGCTATATCGGATTTGTTCCGGAAGCTAACAAGGGCGCTACGAACATCATCGGCGACTCCGCTCAATAACATTAAGGAGGCGTTTTATTGAAGCACTCGCAATGGACGGTATACAGATGGGCGATAACCATAGGCATTGTTCTCGGGACAGTCTGTATCGCGGCTTTTGCCTTTTTGTATAAGCTTCCCACCGTGTACAAATACGAAAAAGACTCTTTAAAAACAGAAGACAGTAAAATGAGTGCGCACTTTACGGAAAAAGCCGTATACAACTCCGAGGATACACATCCGTTTCTTAAAACAAGCTTTGAAAACAAGTTTTATTCCTTGGACGATAACGGAAAAATAGCCTTCTATGAATTCGACGGAAAAACCTTTAAGAAGGTCAGAGAGTCCGGCTCACTCAGCATTACATTGCCGGGCGTAAAGGATGGTGCTCACGTAGCCGTATCTCTTTTAACTGTTGACGGAAAGACTGAGGGCTACGGCGTTTACTCCGACAAGGAGAGCACAGAATTTCCGTATGCATTCCTTAAGGTTGTCGAAAACCGTATAACCGACAATTACGATTACATCGCCTTTGCGGATTATACCATTCACGACTACTATAAAAACAACAAGACATACGATGATGCCTTTGTTTTTTCATCGGACACGAAAAACGCCGAGTGTATCTGTTCAGATGCCGGAGAGAATACCGAGATGACCTTTCCCACAGACTTCATCTGCGAGAGAAACGACGGCTTCTACTTTTTCTCGAGACCTTCGGATAACAAAGAATCCGGCTACAAGCTCTTTATGAAGAAAACCGTAAGCGGCAAGGAAACCCTGGTAAGTGAAGACGCTTCTCTGCCTTACCTTTTCAACAAGGACGGAAAGATTTATTTCCTCAAAAATGTTGAAAAGGACGACTCCGACAGGAGGAGCTTTGAGCTTACGGAGCTCGGAAAGGAAAATAAGCCGATACACGTATTTACAGGTACTCCCGGTGAGTATATCGTAAGTGAGAAAAATATATTTAACCCTAAAGCAAAAACCGTCTACAGCGTTGAAAGAGACAAAACAAACACCATGGGTTCTTCCTTCACCGTTTTAGCTGTGGACTCATTTGCGGTAAGTAAAGACGGCACCAGAATGATTATGACAGGTACATTTGCAGGAAACAAAGACAGGCTGCTTGCATACGACTTTTCAGAAGACGAGCTTCGAGTTTACAACGGAGAGGGACTCCTTCTTCACGGAAACTCAAACGTTACACTTATTGATGATTATATCTATCTTCTTGCTCCTGCGGAAAAAGCTTCGAAAGTAAGAAACTATGTCATTCAGTGGTCCGACATCATCTAAAAAGGAAACATATGTACAATTTATCAGACATAAATCAGATACAGAAAATACTGAATAAAAACGGTTTTTCGTTTTCAAAGGCACTCGGTCAAAATTTTATAATAGACCCCTCTATCTGTCCGACTATGGCAGAGCATGCGGTTGAAAGCCCCGAATACGGTGTACTCGAAATAGGACCCGGAATAGGTGTTCTCACCGTAGAGCTTGCCAAAAGAGCAAAAAAAGTTGTTTCAATCGAGCTTGACAGCAGACTTTTGCCGATACTCGATGAAACACTTTCAGAATACGACAATGTTGAAATAATAAACGGAGACGTCCTGGAGCTTGACCTTAACGGAATTATTCGTGAAAAGTTCGGCGGCATGAAGGTTGTGGTATGTGCGAATTTACCGTACTATATCACCTCTCCCATAATAATGAAGCTTCTTGAAGAAAGGCTTCCCATAGAGTCACTTATAGTCATGGTACAGGCAGAGGCTGCCGACCGACTCTGTGCAAAGGTGGGAACAAGAGAATCGGGTGCTGTAACCATAGCCGTAAATTTCTATGCACATACAGAGCAATTGTTCTTTGTACCGAGGACGGCATTTATGCCGGAGCCGAAGGTTGACAGCAAGGTAATAAAGCTCAACATCCGCAAGGAACCCTTTGCGGAGATAAAGGACGAAGACACTTTTTTCACCATGGTCAAGGCTGCTTTTTCAAAGAGAAGAAAAACCGTTATGAATTCTCTTGTGATGGGTACCGCTACAAAGGAGCGTCTTGCAGATACTCTTGACAAGCACGGAATCCCGAAAACGAGCAGGATTGAACAGTTTTCCATGGATGACCTTGTCACGGTCTACAAGGATCTTTACGAATAAAAAAACGCCGAAAGTACACAAACTGTACTTTCGGCGTTTTACTTTAAACGCTATAACACACCGTAGACATTCTGAACAAATACGGATATCAGTGTAGATGCAATCGCTGCTCCGGCAATTATGGCCGAAACGGCTATTTTCATTTTCTGTATCTTTTCGTCCGACTCGTGTGCCTCGATATTTTTCTTTACAACCTTGTCGTCCGTAAACTGCGGCATAGCATATCCGGTATCGGACCAGAGAGACAACATCTTGAAAAGCTCCTCGACTGCTTTGTAGATAAGCATAGGAGGTGTATCCTCCGGCTCGGCTATAAGCTTTGCGACATTGGCATTTTCCTTATCAGCGATACATACGTACATAAAATACTGCGTTGTACCGTCGTCATTCGGAATTGAGAATACCTTTGTAATAGCGGCGCCGACGCTGTTAGAGGAATTGAGCAATGCGCCGTTTGCGAGGTGTATGGCATATTCTCTAGCCGACATGTCACCCTTTTCACACGTATAATCCGAAATGAAAACAACCTTGCTGAGGTCCACCGAGGTAGTCGAGATATTTCCGAGAAAGTCCACGGTTTTTGTGTTGGCAACTGCAACAGTGAGTCCTTTTGAAGAAAGTTTTTTTACTGTTTCCTTTATTATCTGCACGTCATACATCGACGAGGTCTTGGATTTTTTCGGTCTTTCAACAAAATCGGGTGTGCTTACATCCTTAAGCGGATCCGATTCGTTAAATACCGACATATCCATGTTTGCACGTACAAAAGGATAAAGTCCTGCGTTGATGATATAGTCGATTCTTTTATCATCAAGAGGCAAAACAATAAGCAACTGTTTTTTTGCCTTTATACCGTAGCCTGAATAAAGTCCGTCCTCAGAAACAAGAGGGGACGCTCCGGCAGGGATTAAAGCCTGTTCGGAAACCGCCTCATCGTCAAGCTCCGGATGTGAAGAAATAATTGCCTTGGATATGGTTTTATTTGCCTTCATCTTAAGGTTAAATGCATTTGCGACAAAGGTCTTGAAAGCCTTATAGAGACTCGGGTCGGCACAAAGTACAACTATTTTACTCTCCGCCACCGCATTTGACAGTTCGGATAAAAATATTTTTTCATTTGAAAAGTTTTTGAATGAAAAATCATCGTCCAGAACCGACTTAAATGCGCTCTCGATTGCCAGCTGTGACTCTCTTATCGAGGGTGTAACCTCAGCCGCCATTGAAAAAAGACTTAATACCATCAGATACTCTTACCTCATTCCGTTGTTTTTGCCTCAGTAGGTCTCCACTGAGCCTCATCCTTATACGGATTTTCCTTTTTGTTTGCAGTGTACCATGCCTGCGGATAACGTGGGTTTTTATTTTCGGCTGCCTTTGAGAAATCAATCTCTTCGCTTTCTCCCTCTCTGATAAGTCTTGCGATAACAACAAGCCTTGCGTTATCAAATTCGTATGTACAAGTGGAGAGAGTGAGAAGCTTGTCGTCAGGCATCACGGAAACGCCCGTTGTATAAAGCTTACGCATATTGACCTGGTTTATAAAGCCCGCAAACGCAGATGTATTTGCAAGATTTGCAAAGGTGTAATCAAAAAGATAATTGTTTACGTCTCCGGTAGAATCACCGTTAGTGATAAACACTGCATAAACCTTGAACTTATAGTTTGCATACAGAGTATTGTACTCAATGATTGGATTCTTCTTGAAGCCCTCAAGAGTTTTGTACTCCTTAAGAGGAGTAAACATCTGATTGTCACGACGCATGGTGTGACCGTAGACAACATTGTTTAGGTCAAGGTCCTTTGCATTGTTTCCCGAACTTAAAAATACCGTACCGTAGTCACTCTTGTTACGCATAAAGTCGTGCTTGAGATAGTATGCGTCGTCCGTTGTCTGAACAACGGGATAATCAATTCCCAGACCGTCAATCTTTAGCCACCCGACGATATCCGGGTTAGTTGCGTAAAGGTCGGCAAATTTTGTCTGCATACCTGACGGGAACTGTACATTAGGATATTTTTCGTAGATAGAGCTCCAATCATCTTTTGTGGTTTCAGACTGCTTCATTTTGTCCGAAAGTTCATCATAAACCTTTGCGTTCGACTGTCCCTGAATAAATATAGAGAGAAGCCATGAAACACAGCCTACGAGAACAATGAAAGATATTATAACAACGAGCTTTCTTATGATTTCTCCGACAGGGTCTCCTTTTACCGGGAATACCTTTGCAAGAAATTTTTTGAAGCTCTTTCTGTCTTTCGAAATATCATCGTCAGTCATCGGAATACTTTCCTTTGCCGGAGCTGCTTCCGATACATCCTTTTTCTTCTCTGCTTTCAGCGCCTCTTTAGCTGCCTTTTTCGCAGCTTTTTCCTCAGCCTTGAGGGACTTGTCGCTGATATCCTCCGGAACGAGCCACGACTTGTCATCATCAACGGAAGCAGTCGGAGCTTCTTTAACTTCAGGAACCTCCGGAACAGCTTCAACATGAGCCGAAGCAGGCTTAAGCTCGGCATTTGTTACGTCCTTTATGAAGATTCCGCGATTTGAAACTTCCTGCGGTGCATGTGGGGTGATTTCCTGTGGCGCAGGTATATCCGTCGCAGGTTCAGGATTTACTGCGCCTTCCGAAAAAGGGCGGCGTTCCTCTTTTTCCTGAGGCACAACAGTCGGTGCCTTTCGTTCCTCTTCCATATGACTATGTACTTTTCCGTCGTCAAAGTTATCCAGAAGAGTATTCATATATGCCCAGTACTCAGGTCCCTTTTCCTCTTCGGGCTTTTCCTCAGGGGATGTCGTACTGCTTATGTCCTGAATGGTAGACTCCTGTTCCGCATTTATAACCACATCCGGTTTTACAGACACAACAGGTGCTTCGGGAGTGGGTGTTACTTCGGGAGCAGCGGGTGCTGTAGGAGCAACCGGAGTTTCGGGAGCAACCGGTACTTCGGGAGCAATCGGAGTTTCAGGTACAACCGCTTCAGGAACAGGTGTTACTGCGGCTGTCGCAGCAGCGGTCGCTGCAACTGCTGTAGCGCCCATAGAAGAGAACATACTCTTCATTGAAGCCATAAAATCAACTGCAGGCTTTTCTTCTGCCGCAGGTTCAGATGTAAAACCCGATGAAGCTGCAGTCTGCTGAGCAGTCAGTTCTTCCTCCGGCACTCGCTCGGAAACCGGAACGGAATTTGAAAAGACATCTCTGTCAATATCCGTTTCCGTTTTTGCGGCATTTTCAACATCCTCAAGATTCAACGTTTTGGTTGTCGATGTAAACACACTATTCTCTACAGTAGATGAATTCGACATCTCTTCCATGTCCTGTTCCGTATAGTTAGGCGTTGTTGATGTAAAGATATTTTCAGGTAATGATTCCTCTTCCGGCTCATTATTGTCTTCCATAAATCCACCAAAATTGTGATTTGAAGACGAAGCCTCCTCATCGGAGAAGCCGTATTCTTCAAACATGGATTTTTGAAGAATTACCTCCGGCTCGGGTGAAGGCTGTGTCGGCACACCGGGAATCGGCGCAGGTGCTCCGTAATACGGCTGAGCGGAAACATACGGAATTTGTCCCTGCGGAGCCTGGCCCTGTGGCATCTGCTGCTGATAATAGGGCTGCTGATAATAAGCTGCCTGTGGGATATACGGAGCCTGTACGGATGGTGCCCCCGGCATCTGATAATATCCCTGCTGAGGCTGATAATACTGTTGCTGCGGCACTTGCTCCTGTGGCGGCATCTGCTGTGGCGGCATTTGCTGTGGCGGTACCTGCTGTGGCGGCATCTGCTGCGGCGGTACCTGCTGCTGCGGCATCTGTTGCTGCGGCATCTGTTGCTGCGGCATCTGCTGCCCATAGTAGTTATTGTAATTCTGATCTGACAAGTAAATTCCTCCTTTTACCCGTTTTCAGTAGATTGGTTTCTGTTTATCTGATAAGAGTAAACGTATCTTGTAACAAAGTTTGAACCGATATCGTCCTCACCTGCCGGCTGCTTCGTGCTTTTTACGAGAACAACCACGCTTACTATAATTATGACAAAACAAATCACAAGCAATCCCTTGCGAATAATTTCAGATAATCCGTCACTCTGCGTGGGAACAAACAGTGAGAGCACCTTCGGAATTCCCTTAAGCTCGGTATTTACAGGCTCGGTACCGTCGTCGAAATCTTTCGGTTCCGCCTCTTCCAAAATTGCTTCCGTAACAATCGGCTCGGTCTTTTCGGATAACTCCGTTGTTTTCCTTTGTCCGGACTTTTTCTTTTGTTCGGAGGTCTTTTTTTCAGTTTCGGCCTTTTCTGCCTGCTTGGTTGCTTCGGTCTTTTCTTTTACCGGGCTACTTCTCGTCGGTTTTTCTTTTTCGGCCTTTGTTTTCTCCGATTTACCGCTCTCCGCCTTACTCTTTTCGGCCTTCGCTTTCCCCGATTTACCACTCGACGCTTTGCTTTTTTCAGCCTTCGCTTTCTCCGATTTTTCGCTCTCTGCCTTACTCTTTTCGGAATTTGTTTTTTCTGACTTTATTTTTTCCGGTTTTTCTTCTCTCAACTGCTTTTCGATATCATCAAATGCGATATCAAGCATCTCCTGACTGGTGAGAGTCTTATCCGCAAAGCCCTTTTCAGTTTCTTTCTTTTTTTCATCCGAAGCCTTATCCGAGGTTTTCTTTCGGTCGGATTTATTTTCTTGGTTTTTTTTCTTTCCTGTGGTTTTCTTTTCTGTCTTTTTCTCAGGCTTATTTTCTGTTTTCTTTTCAGCTTTTACTTCTTTCTCTGCTTCTGTCTTGCCTTCGGTCTTTGCCTTTTTCTCAGTTTTATCTTCTGTCTTCTTTTTAGTCTTGTTTTCAGCCTTTACTTCTTTCTCCGCTTTCGCCTTACTTTCGGTCTTTGCCTTTTTCTCGGAAGTCTTCTCTGTTTCAGCTTTTTTCTTTCCCGTGGTTTTCTTTTCTGTTTTCTTCTCAGAAATATCCTCGAGTGATAACTGGCCCTCCGGAATCACTTCGCTTTGAGCGGTCTTTTCGGGCTTTCCCGCATTGCCTGTCTTTTTTTTTGCCACGTTAATCACCCCTTTTTAAAAAAGCTTATCCTCAAGATAAAGGTCTATAAGACCTAATGCGTTTAGTGCCGCAAGACTTCTGTTGAAATCTCTGGCTCCGTCCGTGTGTGTCATAAGCTTTAAGACCGCACACGACGCCCCGTCGGATACAGCGATGTATATCTCTCCCTCCGGATGTCCTCCGTCAGGTCCGGGTCCCGCAACTCCCGTTATTCCGATTCCCAGCTCGGAACCGGCAACCGTCCTTATCCTTTGCGCCATTTCGGCCGCGACCTCCGCACTCACCACGGAATATCTGTCAACATTTTCCTTATGAACGCCGAGAATTTCCTCTTTTATCCTGTCTGAATATGTTACCATTCCCAGCTCAAAGAAATTTGACGAACCGGGAACATCCGTAAGAGTTTTTGCGACAAGTCCGCCGGTACACGACTCCGCCAATGCAACCTTCATTTTTTCTCTGATGAGCGCCATACCGACTTTCCTTGCAAGTACAGTCAGTTCATCTTCGGGATGTTTTGAAAAAAGGCATATGCTTTCATCAAGAATTATGAAGTTCAAAGTAAAAACTCCTTTTTACCGTATGCCGGTCGATGTATCTATCTCCACAAGTCGCACGCCGTCAACGGCCCTTTTAACAAGCTCGTCAATTTTGAGCACTTCCTCTGCCGTTGCAACCTCCTCCGGCTTCGGTTTAAGCCTCGGGTGCTTCGGAGTGAATACCGTACAACAGTCCTCATACGGCTGGATAGAGGTATCAAAGGTATCGATCTTCCTTGAGATTGATACTATCTCATCCTTATCCATACCGATAAGCGGTCTGAACACAGGAATACCTGCCACCGCATCTGTACACGCTATGGCAGGGAGAGTCTGGCTTGCAACCTGACCCAGGCTCTCTCCCGTTATGATAGCACCGCATCCTCGCGAAACGGCAATCTTTTCGGCAATCCTCATCATCATCCGTCTCATGATGATAGTGAAAAGTTCCTCGGGACAATCGTCCTTTATGTGCTCCTGTATCTCGGTAAACGGTACTACAAAAAGATTTATCTTGCCGCTGTAAAGCGACACCTTTTCAAGCAGTTCGTGAACCTTTTGTTCGGCTCTCGCGCTCGTATACGGAGGCGATGCAAAATGTACGGCGTCAAGAACAAGTCCTCTCTTTGCCATAGTCCAAGAGGCTACCGGACTGTCAATTCCGCCGGAAATCATAACCATGGCACGTCCGGCTGTTCCAACCGGCATTCCTCCCGCTCCCTTTTGCTGATTTCCGTGGATAAATGCATATTTATCACGTATTTCAACCGTTACGATGATGTCGGGATTATGTACATCCACACGAAGGTGCGGATGTCTGGATAAAAGGAACCCTCCGAGTTCTCTTGAAATCTCGGGAGACTTCATGGGAAAGTGCTTATCCGAGCGTTTTGACTCAACCTTAAAGGTTTTTACCTCCTCAAGCGCTTCACCCAAAAACAAGTCGGCTTCTTCCTTTATTTTATCCATATCTTTCTCAGTCGCTGCGGCTCTTGAAAATCCCGCGATACCGAACACGTGCGAAACTATCTCCGCAGCCTCATCCATATCCGGATTTTCCGAAAGCGGCTCTATCATGATAGTTGACTGAGATCTTGTTATTTCAAACTTCATAACGGGAGTAAGCCGTCTTTTAAGATTCTTAACAAGAGCGTCCTCAAAGGTGTTTCTGTTAAGACCTTTAAGTGCCAGCTCACCGTTTTTTATGAGTATAATTTCCTTCATTGGAAGTTAAACAACCTTTCTGAGTCTGTTATTTGCGTCTTTAAGGCACTGAGCCAAAAAGGCCACTTCCTCTCTCGTATTAAAACGTGAGAAGCTGATTCGTATGGCTGAGTCTATTCTTTCAGCAGAAAAATTCATCGAGGTAAGAACCTTACTCCTGTGCCCCTTTGAGCAGGCGGAACCGGTAGAAACACAGATTCCGTTGTCTGACAGATAGTTTCTCAGCACCTCCGACGGAACACCGACAAGAGAGATGTTCAGGATATACGGCAAGGAATTAATAGGCGAATTTACCGCAAGATTCGGAACATCGGCAATTTCTGAAAGGAGTTGATTTTTGAGGGACTTTACATAATCATAATTCTCTCCGATATTTCCGATTTCCGAAACCGCCGTAGCAAGACCCACTATTCCCGGCATACCATGTGTTCCGGATCTGATGTTTTCCTCCTGACCGCCGCCGAGTACATACGGAGTAAGTCTTGTTCCCTTTCTCACATAAAGAGCTCCCTGTCCTTTAGGACCGTGTATCTTATGAGAGCTTACGCTTATGAGGTCAGCACCGAGCTCGCGCGGCTTTACGGGTATCTTTCCGAAGCCCTGCACTGCGTCGCAATGTATCTGTGCGACAGATCCCGCCCGTCTTACCGCCTTTGCAGCTGTCGAAACGGGCTGTATACTTCCCACCTCGTTGTTGACCAGCATCATACTGACAAGTATGGTGTTGCGGTTTACTGCAGAAAAAATATCCTCCTCCCGAACTACACCGAAACTGTCCACGGGAAGTCTGACTACTTCAAATCCCATTGTTTCAAGTCGATTCATACACTCCGAAACACTGGGATGCTCAATAGCGGTTGTGACGATTTTTTTTCCTCTGCGTGAAAGAGCCATTGCCGTTCCCATGATGGCGATGTTATTGCTTTCCGTTCCTCCTGACGTAAAATACACCTCATTCGGCAAGCACGAAAAAGCGTTTGCAAGTTCATTTCTGGACTTGTCAAGAGCAGTCTTTGCTTCATCACCCTTTATATGCAAGGAGGAAGGATTGCCGTAATTATTTGTAAGAGTGTCAACCATAGCGTCCACCACCTTCGGTGCAGGCTTGGTAGTTGCACTATTATCAAAATAGCACTCCAAAAGTTTTCCCTCCGATACAATCAAATTCAATAAGGCTCAATTCTTATTACATACCATATTATTATAACTCAAAGCATATTGACACGCAATGTTTTATTGCCCTTTGCCGTGTATATTTTTGTGTTTTCCCCGAAAACTATTTGATGTACAAAAAAATATTCGAGCGGGTGATAAAAATGACAAAAACAAAGCTGAAAAGAGGACAGATACGTCTCATTACCTTTACAATCGCGCTCATACTCTGTCTTGGTATTTCCGTAATTATCATGTCAGAGAAATCCAAGGACTACGAGTACAGACTGAGGGCGGCACAGCAAAACTCCGTTATAAGCCTTTCCGAATACGTTGACAACATAGCAACCGAGCTTCATAAAGGTCTGTATGCAAGCAGTCCGTCCATGGTTGCACGGGTATCATCGAAGCTTTCAAGAGACTGCTCATCGGCAAAGTCTGCGTTGTCGCAGATTTCCGCTCCTGATTCTTTTCTCGAAAACACATATAAGTTTTTATCTCAGGTCGGTGACTTCACATACAGCATAAATTCAAAGCTTCAACGGGGAGAGGCAATTACCGACACGGAGCGTTCAACACTCAACAGCCTTCTCAACTACGCGACAAGACTTTCCGACAGCATATCGGAGCTTATTTCCGAATACGAAAATCCGGATACATTGCCCCTGCAGACAGAGACTATAAACACGAGTCTTACGGACCTTGAGCAATCGTTTTCAGACTATCCGACACTCATATACGACGGCCCCTTTTCGGACCATATGGGTGACGAGGATGCCGGAATGCTGGACAATCTGCCCGAAATATCCGAGCCGGAGGCAAAAGAATATGTCGCCAGGGTTACGGGGATTGAAAAGGATTCTCTGCTTACGGGAAAGGATGAAAGCGGCACTTTTGATTGCTACACATACTCAACGAAAAGCACAAGTATAAGTGTAACAAAAAAAGGCGGACTTCTCTGTACAATCATCTCTTCAAACCGCTCGGGCGAGGCGAAAATAACCTGCGGCGAAGCCGTGGAAAAGGGTCTTGCCTTTTTGGAAGCGGCAGGATACAAAAATATGCGTGCGACCTATCACTATACGGACGACGGCATTTGTGTCATAAACTATGCCTATTCCGAAAACGGCGTTGTATGCTACACCGACCTTATAAAGGTGGGAGTTGCGCTTGACAACGGACGAGTCCTTTCATTTGACGCCCGCGGATTCATAATGAATCACAAGGAAAGAAATATAGAAGCCCCAAAGGTTTCGGAAAAAGACGCGGCAAAAAAACTCGCCCCAAATCTCAGCGTCAGAAGCTCAAAGCTCGCGCTCATTCCCTCAGACAGCGATAAGGAATTTTTTTGTCGGGAATTTCTGTGCTCCGGAGAACGCGGGGAGGATTTGCTCGTATACATCGACGCAGAAGACGGAACAGAGAGGGATATCCTGCTGCTTCTTTACTCGGACGGCGGCACCATGACCAAATGATGTATATAAAGAAAATATCCGACAATAATAAAAACAACCGCATATGCAAAAGCATATCGGCACACAAAAGGAGTGTATTATTTTGAAAAGAAAAGTTATTGCGGCCGTCATGGCTCTGATTTGTATCTTATCAATGTCGGCTTGTTCTTCAGACAAAAAGCCCGGCACAGGCTCAACCGACGGCAATACCGAGAACGGTGTGATAAATGATATGGGAGACGTTGCGGAGGACGCCGGAGACGCCGTGAGTGACGCCGGAAATGCCGTGAGTGATGCGGAAAGCGAGGCCTCCTCAAAAGCCAAAGATACAATGGATAACATAAAGGAAGACATGTCAACAAAAGAAGCTTCATCAGGTGCAAATCAATAAAAGGGTATTCAAAAAAACAAGCCCCGAAAAAAGAGAAGCTTCCGAAAAAGCTCTCGCAAGAAAGTTCTCAAAAAAGCTTTCAAGAGAAGAGAAAACTCAAAAAAGAAGCCGCGAATCGGTTGCGACTCGTGGCTTCTCATTTTGTATGTTTTTATCAGAAGAAAAGGGATTTTCCGCTCACGCCCGTGAATGCAAGCGCCAGAATAGCAATATACATAAACAAAGCCGGCGTTCCCTTAAAGCAACCGGGAATTTCTTTGTTTGCCTCAATTTTTCTCATTCCCATATGTATAAGAAGCGTGGCTATGACAAAGGATACACCCGCTCCGATTCCCTGTGCGATAGACTCGCTCACGGTGTATGCAACCTTTTGGTTGATAAACGGCACGGCAAAAACTATCGTGTTGAATGCGGCAATCGCAGTCTGGCGCACCAATTTATCCTTCTCCGCCTGCTTCCACGAAGAATTTGCAAGCAGCGCGCGGAAAATGCTGACCGTAACAAGATACAAAACCGTAAGTACAGCCGTATATACTACAAGAGTAAGTGTTGTCGACGCGGTTTTAAGGAAAGGTATAAGCAAGAGCAGCCTGCATATGAGCGATGTAAACGTCGAGAAATAAACGATCATCACCGAGAAAACCAATATCTGTCTCGGTCGGGCCGCAGAGCGTATAACCTCACTTGTTCCGTATCCGCCCGTAAAAACAAGGTTCTGAGTAAACACAACATAGAAAAACGCAGACAAAAAGGCAGCTATTACATTCATTTCTCATCGTCCTCCTCTTTTGCGTCTTTCGATTCCGGCAATGTATCTATTATGTCATCAAGGGACATTGCCATAAGCTTTTCAAGCTCGTCGGATTTATAGACAATAGAAGCCTTGTCCTTACTTTCGGGGTCTTTTACTTTCTTTGTCTGATTCCTCTTTGAAGCTCTCTGCTTCTGAGGTGGCTTCTCCTTGCTCTTTTCCACAGCCTCTCTGAAAGCCTCTGCTTCCTCCTTCGTTTTTTCCGAAGCCGAGAGGTCAAGAGTTATAAACTCAAACTTTTCGGTTCTGTGTGTAACCTTTGCGTTTGACGGAAGCGGTGCTGTTTTACTGAGCTCCGACTTAACCGTTGATTCAAGCGGCTTATCGTCAGCCTTCTCTTCGGGCTTTGCTGCTTCCGTTTTTTTCTTTTTCCGAGCGGTTTTTTCGGAAGCCCTCTCCTTATCGGCAGTCTTTTTTCTTCCGAGAATCTTTTTGTCCTTTGCAGCTTCCTTGTCGTCGCTCTTTTTCTTGGTTAAAAGCTCAGGCTTGATAAGCTCCTCGCCCTCAAAAACCTCTTCAAGAGGCTCTTCTTCACCGAGAAGTGTAGCCTTTAAGGTTCTGCTCTTCTTTATGGCACTTCTCGAATTTATCGCAAGCTCCTCCGCATACTCCGGATCAATCTTTTTAAAGTAAAGTCTTAAAGCTGCGGCAAGATACGCAAGAATTATAAAGCCGCCTGCCGGCATAAGGAATACGGAGGCCGGAGAAACAGGAATGATTCGCTTTCCGAAAATCGCACCGCTGCCCGCAAGTTCTCTCAAAAAGCCTGTGATGATGAGAACTATTGAGTATCCGGTACCCGCGCAAACAGCATTGAGAATCGTCTTTCCGAAGCTGAGCGTTACACCCTCGCGTTCACACTGCCTTGTAATGATGGGGTTTATCGCAAGTAAGGGCAGATAAATACCAAAAGCGAGCATGGATGACGGACTGATCTTTTCAATAAGAAGAATAAAGGGCACGACCACAACCATTCCCACAAGAGCATAAAGCCCGAGGCGAAGCCACTGAGGAAGGTGTTTGAAAACGAGTGCCGACAAAGCCTGCGCAACAATCAATGTAAGAATTGTTATCAGAGACATGATAAGAGCAGACTTTAAAGACGTACATATGGCAACGACCGGACAAAGTCCGATTATACCTACCAGTACGGGGTTTTTAATTACAACTTCCTGGAAAAAATAATTATTATTCATCTTCAGAAGCACCTCCGTCCGTTGATGGTGTATCTGATTCTTCCAAAATCTCGGCATCCTCTACAGAAACCTTTTCCGTAGCTGCCTTACGTTTTGTTCTTCTTTCAACCCTGTGCGAAGAAGTTCTGTCCGGCTTCTCGGAAAGTCTTACTCCGAGCTTATCAAAAGCAGTAGAAACCGAGTTCATCATTATGACGACGAAGCAAACACTTTCCTCAAAAGCACCGAAATACCTGAGGAGCATGGTTATGATTCCTGCAACAGCACCATAGAGGACCTTACCGACCTGATTTTTCGGAGATGTAACCGGATCAGAAATAAAGAATACTGCCGAGTAGAGCAAAAGCCCCGAAGAAAGCTCCATAAGAAGTGAATATGTTCTTCCCGTAAGAACTCTCGGGAAAAGCACTGCCATGACTCCGCACGCCGCAATAAAGCTCACCGTTGTTATAAGTCCGGGCTGCCTGCGTATTATCATATACACAAGTATTCCCAGCATAAGTATAAGACAGGACGCGCCCATAGGACCCGGAACTCTGCCCACGAAAACATCCAGCGCATAGAGGACCCCCGTCCCTATGGACTTTGACTGACTGAGCATGTGTGCAAGCGATGTACCCTGTATAAACTCCTCGGACATGGATGAAACACCGAGGTCTCCCACCGAGAGCGACGGATATTTAAATACAACGTCAGGATAGCATATCGTCAAAAATGCAAGACCCACTGCGGCGGGTACAAAGGGAACGCTTTTAGCGTTTCCGAAAGGAATTTTTGCCACAGCTATAGCGACGATGCTTCCGAGCGGCGCCATGAAAAGCGGCGCGGACGACGGAAGCGCAAGCGCGATAGCCATGCCGGTAAAAATTGCTGAGAGGTCGGTAAGTCTCTCCGGCTTTTTATGCATAAAAAGCAGATAGCTTACCGCCTCGGTGGCAACCGCCGCAAAAACAGACAGCAGAGTGCTTTCAAGGGCACGTATGCCGTATGTATACACAGCGACAACAACTGTCACCGACAACATAATTATCATGTCAATCATATACGAGCGAATAACCTTGTTTTCACCCGTAATTTTTTCAGACTTTACTGAAGCCATAAATCAGTCCTCTTTCTCCGGATAAGCCGCGAGGGCCTCTTTCTTCAATTTTCCAATCATCTCTTTCATATCTTCAGCCTTGAAGATGGTACTTCCCGACACAAATACGTTTGCGCCCGCAAAAGCGGCCTCTGATATGTTTACTTCGTTTATACCGCCGTCAACCTCTATCATCATTTCGGACAGGCCGCGTCTTTTCGATTCCTCGTATATGGCCTTGACCTTCGGCATCATGTCAGCCATGAAGGACTGTCCGCCGAAGCCCGGCTCAACTGTCATCACGAGTACCATATCCACAAGCTCCAGATACTGGAATACCGCCTCCGCCGGAGTTTTAGGCTTGACGCTTATTGAGGGGCGACAGCCGAGCTCCCTTATTTTTTTTATGGTTTCCAAGGGATCCGATTCTGACTCAACATGGAACGTAATTATGTCCGCTCCCGCTTTTGCAAAATCCTCAGCATACCTGAGAGGGTCGGAAATCATAAGATGTACGTCCGCAATAAAATCCGTCTTTTTTTTCAGTGATTTAAGCACCGGCGCACCTATCGTGATATTCGGCACAAAGTGTCCGTCCATGACGTCAACGTGCATCCACTCGGCACCTGCTTCACTCAGGCGTTTTACTTCACTTCCCATCTCCGAAAAGTCGCAAGAGAGAAGTGACGGGGAAATAATTATCATATATTTTCTCCTATGTATGTAATATTTAAGCAAATCATCTAAAGAGTATAACACAAAAGGGCTGTCCGTACAAGCGGACAGCCCCTAAAAAATATGTTCAGATGTTAAAACCCGTCAGACAATCAGTTTCAGACAAACAACTCAGATGAACAACATGGTTGCCGGAGAAACATCATCAAACAGTGCAACCGCAACAAAAGTAACGGCAAACATAGCGCCCACGATGAGTTTTGAAAGTAAGCCCTCTCTGTTGTTATCAATATATGCTCTCATACCGATACCTCCGTTTCTCATTTTCTACGGACATTATATGCAAAAATGCCCTTGAATAAAACTAAAACGGAGTTACGAATTGCTACAATTCATTAACGCCTGCATGCCATAAAATTACATTTTGTAATAATGCTTATTCCGGTTTTGTAACTTTTTCCTCCGAGAAAGCCTCCGAAGCCTCATTCTTTTCCTTTTCATCGGATCCGAAGAGATGAATCACGCCCTCCGAATCAAGCACCTTAAGAGTATAAAGGGCAATAGTAAAGGCAAACATTCCGATAACTCCGGTTGTCTTAAGTCCGACGTACATCACCGTAAGCGTGAGTGCCGGCGGAAGGCTCATCTGACCGGCAATAAACTTCGGTTCTATTATCTGTCGTACAACCGTTATAAGTGCATAAAGCACGATAAGTCCTATTCCGAGCGCGGTATTGCCTGTTACAAAGCTGTATATCGCCCACGGCCAGAGAATCGCACCGATCCCGACAACCGGAAGGATATCAAAAACGGCCGCAAACAGCGCTATGGCAAAGATATAATCGGTGCTGAATATACCTATGAGCCTGAACACCGAAAGACCCACAAGCATCTCGGCGAAGGTGATACAGCAGATAAAGAAGTATGCCTTTATAAGCTTCCATACCGAGGTCATAAGCACGCGCTTCACAGCGGAAATTATATTGTTTTCGCCGCCGGGAATAAGCTTCTTTATACCCGAAGAAAGTACATCGTAATCGGCCGCCATAAAGCAAGAGAGAACGATGGTAACTATAACGGCTACAAGCAGCGACGGAATCTGTTTGGCAGTGTTGAGAACACCTGTGCTGAGCTTACCGTAAACAGAGGAAAAATCTATTATGGAAAAGCCTATCTTATAAACACCCGTAGAGGCGTCTCTCTCCATGGCAGGCTTAAGAGTTTCGAGAAACTCATTGACCTTTGGAGTAACGCTGTCCTTTATCATCCCCGGCAATGTATCCACCAGCGAGTAAACCTGCTTCTCAATCCATGAGTAATCCTCGATACGAAGTCTTATGAAGGTTATAAAGTTCTGTATCTCGTCTATAAGGCGTGTGCCGACAAAATAAAAAACCACGCCCAGAGCAAGGATAACCAAAAGCACGATGACAGGCGCAACTAAGCCCTTTTTCCAGCCTGTTTTTTCAGTTATACGGTTTATCGGCTTTTGAAGCACAATCCCGAAAAATCCCGAAATAAGGATAGGAAGAAGAGGCTGAAAAGCGTACCTCAAAAACAAGAAAAAGAGTACGAGAATTATGGCAAAATACACCGTATTAATAATAAACTTACGCCGCTTTTCGGTCATAAGCTCCGACTTGTCAAGTGTCAAACTTAAAACACCACCCTTTAGTGAAAATACGGACAAGGCCGTCATTGCTTCTAATTCTACACTAGGCTGTATGAATAAACAATACAAAAAAGTTACGAAAAAATATCAAATATAGTTAAAATATTCTCTTTATTATAAGTGGGAACTATGATATCATATTGAAAATAATTTTCTACCAGGGGTGAATAACATGAATATTGCCGTAATGGGATACGGAACCGTAGGCTCAGGCGTTGTTGAAATCATCAACAAACGCGGCAAATCATTTTACGGAAAGAGCTGCAAAGAGGCCCTTGAGGTCACTCATATCCTCGACCTCCGCGATTTTCCGGGCGACGAAAACGAAGGTAAGTTCACAAAGAACTTCAATGACATACTGAATGACGAAGCCACGGAAATAGTTGTTGAAACCATGGGAGGAACAACCCCTGCATTTGATTTTGTTTCAAAATGCCTTTCTGCCGGAAAGCACGTTGTAACTTCAAACAAAGAACTTGTGGCGGAAAAGGGTCTTGAGCTTCTCGAGATTGCAAAAGAAAAAAACGTGAACTTCATGTTTGAGGCAAGCGTCGGCGGAGGAATCCCGATTATCCGCCCTCTCACCGTTTGTCTTGCGGCAAATGAAATACGTTCTGTAAACGGTATTTTGAACGGAACGACAAATTTTATTCTCACAAAAATGATTTCCGACAACATGTCCTTTGAAAACGCACTTAAAATCGCTCAGGAAAACGGATATGCCGAAAAAGATCCCACGGCAGACGTAGAGGGACATGACGCATGCAGAAAAATCTGTATTCTTTCAAGCCTCGTTTTCGGAAATCATGTTTATCCGAAGGATGTACATTGCGAAGGAATAACAAAAATCATGCTTGAGGACGTGGCATATGCCGCAAGCTACGACGCTGTTATAAAACTCATAGGCACAGCCGAAAAGCTTCCCGATGGCAAGGTATACATACTTGTAAGTCCCGCCGTAATCAGAGACTCGAGCCAGCTCAGTAAGGTTTCGGATGTCTTCAACGCCATCCTTGTCGACGGAGACGAAACGGACGAGGTTCTTTTCTACGGCAAGGGAGCCGGAAAAGCTCCTACTGCCAGTGCCGTTGTTGCGGATGTTATTGACTGTGCAAATCACACAGACAACCGACGTCTCATAGACTGGGGAGAGGAAAAGCCCGAGCTTATAGCGAATTACAGAGAAATACCCAACGAATGGTATGTCCGTATGCACGTAAATGACTCCTTCCAGATTGTTTCTTCAATAAAAGAAAAACTCGGTGAGGTTCATCTCCTCGCAAGAAGCGGTGCGGGTACACACGAGATTGCGTTCATAACCTCATCCTTCTCCGAAAACGAAATAAGAGAAAAACTTACGGGAATTGAAGGAGCGGAAATTAAATCACTTATCCGCGTAGCAAAGTGCTGAAATAACAGGAGGTAACTTCCACATGTCACTTATAGTACAGAAATTCGGCGGCTCTTCCGTTGCAAATGCCGATTGTGTAAACCGCGTTGCGGGTATCATCGCCGACACATACAGCGAGGGGCACGACGTTGTTGTAGTTGTGTCCGCACAGGGCGACACAACGGATGACCTTATAGAAAAGGCAAACGAAATAAATCCCAATCACTCGAAAAGAGAGCACGATATGCTCATCTCGGCGGGCGAACAGATATCCATAGCCCTTCTCGCAATGGCTCTTGAGAAAATCGGACTTCCTGTAGTTTCCCTTCTCGGATGGCAGGCAGGATTTTCAACCAATTCATCATACACCGCTGCCCGTATAAAAAAGATAAATAAAGACAGGCTTCTTGCAGAACTCGACAAGCACAGAATAATAATCGTTGCCGGCTTCCAGGGACTTAACAAATACGATGACATAACCACCCTCGGACGCGGAGGCTCTGATACATCCGCGGTTGCCCTTGCAGCCGCTCTTCACGCCGACAAATGCCAGATTTTCACGGACGTTGAGGGCGTATACACAACCGACCCGAGAAAAGTTAAAAACGCAAGAAAGCTTTCGGAAATCACCTACGACGAGATGCTTGAGCTTGCAACACTCGGAGCACAGGTTTTAAACAACCGCTCTGTTGAAATGGCAAAGAAATATCATGTGGAGCTCGAAGTTCTTTCAAGTATAAAAAGAATTCCCGGAACAATAGTTAAGGAGGCAGTAAAAATGGAAAAGATGCTTATAAGAGGTGTGACAAACGACACAAATGTCGCAAGAATATCAGTTATAAAATTGCCGGATACACCCGGTGTTGCTTTCAACCTTTTCTCGAAGCTTGCCGCAAAAAAGATAAATGTTGACATCATCCTTCAGTCGGTAGGTCGTGACGGAACAAAGGATATCACATTTACCGTTGAAGCCGCTCACGGCGAGTTGGCAAAAGAAATCGTTCTCGAGACCTTCTCCGACCTCTCTGAGGATGACGTAATCATAGACACAAATGTAGCAAAGGTTTCTATCGTCGGAACAGGCATGGAGACGCATCCGGGCACCGCTTCACAGATGTTCGAAGCTCTCTATGACGCCGGAATAAATATTCAGATGATTTCAACAAGTGAGATAAAAATTTCGGTACTCGTTGACAAGAAGGACGGCGAAAAAGCCGTATCCGCGGTTCACGCATCATTCTTCCCTGACGAAAACTGAAAAAAGCGTACAGTATAACATCAAAATAAAAAAGTACAGCCTGCAAAATCGCAGGCTGTGCTTTTTTCCTTCATGCCGTTACATACTGTCCGGTACGGTTATTTTCATCATGGTGAGAACATTTTTAAGAACGTTCTTTACACAGAGGCAAAGGTGAATACGGGCACGTCTTAACGCTTCGTCGGAAACATTTACACGGCACGCATTGTAGAACTTGTGGAAAAGTGTTGCAAGTTCGATACAGTAACGCGTGATTCTTGCCGGGTCATAATTTCTTGCCGCAATGATTATTTCATCCGTAAGCGATGAGAGGTGACGTATAAGTTCCCTCTCCTCCGGTGCGGTGAGAAGGTCCAGTTCCTCGGGTGTCGTCTCGCCTACGCTTATTCCCTCAGCCTCAAGCTTACGGAGTATACTGCAGATTCGAGCGTGAGCATACTGACAATAGTACACGGGGTTCTGCGAGCTCTGTTCAACCGCAAGGTCAAGGTCAAACTCCATCTGAGAGCCTGCCTCACGCATGTTGAAAAGGAAGCGCACAGCGTCTATCGGGATCTCATCAAGAAGGTCAACAAGAGTTATGGCTTTACCGGTACGCTTTGACATACGGACAGCCTCTCCGCCCCTCGTAAGTCTTACAAGCTGCATAAGAACGACATCCAGCTTGTCGCCGCCGAGACCGAGTGCCGAAAGCGCACCCTTCATTCTCGCAACGTGACCGTGGTGATCCGCACCCCATACGTCGATATTTTTCGTGAATCCCCTCTTTATCTTGTTACGGTGATAGGCGATATCTGCCGCAAAGTACGTGGGATTTCCGTTTGCACGTACAAGTACATCGTCCTTCAGGTCAAGCTTCTCTATCTCATCATCGCTCTTTCCCTGAGCCTTGAGAATTTCGGTCTGAACCTGTATGTTTTTGTACCAAAGAGCCCCGTCCTTTTCATACGTAAGGCCCCTGTCTGTCATCTCATCTATGGTATCTTTAACTTCACCGTCATTATGAAGAATACTTTCATTAAACCATGTGTCGTAAATGATACGGTACTTTTCCATGGCAGCCTTCATGCTTGCAATATTTTTCGGAAGTGCGTAATCAACAAGTGCCTTGCGGCGTACCTCCTCGCTTTCCGAAAGATATCTGTCTCCGTACTCGGAAGCAAATTCCTCGGCAAGTACTTATGTCATCACCGTGGTAGCTATCCTCGGGAAGCTCCACAGCTTCTTCTCCGAGAAAATGCTGTTTGTAGCGTACGTCAAGAGAAAGTCCGAATTTGTCTATCTGGTTTCCGGCATCGTTTATATAGAATTCACGGGATACGTCATATCCGGCATAATCAAGCACAGCCGCAAGGCAGTCGCCGAGAGCGCCTCCGCGCGCATTTCCCATATGCATAGGGCCGGTCGGATTTGCGGAAACGAACTCAACAAGAACTTTCTCGCCCCTGCCGAAGTCGCTTCTTCCGTAAGCGTCTCCTTTTTTAAGTATGTCGGTAAGTATGTCGGAATAATATCTGTCAGACAGATAAAAATTCATAAAACCCGGACCGGCTACCGTAACCTTTTCAAAGTATGTTCCGTCAAGGTCAAGCTTTTCGGCAATAAGCTCGGCTGATTTTCTCGGCGGCATGGACCAGGCTTTTGAGTTTACCATTGCAACATTGGCGGAAAAATCTCCGTTCTTTCTGTCCGCCGGCACCTCGGTCTTGTACTCACGCATCTCGCCGTCAGGCAGCTCTCCCGACTTTACAAGCTCCGAAACCGCCTTGTTTACGGTATCAAAAAGCTGCTTTTTTACATCGCTTACTATAACTGACATGTGTCCTTCTCTCCCGCTCTTTCAACATTTATTTTCAACTCGTTTTCGGAAAACTCTCCGCCGCCGACATCCAGTGAATAGGCAAAGGTAAGGTCTCCGCCCATGGTTTCCATGACAGAGTTTATCTCATGCGCATATACGCCCATAAGCAGACTTCCGTACGGCGTTTCATAACAGCAGTTGTGTCTCTTTCCGCACTCAAGTATAAGCTCTGTCGAAAAATCTCCTCCGCGAATCATACGAACCGAGTTCGGCTCGTTTACGGATATTTTTGTAACCGTTCCGGCAAAGTCGCCTACATGCTCGGCATAGCATATGGTATACCCGTCGTTTGTAAGGTCGAGATTTCCCATAAGCTCGGTTTTCGACTCACTTACCTCTCCGCCTATCGTATGCCTGTCGTATATGGTTATTTTGTAGTTTTCAGCTACTTCTTCAGGTTGCATCTGATTTACTCCCATCTGTTCCGGGCCAGCGACAGCAGAGTGTCGCAAAGCTCCGTATATGAAATACCGGCTGCCTCTATCATCTTCGGATACATGCTTATCGAGGTGAATCCCGGGATTGTATTTATTTCATTGAAAAGTATCTTGTTGTCTTTTTTTCTTACAAAAAAGTCCACCCTTGAAAAGCCGCTTCCGCCGAGAGCCTTAAAGACTCTGACTGCCTCCCTTGCAATCTCATCCCGTATCTCTTTGGAAACAAGTGCGGGAATGTTTAAAAGACTCGCGGCATTTGAATACTTTGCGTCATAGTCATAGAACTCATTTGCCGGAGTTATCTGTCCCACAACTCCGGTCTTTATTTCATCGTTACCGAGAACGGCACACTCAACCTCAAAGCCGTCAACAAACTCTTCAAAAAGAACTCTGGTGTCATGCTCAAAGGCAAGTTCTAAAGCCTCTTTAAGCTCCTTTTGATTATGAGCCTTTGAAATGCCAACTGAGGAGCCTGCATTTGCGGGCTTAACAAAAATGGGGTATCCGAGCTTATCCGCTATTTTCTCCAGGGATTTAATTCCGGAATCAAACTCGTACCTTGTGATGTAATCCCATTTTGCCTGAGCGACCCCGTTTTTGTCTGCCACTGTATTCGTCAAAATCTTATCCATGGAAACGGCACTTGAGGTCATGTCACAGCCGACATACGGAATCCCCGCGAGCTGAAAAAGACCCTGAATGGTTCCGTCCTCTCCGTTTTTTCCGTGAAGCACGGGAAAAGCAACGTCAATTCTTATGTTTTCATAGGAGCCGTCATGGAAAACCGTTATACCGTGCACTCCTCTGTCGGGTGAAACAAACGCAGGCTTTCTTATTCCCTCCGTGAGCCATTTATCCTCGGGCAATGCATCCACCGGACCGTCGTACAGGTACCATTGTCCGTCCTTGGTTATGCCCATCATATACACATTGTACTTATCTCTGTTGATATTTTTCAGTACTGATGAAGCCGAAACAACAGATACATCGTGTTCACTGGAGCAGCCGCCGAAAACGACCAATACATTTTCCATGTTAAGACCCTCCCTCTTAAAAAGTTCTTTGAGACATACATTGGTTATATATATTAACATATCATACTAATCACTTCAATAAAAAATGTTAATGACAAACACATGCTCATGTGATAAAATGATTCTACTAGTTTTGGAGGTCGAGACATAAATTATGGTTTCAGAAAAAGATGCAAAGCTCACACTCATAAAATCAATTGACGGCACAATGACCGCTGCAGGTCTTTCAGCCGTAAACAAGAAAGATGACAAGGATGAAAACATTTCGCTTACATACACAGGTGAAAACGGGGAAGTATCCATAGAGGCTACCGACGGAGTTCTCACGGTTGCCTGCAAAAAAAGTGACGACGAAAACTTTAAAACAGTTTCACAGACACTCTTTGAGTGCGACAGAGAGGACTGGGACATAAAGGACATCAAATCGTCGGCAAACGAGGTGTCCGAAAGCGTTTCCTCCTTCTTCGAAACCGAGTGCGTATATGATACCCAGGAGAACAAATCCGCAGGAAAGTCCGGAAAAAACGGCAAGGCGGAGGCTACAATGACCCCTGAACTTGAGGAATTCCTCGCAAAAGGGAAAAAGAAGAATAAGAAAGAAAGCACCGTGACATATGAGCCGGAAAACCTTGCTTATCGCATGGAAAACATCTTCCCGACCTTAAAGGGAGAGGCTGACAAAAACACGGAGAAGTATGGCACCTTCCTGCCGGAAGAATATTTTGACACCCTCGTGACACCTAAAATCATGGAGGCTGTGAAGTTTGAGGACAGACCGGTTCTTAAAAAAGTATTCAACGCCTTTAACATTTTCTTTGATGAGGGCGACAACGACATGCAGAGTCTCATTGCCGTTTCCATACTCGGCACAAGCTTTGCAAAGGACGAAACCCTCTTACAAAAAAGTGAAAAATACATGTCCGAATTGCTCTACGAGGGAGTTCTTCCCGTTGTGACATACCTCAAAACATCCACCGGCAAAAAAAAGATGCACGAACTTGAAAATCCGGCACCGTACAAACCGAAAAAATTCGGCAAAAACAAATAAAAAGCAAATGACAAAAATTAAAAATATTAAATGAAACAGAGAAAGCCCCGCGGCAGTAAGCTGCGGGGCTTTCCCTTATAAAACGAAGGGGCAAAGAAGATATCTTGTTAAAGCACCTGATGTCCGTAAAAATACGAACAAATCCAGGGACGATGTAATTATAGCAAACAGCAACTTTTATGTCAAATATTTGTTATGTTTTACATGAACTTGACAGCCTTTGTCACAATAAAATTTACATTTGTAAAATTTAATACATTGTGCTATAATTCATACATATATTGCACGGAAAAAATATGGCAGATGTGCTACTTTTTAAGGAGGCCTTTTAAATGGCAAAAAGTTATGTAATCCTTAAGGATGCTCCTGTTATGGACTATTCAAAGGATTTCGTTGCACTTCCTGAAAATTACGGAACCTACGACTACTTTCATAGAGCAGATGTAACGGCAATCCGCGAAACAGTGTTTGCAGCGCTCAATGATCTCAACGAAAGAACAAGCTTTGCGGCTGAGATGGCAAAATACGAAAAGGTTATTATAAAGCCGAACCTTGTAAATGTTTTCCATAACTCCGGCTTCTACGACAAGGACGGAAAAACAGATTTTCCCGAGACAACCGACCCCCGTGTTTTTGAGGCAGTTGTCGCATGGGTAAAGGACTACAACCCGAATATCATCATTGCGGAGTCCTCGGGAAAGCCTTTCCCTGCCGCAGCTTCCTTCAAGATTACTCACTACGACCGAATCGCAAAGCAGTACAACACAGAGCTTGTCCCACTCGAGAGAAGACCCGTTGTACGCTATATGTGTCCGAAGGCTGAGGTGCAGAAGGAAATCCTTATTCCGGATACCTTTGATGATATCGTAAAGGGAAAAGCCTTCTATATATCCGTTCCGAAAATGAAGACAAACATCTACACCGGCGTTACCCTCGGCTTCAAAAATGCCATGGGTACTATCCCGTATTTCCTTCGTGAGCGCAACCACACTCACGACATAAATAAAAAGCTTGCGGATATGCTCTATCTTTTCAAGCCGAACCTTACGGTAATTGACGGTATCATCGGCGGTGAAGGAAATACTCCCGCTCCCGTAGATCCTGTTGACGTACACATGATAGTCGCTTCAAACCAGTCGGTTGAAGCCGACCGTATCACGACATACATGATGGGCTTTGACCCGTCAAAGAACAAGCTTATCAGGGAAGCCGACAAGCGCGGCTTCGGCGACAAGGATGTTGAAATCATCGGAAACGTACGTGTCACTCCTTTCAGACCCGCATGTCCTTCGATTATGCGCGGAGAAATTCACGAAAAATTCCCCGGCATCGTAGCTCTTGCAGGTCACACTCTCCCCGACGCTCCGAAAATCACAGACAAGGATGCTGTTACTTCGGACATGGCCTTCGAGCTTGAGCAGGCATGTGTAGGCGGTTGCCTTTCTTCAATCGGGATGGGATTTGCGTCCGCGCTCTACGGCCCGGCAAAGCCCCACAATCCCGACCTCTTTGTCATTGAGGGACCCGGCATTCAACTCGACGGTAAGCGCTACTGGTTTGACAGAGAAGGAAAGCCGTACACCAAGGATGATATCTTAAACGGCGGAAAGAAAATCATGGTTATGGGTAAGTGCTGCGGAGAGGAAATGCTCGCTATTGCCGATTACCCCATAAGGGGCTGCTGTGACCCCGCAGAGTGCCTCAACGCTACACAAAACGCACTCGGCGTAGTAAACCCGCAGCTTCGTCCGTGGGGAAACACTTCTCTTATTCCTATTGCCGTTCCGAATCTTTTGGGAACCATGGTTTACAGAACAAAGTGGATTCTGCAGGGAAAGGCTGTCGATGTTCCCCGCAGGCATGAGGACAAAATCTTCGAGCTGCCGCCTCTTTCGGAAGAGGACTCTCAAAAGGATTACATCTCATGGCCTATTCCCCCGCTTTCTTTCAGCCAGAAGCTCAGCGGCATAGCTGATATGCTCAACTTTGCAGGCTCACTCACGGGTATGCCCGGCGCTATCAAATACTACAAAAAATAATTAACCTGTCACGGCTACAGCTTATGGGAGCAATCTTTTCCGCAAATACGGATGATTGCTCTCTTTTGTTTTGTTTTTCCTTTATCAATTTTTAACTTTTGCAAACCCTGTTTTGTCTTGTTTTATCACGTCGTATTGTGTAAAATAATCTTACGAAAAAAATCAGAAAAATACGGAGTGATTAAAATTAATACACATATAAAAAAGGTTCTTTGCCTTTGTCTTTCGCTCATTCTCTGCACCCTTTTATTTGCCTGCGGAAGAGATGATGACAGAGGCTCAAAGACTACATCCATACCAACCGTAACCATAACCTTCCCCGAAGGATACACAATTCTTCAGATTTCCGAAAAGCTTGAGAAAAACGGAGTGTGCTCCGCAGCGGATTTCACCGAGTTGTGTAAAACCGTCCCGGACGGCTACAACGCATTGCTCGGGGATGTTGACGCAGCAAACAGGATATTTGCCCTTGAGGGGTACATCTTTCCGGACACATATGAGTTCTACGTAAACGAGGGCGCCGAAAATGCTCTTGCAAGATTTCTCTCTAACACGCGAAGCAAAATTACGGTTAGTTATTTTGACAGAGCGAAGGAGCTCGGCATGTCCATGAGCGAGGTTTTCACACTCGCCTCAATCATTCAGAGTGAGTGTAGTGTTCCCGCAGAAATGCCGAAGGTTTCATCTGTTTTTCACAACAGACTTAAAAACCAAAGCAACGGATTTCCGTATCTCGGCAGCGACGTAACCCGCCATTATATCGAGAAAAAAATGAAGGGGTATATTGAGGAAAACGGTCTGGATTATGATACATTGTTCGCCGCATACTGTACAAACGACACCTATCCCTTGAAAACCGGCGGACTTCCCACGGGCCCGATTTGCAACCCGGGTATTTCGGCGATAAACGCTGCCCTGTGGCCGGACGATGATGATTATTTATATTTCTTTACCGACAACGAGGGTGCCTTCCACTATCACAAAACATACAGCGAATTCAAAAAAGACTGGAACAGCATAAGTAAATAAGAGACGAGTGTTGACATATGAAAAAATTTATCTCATGGAACGTAAACGGCATACGTGCCTGCGAAAAGAAAGGCTTCAGGGAAAGTTTTGACGCTCTTGACGCAGATATCTTCTGTTTACAGGAGACAAAGCTTCAGGAGGGTCAGATAAACCTCGACCTTGAGGGCTACCATCAGTACTGGAACTATGCGGAAAGGAAAGGGTACTCCGGCACCGCTGTCTTTACAAAGGAGCTTCCGCTGTCTGTCTCATACGGCTTCGGTTCACCCGAGCACGACAGTGAGGGACGTGCCATAACCCTCGAGTTTGACAAGTACTACTTTATAACCGTATATGTTCCGAACTCCCAGGAAGAACTAAAACGTCTCTCCTTCCGCATGGACTGGGAAGACAGATTTCGTTCCTATATAGTAGCGCTTAACAAGAAAAAGCCCGTCATATTCTGCGGAGACTTAAACGTTGCACACAATGAAATCGACCTTAAAAACCCAAAGCCGAATGTCGGAAAGGCAGGCTTCTCAAACGAGGAAAGAGAAAAATTCACAAAACTTCTCGGATCCGGCTTTACCGACACCTTCAGGTACAAGTATCCCGACCTTACCGGAGCCTATTCATGGTGGTCATACAGATTCAACGCAAGAGCCAACAATGCGGGGTGGCGCATTGACTACTTTGTGGTTTCAAACGACATACGTGAAAAAATACAGGATGCAAAGATTCATACCGAGATTTTCGGTTCCGACCATTGCCCTGTTGAGCTCACCATAGATATCTGAGTTTTCAGGCTGTTTGTCAATTGTTGGAGTGCAAAAAACTTTGATAAAAATTAAAGCAAGACATATGTAACATTCCTAAAATGTTTTTTAGCAATTACATTTTATCGGATTTTGTTATATATGTCCTACTTTTTTCTTTTTGTAAATTCTAGTTTTCTGCACCCCGGCATTTATTTATTAAAACTGAACAGTAAATAGATAACCCTCCGATTCATAGAAAACCGGAGGGTCTTGTTTTTTTATAAGGTTGGTAAAATATTACAAAAAATCTACATGTAAACAGTTATTATTAACAAACTTTAATAATATTATTGATTTATGTCATAATTTGTCATATATTGAAATTAATAATGACAACGTATTTAAGGAGGTAGTAATAAAAAAATTTAGCAAATAATTATCTGAAATTTAGGAGAGATAAAATGAAGAAATATTTATTAATCACATTTATATGTTTAGTTTATGCTGGTGGTACAAGCGATGAGTCTTCTATACGTAGTGAAGGATATCTATCATTGAATAATTCCTCTATAAGACATACCTTTGGATGTGGGGTAATGTTGATTGAAGATAATACTACTACCGAAAAAAATATTGTTATTACAAACAATGTTATAAGTGATACAAAAAATGGAATATATGCAGCTATAATTGGTAATGCCGATTTGGAGATAAAAAATAACCGTATACAGGGCTCTCAGGAGATTGGCGTACGTTTATTTATGGCGGGTTATGGTACGGTTCTTCCTGATGATAATCAAACAGCTATTCTTAACGATGGTGGGGATATTGAATTTTCAGGTAATATAATTGAAGATAGCGGAGTTGCATCAATTTACTACGGTAATCCATTCTTGCCGGCTTCTTTTGATAAAATAAAAAATAATAGTTGTAGTGAAAAAATTGCTTATCAACATTTGTTCTCCAATCATGATATGACTTTACCTTCGGGTGAATATGTGATCGGTGTAATTGAAGTAAAAGCAAATACAACTTTGAAACTATTACCAGGCACAGTTATTGACTTGGTTGGATCCGCTGTTGTTCCTAGTACATCAACCCTTGAAGCTTATGGCGAACCTGATGATAAAATTGTAATAAATAGTAATTGGAATGTTGAACTTGGTGAGCAAGTTACAAACGACAATGCAATTACAGTTGACGGCGGAACGCTCAAAATGAAGCATGTTCGCCTGAAAAATTTTGCTGTAGCGCTTGTGACAGTAAATAATGCAACGCTGAATATGGAATATTGTTCAATCGTAAATTCTGGGCACGGAATATACTTTGAGTCCAGCACAGGCTCGACTGTAAAAAGGTGTACATTTGATGATATTCATTTTTCTACGATAGGGTTCCCCGGAATATCCGGAATACTTGATTTGTCAGAAAACTATTGGGGAGCTGTTGATGGTCCCAAAATAGTTAATACATATACAAACTCTAATGGAACAAAGTCGGAACAAGTGCTTAAGGATACGGACGGATGTCTGATTGCAATTAATACAAATCAAGTTGCAGGGCTATCAATTGTTGATGGAGAAATACGTGATAATAGTGGAAACAAAATAATATATGGTCCTTTCTGGAACGAGGATCCAACTTATAAACTTCACTTTGGGGAGAATGGGGTATATACACCAATAGGCGCTTATTCACAACAATATGTTGATATGACAGTACATTGTCAAGGAAACAGATGCCGATAATAGTGTGACAGAATTGGTATATCCTGAAGACAATATATTGGGTGAGCCTATATACATCAGGGAACGTACAGGATGTAAAAATGTTTACTTCAGAGATTCAAAGGGAAATATTATAAAAATAATCATGCCAGATGGAAGTAAACGTGAAATGACGTATGATTCCAATAATAATCTTTCATCTGAAAAGAATGAACTGGGTTATATGACATATTTCTTTTACGATTCAAATAATAAATTGTTGAAAAAAGTAAACCCAATCGATGGAATAAAACCATATAAAAATGATGGTACAGATGACGATAGTCAATTTGCAATATATTCATATACTTATTTTGGTGAGAGTGACGGAACCAATCTTAAAGGACTGATAAAAAGTGAAACAGATCCGAATGGTGTGACTACTACTTATACGTATGATTCTCAAGGAAATATGCTGACAAAAACTTTTGCCGGTAAGACAACAACATATTTCTATGATGAATATAACTATCCAATAAAGAAGGTTTCTCCGGCAGGTCACATTACACAATATGATTATGATTATAAAGGAAATCTTGTAAAGATAATTAATGAGAATAATTCAGTAACGCGGCGGGTTTTTGATGAAAACAGAAGACTTGTAAAAGAAATACAGCCGAATCTTTATGATGCTACAAAGGAAGGCGAAGATTATGCATATGCACCTGATGTTGGAACGAGATATACTTATGACACAAATGGAAATGTGTTGACAAAGAAAGATGCACTTGGAAATCTTACATCGTATACATATGATAAGTACAATAATCTCCTTACAGAAACAAAACCAAACGGAGCTATGTATATCTATGAATATGATGCTCTCAACAGAATTATTTCGGAAAAATTCAAAGAGTCATCTTCATCGGAAGCGGTACCACTTAAGACTTATACGTATAGCATTATTGAAAGCAATGATTATACAAAAACTACCACAAATACATATATAACTGATTCGTCATATATTTCTGAATCAATTATTTATGATAAATTGGATAGGGAAGTACAAAAAATTAACGCTGATAACTCATCTTCATATACTTCGTATAATCAGGATGGAACTGTATCATGCGAAACTGACGAACGTGGCTCGAAGAAATATTACTCTTATGACAAGCTTGGAAGACTGATAGGAACTTGGGTACAAGTCTCGGGAGAAAAATATCAGTATTCAGGTAAGGAGTATGATAAGGGTGGCCGTGTCTTAAAGGAAAATCAGTGTGCTGAATTTGTTGATAAGTTTGTAGTACCTGAAAATGTAATTTCAACTACGTATTCATACAATGGAGATGGAAGTGTAAGCATGTCTGTCAATCCACTTGGTGGGAAAACAGCATTTACTTATGATAATGATGGAAATCTGACAAAAAAGGAAGAGTTCTACTCTGAAACAAAGAAAAATGTTACAGAGTATGAATACGATTATGCCGGAAAACCTTTGAAAATGATAATCCATACTGAAAAAGGTAATATTTATGGAAACCCATTTGATAGTGTAGATGATGTTTCTTTGACTACTACTTATTTATATGATAAGAATGAAAACCTGATTTCAGTAAAATCTCCTCTTGGTACTACCGAATCGTATACGTATGATGCACTTAACAACCAATTGTCAATAACCAATAACTGTTTAAGCGTCGATGGTCAAAATATCACTGTAACAAGTTATAAAACATATGATGCAAACGGTAATGTATTGACAGAGAAAGACTATAATGGAAATACTGTATCGTACGAATATGACAAAAAAGGACAACTAATAAGGACGATTGATGCATCTGGTGGAGTCGAAGCCTATTATTATGATAATGCAGGTAGAGAAACGGCAATCGTTTCTGCAAAAAATTATGACTCTACAAAATCTCTTTCACAAATGTCCCATACGGAATATCTTTATAATAGACGTGGAAAAGTGATTAAAACAATACAGTACTATCTTGATCCTGTAACGTCTTCGATGAAAAATTTTGTTGAGTCTACGATTGACTACGATGAAATAGGAAATGTGACAAAAGAATCAGACGCAAGTGGTTTTGGAACCGAGTACACGTATGATTATATTGGCAATGTTTTGACTAAACTTGACCAGGTATCCAAAAATGATGGTCTCGAATATTCAATGAAATACACATTTGATGCACTTGGAAGGAAATTGACTCAAAAAGATGCAGCCGGAACAATCACAGAATATAAATATGATAATGTAGGAAATATATTGTCTGAATCTGTAACAGCTCCTAATAGCAACTTTACAAATGATGTGGTTATTAACCACTATGACTTGCTGTCTAGATTGATAAAAGCTATCGATGCATGTGGTAATGTAACAACATATCAGTATAATGAAGCAGGAAAACTAAGGAGAACTACACGTGTGGGAGATTCAACAGTAGGTGATTATGTTTCAACGACTCAATACAATGCAGATGGTGAAGTCGCATCTGTATGGGACTCTGTTGGCAAAAAGGTAGTTTATTCTTATGATTCTTTTGGAAGAAAAATTGGAGAGTCTGAATCTAATACAAGTGGGCAAAATGCTATAACTAAAACCTATCGATATGATAAGAATGGAAATCTTGTTAAGTTTATTGATGGAAATAACAATGCTATAACATACACGTATGATGCCAATGGAAACAGAACCTCTCAGACTTTAGCGGGTAAAACAAAAACATTCTCATATGACAAGAATGGAAATCAAGTTTCAGCATCTGATTATCATGGAAACAGCACAATAAGTACATATGATCCACTGAATCGACTTGTTAGTAAAACTGATGCAATGGGAAATATTATTGAGGAAATTACATACAACAATAATTCTCAGCAGATAACATCAAAAGATGCATTGGGAAATACAACAACGTATTCTTACGATCAAAATGGCAGATTAAAGACTGTACATGATCCGGAAAATAATTTTGTAGTGAACGGATATGATAAGGTTGGAAATCTTTCATATAAAGTCGATGAAAACGGAAACACGACATATTACTCTTATGATGAGTATGGAAATTTATTGAGTGTTACAAACCCGTTGAATGAAATAACTTCATATACCTATGATGGTAATGGGAACACTTTGTCTCAAACCGACGCAAGCGGAAATACGATGTTCTTTGAGTACAATGCTTTTAACCAAAAAGTTAAAACTATATATCCGGGTGGTCGTACGGGCATACATGGGAATTATACGTATGATAGCACAAAGGTTGAAAGCTATACTTATTCTCCAAATGGGAACAAATTGAGTCAGACGGATCGCAATGGTAACACAACAGAATACACCTATGATGTTCATGGAAGACTTTTGTCTACCGTTTGTGGAGGCGCGTCAATTTCATATTCATACGATAATAATGGCAATATGATTTCTATGACTGATAATACAGGTACTACTACTAAAACATACGATGCCTTTGGTCGTGTCTTAACCAAATCAGTACCTGATATCGGAACCGTTAGATATGCGTATGATGATACAACTGATTTACAATTGGGCTATTTTGCGAATACGGTAACAAATCCTGACGATTCTGTAGTTAAACGAGTATATGATAAAACGGGAAAATTGTATAAATTAATTGCAGATGGTAAAGAGATACAGTATAATTACTACAATAATGGAAATGTCAGCAGTGTTGTCTATAATAGCGGTGTAAGCGAAGAATACACTTATTTTGCAGATAATAAATTGAGCTCGCTTGTAAACAAGGCGGCAGATGGCTCTGTTATTTCTTCATATTCTTACACATATGACGCAGCTAACAATCAGCTTTCAAAAACGGACCTTAATGGTACGGATAACTATACGTATGATTCTCTTGGCAGAATAATCACCGAAAGTTTGTCTGGTGGTACTACAATTAATTATTCGTATGATCCGTCGGGAAATAGAATTTCATCAGTAAAGGTTATTGACAACAATACCACACAAGAAAATTATGCGTACGATACTTCAAACAAGTTAGTTAGCGTATCTGAAAGTGTTAATGGATTACTTGTAAAAGTTGTTGATTATACAAATGATTACAACGGAAACAATCTTAAAAGAACACAAAAGAATTATGAAAATGATTCTTTGAAATCGACATATGTGGTTCTTTCAAATACATTTGATAAATTTAATCAACTCGTACAAAGTGTTACAAGTGATAATAAAACTGTTGTCAATACATACAACGGAGAAGGACGCCGTGTAAAGAAACAGGTTCTTAACGGAAGTACGACAAAGTATCTTTACGATGGTGATAAGGTTATTGCAGAATTCTTTGATGATAACTCTGTTAAAGCTGTAAATGTATATGGTCTAAACCTCGTTTTGCGCTTTGGAGCAGGTTCAAGTGATTATTATATGTACAATGGTCATGCGGATGTGACTGCACTTATCAACGCAAGCAATGGAGCAACAACAGCTACATATGATTATGATTCGTTTGGAAATATTTTAAGTAAAACCGGTCTTACAAGTAACAGCGTATTGTATGCAGGCTATCAGTATGATACTGAAACCGGACTTTACTACCTGAATTCACGTATGTATGACCCGGTGATAGCTAGATTTTTGCAGGAGGACACTTATGGCGGAAATCCGAAAGATCCATTATCATTAAACCGATATACTTATTGCTCAAACAGTCCACTTGTTTACTATGATCCAACCGGTCATGTTGCTTTTCCACTTAAAATTGGTTCATACAACAGAGTAACTCACGGTATATTTAAGAATGCAAACGTCAAGAAGATACAAAAAAGATTACAAAATCTTGGTTATCTTTCGAAAAAAAGTGGAACAGTCACATCAAAATACAATAAAGCAACTTACAATGCGGTTAAAAAATTCCAGAAGAGGAATGGAATAAAAGCAACCGGAAATGTAAATAAGACAACGTGGAATAAGATGTTTAATAGCAAAAAGGTTGTTAATAATTCTTCCCCAACATCGATATCTGCTGTTGTATCATCTGTAAAAAAAGTTATGAACGCAGGTTACGTTGCTTCTAGCGGTATAACAAAAGAGTCTAACACATCGAAACAAGAAGAAAAAAAAGTTAAGAAGAATAATGACAAGGCTAAAGCGAAGAAAGAAAAGTTACAAAATGCTAAAAGACATCAAGAAGAAGCTGTAGAAACAATAAACGAATGGTCTATTGGTGTGTTCTTAGATGCGGTAAAGGAATCGTCATTTACCGATCTGACAAAAGAACTTGCCAAAGTAACAAAAGCAGTACAGGATGTAAAGTCTATTGTAGAGTTTCTTAAATTACCATTTGAAATAAAGAAAGATTACAAAAATCATTTTTATAATACTATTGTTTGTGGAAATTACCATTACGGAAAAACGGATTTGATAGGGAATTTGATAAAAGGAGAAATTAGACCACGGTCTTTAAGTGAAACAATGATGAAACCATTAAAGGAACTATCTGAAAAAGGTATTAACAAGGATTTATCAAAAGAAGAGTATATTGGAGAATGTATCCTGTTTTATGACCATTTAACTTTGCTTGAAGGCTCCATTGTTATGGCAGATTTTGAAGTGAGAAATTATGTGGATAATAATTTCTCGTCCATAAATGCCGACCTTGCAACTTTTTTCCCTACTAGAGAATATGGAACGGCTATTGTTCCATACGGAAGAACGGCTTTGGAGGGTCTCGGATTTTCTTTAATTCCTTGAAAATAATTGCATTAAAGGAGAAAAAATGTTTGATTTTATTATGGATGATAATTTTTACTCTAGAGCTTTTTCACCAATAGTATTGTATTTTATTTTATGTTATACGGTAACTAAGACATCTGGCTGGTATATTTATAGTGATAGTTTTTCATCATTGTTTGCAATGAATATTTATGTCTTGATCATAATACTTATGTTTGCAAACTTTAAGTATAAGAGTTCCATTATTTTTGTAACACTTGTAATAATACATGCTTGGGTACAACCTACATATGGCTTTGTTATGGAAATAATAGATTTTTTCTCTATCTTCAATGAAAATGAAGAAATAACGATAGACGTGAATGGAATTGTGACAGGCTTGGAAATTGTGACATGGCTCTACATAACTTTATTTTTTGGATATAACATACTATTTAGTTATGTGCATCATTCGCAAAAGGAACATTAAGGTAGGAGTAAGAAATATGAATAAAAAGAGAAAAATAATAATTCTGTTTAGCGTTATCATTTTGGTATGCTTACTTGTTGCTTTTGCTGTAAGGCTCTTTATTGTGATGAGAATTTCGTCAGTTAATGAATCATCCAGACTGCTTTTTGAAGAAAAAATCATTGAATATAAAGAACCAGAAAATCCACAAAATTTTGACGGCGTACAGTACGATCTTATTTGGGGGCTTCAGAAGAATTTGACAAATGATACATCTTTTGAAGAGTATACAAATGACAATGGGCTGGTGTTCTTTTGCAGTTCACAGTCAAATGTTGTTGAGACTGGTTCATTAACTGAATATTCAACTGATATTGAAAAAATTATATATTCATCAGATTTGGAAGTGAACTTGTTTGATCCTATATCCGATTTATTTGCGAATTATGCAATTGCCGGCAAGATAAATGAGTTGTCTGAAGTCAATCCTAACGGCTCTACACTCTACGTGGTAAAAGTTGAGGATGTTACTATGAATATAATTAAACAAGGGAAAGGTGTAACGAGAATTGGCGTTATAAGTAAGGACAAAGATTCAATTATCAATTTAAATATTATTGATAACTTAAATACACTGTCCACGGATGATTTATTTGACTTTGCCTCGCGGGTATCATTTACTTACGAAGAATAGAGACTTGTATTTATTACAGAAACAAACTGACCCTCCGACAAAAAAATCGGAGGGCTTTGCTGTATAATTATTCGCTTTATTACTTATTTAAGGCTTGCATTGCGGGCAAACATCTCATCCATGTAGTCAAAGAACTGGTCATGCGGGATGTGTGCACCGTTCCATGAGAGGTGGCACTGGTGTGCCGTGGGCATGTTGTACCAGATACCCGGCTTGAGCTTTTTGTCGGGAGAGAATTCCTCCTGCGGAGCATTGAACGGAGCGCGCTGTCCGAGTACGTTTACAAAGCCGTCGTTTGAAAGCCATTCTTTCTTTTTGTGGTGCTTCTTGTAAACCTTGGACATCTCCTTGGACCATGCGCTTCCGGTTACCCAGCCTGCGAAGTAAGGAACAAAGTTCATTGCGTTCCAGATAGGCTTATGAGAATTTCTTAAGAGCTTCTTCTTTGATGCCTCTCCGACATATGTGAAATAATAGGTGTGAGGATTCGGAACGTGGTTCTTGTTTGCCTCTTTCATGTACTCGAGAGTCATCTGCCAGCCGACATTGTCATCCTTTGCCTTTGAGTAGGCGATAGCGCCGTCACGGTACTCGTCAGGCTTTGCGATATGTATGAAGTGCGGCTTGTCCTCGGGATTTGCCGTGATTCCCCACTGGTCGAGCATCTGATCCCAGAAGTGTGTCATGAAGCCCATGTTGCCTATGGTTCCGACACCGTAGCAAACCGCTTTCATAACCTTTTCGTATCCGCCGTTTTCCATGAGAGTTGAAGCCATGGTTGTGCCGTTGTTTACACCTGCGAGAGTGGTAACCGTGTGGAGAAGATCTCCTTGTCCGCCCTTGAAAAGAGGTGACAATTCAGACTCCGGCGTAGCCGCTCTCTCTTCTGCGGAGCCGCTTCTGAGCATATCGGAAAATGCAATGACGAAAGAACCGCCGAGGCTGTGACCGATGATGTTTATCTTCTCGTGGTTGCCCGGCTTACCCCAGTCCTTAAGTACGCCCGGGTATGTACGTCCGAAACGGGCATGACCGAATTTTTCGGAATGAGCCTTTCCGTAGTCAACCGTGCCTCCCATGAGATAAGCCCAAAGTATGCAGCAGCGGTCCCATGCCGAGTTCCACGGTCCGAGCGGTGGGTTATAAACCTCATAGCCCTGCTTCTCAAGGTGAGGAATTACCTTGTTCTTCTGATTCCAGAAGAACTTGAATCCCCAATAGTAGAGAAGGTAGTCATTGATCCAGTCTCCTTTTCCGAATCCCATGAAGCCATGGAGAATGACGGTCGGGTATTTGTTTGCCATAAGTATCTCTCCTTCAAAAAAATAATACTACTCAATTATAGTGTATGTGTTCATAAAAATACATATGGGATAACTACAGAAAAAAGTGTATCAGAATTGGGCAAATTTACAAAATAAAAAAGGACGATGTAATCCTTGACAAAGGATACATCGCCCTGAATTTTCAGAAAAGCCTTCTTATTTTCCAAGCTGGTTTATGAGCCTGAAATGATTTCTGTAAAGAGGCTGAAGCTGTGATGCCGGAGTTGCCGGAAGGAATCCGCCGATTACGCCGAGGTGGTCATACGGAAGTGGATCATATACGTACCAGATACCCGGCTGCGGGTCACCCTTAAGATCATGGAGATCCATGTGCGGCTCATCAAACGGAGCGGTTTCCGAAATGGTGGGAACAACGCCGTCATTTGCAAGCCAGTGCTCATCAACCTTCGGGAAGTTCGGGTCGTGGCTGTAGTTACCTATAGAGCGTGACATCGGCCAGAATACCGGGCTCATTACGAAACGCGGAGTTTGACGCGGCTTAAGCGAGCAGAATCTCTGTGTAGTTCTGCAGCATGGCCATGAGAAATAGTAAACGTTCGGAAGTGTCTTGATGGTTGCGTTTACTTCGCTTGCGCCCTTGAGTGTAAGGTCATACCAAACGTTGTCGTGGCTGGTCTTTATAAGCTCCTGGTTCGCCTTTGAGAACGAGCGGCTTACTACGTTGCCCGGCTTGTCACAGTCGATGAGTCCCCACTGCTCCATATGGCTCTCATAGAGTCTTCCGAGCGGGTTGTTGCCGGTGATGTTTGCAAGCGCGTATGTAACATCCTCGAGCTTATCCATGACGTTTCTTGCAGAGCTCAGGAGTGTTGTACCCTCGTGAACAGAGGCAACGGCTGTGATTGAGTAAATCCAGTCAGCTTTTCCGCCCTTGAAGAGTTCGGAAAGCTGTCCGTCTTTTGTTGCTGCTTTTTCCTCTTCGGAGCCGTAAGCCATAAGGGTGGCGAAAAGTCTTATCGTGGCGCCGCCGAATGAGTGGCCGACAAGGTTTACCTTTTTCTCGGGACCGAATCCGTCAAAAAGAGGTTTTTCGTATGTACGTCCGTAACGCTTGTGACCGTACTTCTCCGAGTGAGCAACACCGTAATCAACAGTGCCTCCCATGAGCTGAGCGTAAAGTTCACATGCTCTGTCCCATGCACTTGAGTACTTACCTACTGACGGGTCATATACCTCAAAGCCCTGGTCTGTAAGATATGCGGGAAGGCTTCCCGAAAGCATACCCCAATAAGGGCAGACAAGGTTCATAAACTCGTCTTTTCCGAAGCCGAGCATACCATGCACGAGCACGAATGGATAGTTTGTTTTAAACTCCATAATCCTTCTCCTCCTAAAAAATATTTAAAAAAAGACTTCAATAATACATCAGCAATGCACGTGATGTACACGAATTAATGAAAATTATATATCAACGAAAAACAGTTTTCAAGTATTCGGCAAAGGTTTTTTCTGTTATATTAATAACAAAGATGATGCCTATAGGGATAACGTTTTTGCGGGTTTTTAAAAAGCATTTTTTCGGAAAGATATATACAAAATACGGAAATTGTACAAACAAAAAATGAAGATTTTTTATACTCGTATGGTATTAATTCTCATACATTGTTTTTTGTGAAAGTTATGAAAAAGTCAAGATTAAATTGCAAAAGTTCACAAATAATTTCAAATTAGCATTGCGACGCCCTCCGCAAACACGGAATTCGCGCTTCTGAATCCGTGAATTTCTCTGGGATAGTTATTGATCCAGTCTTCTACCCATTGGATCGCCTTCGCCGTGATCTGGCGGAAGTCAGTACCCTTCGGGAACCACCGGCGGATCATCTTGTTCAGGTTTTCGTTCGTCCCTCTCTCATACGAAGAATATGGGTGACAATAGTATACCTTTGTCCTGTTGCCTTTTCGGCGACAGGACTTTTCTATTCCCTGGCAGTCTGCGAATTCTGAACCATTGTCGACGGTGATCGTCTGGAATATCTTATAGAAGGCGGCACCGTATTTTCGTTCAAGGCGATCCAGGGCCGCGACGACGCTTCGGCTTGTCTGGTCCTTCATTGGGATAATGATTTCTTTTCTGGACTTCCGTTCTGTCAGAACCAGAAGGGTTTTTTTCGTCTTCTTCTTTCCTTCGACACAGTCCATTTCCCAGTGACCGAAAGTTTCCCTGTCGTTGATCTCTTTCGGACGATTTTCAATGCTTTCGCCGGCGGAATGACGGGAAGCCTTCTTCACGCGGTTATAGGAACGCTTCTTCTTGCTCTTTTCCGGAAGGCTTTTGTTTGTAATGGTCAGAAAGACGCCTTTGTCGATATAGGAATAAAGGGTCGATTCACAGATCGACGTCTGGAATTCGATCCCCTGTTCCTTGATTTCGCCCAGGACAGCGGCCGGCGAATAGCCTTCTTCACCGATCTTCTTTTCGATATACTGGGCCAGGGCGTGATCCTTGCCGATCTTCAGGTCGGGACTCTTCGCCGCCAGGTGTTCCCTGTATGCCGCTTCAGCTATGTCCGGACTGTATCGTTCTTCTTCGGTCAGGTCTGAATTCGTGTGGATATAACGGCCACGCTTGACTTCGTTGTAAATGGTGCGAAGGTGGACACCGATTTCGTCGGCGATTTCCTGGTAATGCCGGCCGGCCTTCAACATGGCTTCAATCTTCAGGCGATCGTTCCATGATAAATGTCTGAATCTGCGTCTTTTCATTGTTATTCCTCCCTGGGTAAGCAAAAAGGCCCGTCCGTAATGGACAGGGCCTTCTGATCGTTATATGTTGGATAATCGGGCGATATGTTCCGCCAGTGCTTCTTTTATGAAGGCGTTGACGCTCATTCCGACCGATTCGGCCGCCTTCGCGATTTTTTCCCTGTCACCTTTCGGGACTGTGATTTCGATTCGGTCATAGGCTTTCGTATTATAGCGCTTGTTTGCGGCTGTCTGTGCTTTACTCATAAAATAATCACCTCACGCCTATTATTATATACTACCGGTAGTATATTGTCAAGGGGTTCAGGGTAAAAAAAATAGGCCACCGGTGATCCGGTGGTCGCTTTTTGGTTCAGTCTTCAGATAAAAGCCAGTCGACAGACACGTTCAGAACCTTCGCTATAACCTTCAGTTCGAAGTCTGCGACGAAGCGTGTTCCGATCTCGATTCGGCTGACACTGTCGCGCTCTATGGTTATACCGGCGATCTGTAACTGTGCCGCGAAGTCAGCCTGGGTAAGTCGGCGCTTCAATCTGGCTTCGCGGATTCTTGCGCCGCTGACGTTCTTCTTCCCCTGATAATCGTATATTTTCACGCCAGACCCTCCCTTCATTTGTAACTTTTGTGTTAAACGTCTGAATTATTCTTGTTTTTAACACATTTTTCGCGTATAATTGTGTTAAAGGTCAGAATCACGCGATTATTCAAAAAGAATTTACATATAGAAGGGCGGTGATCCTGTGTTTTTTGATTCAAAGAAGCGCCAGGAAAAGCGTGAAGCGAAGCGCAAAGAAAGGCTTTACCAGGAAGCCGTGAAGAAAGACCCTTTGTTCCAGGACAGACTGAACCGGAACCACGAAATAATGATGGATTCTATTCGAATTCTGAACGATACAAGGAACCTGGTCACGTTTACAGGCCGATATTCAGACGCAAAGTCTGCCGCTTTCCGGTTGGAAACGGCCTTCCTTCAGATCGGCGACGACTGCTGTCAGGGTATACAGGACGAAATTGACACCCTGTTTATAGAACGGCTTCCGGCCGTCCTTGATCTGGAACTGGCACAGGCCGACGCGCTGAAAACGCTTTCCGGCAAACGTAAACGGTGGAACGGAATTGTTCAGACGTTGGAAAAGTGTGAACGTGTTTCCGGAAGCGCTGTCGAAGACGCGATCGCGGAAGCGGAAGCGAAGGTTTTTCTTCTTCTGGAAGAAGGGACCGACTGGTCGAAAGAACCGGTCGACATTGACTTCGGCCCGTCTGAAACTGTTGTCGTGGAAAGTCTGAAGAAGGCGGCCCTGAAGACGGCTATTGAACGCGGTATTCCGGAAGACCAGGCCAGGGATATAATCGAAAAGACGATCAGAAACAAAAAAAGCGGCCAGGGGTGATCCCTGACCGCTTCTTTTTGTGCCTGTGATTCAGTTTATACTTTCTGAAGGTTGGACGCCTTGACGGCGGCGGTGACAGTCTTTCCGATACCAATGACGACACGATCGCCGTTCACCTGGATCACGTCATAGACGTCATAATAGGTCTTGAAGGTTCCGCCGTTGTAGGTCTGGGCCTTCAGGACCTTTACTTTGTCGCCCTTGCGGATCGTCTGATCGGCGCCGGCGGAAATGTCGGCCGCGTCGACCCACCCGTAAACAGTGGAACCCCTTCCGGACACTGCGACCAGGTGGTAAGGGTGGGCCTTACCGGCCGCGATCGCGGTGATCTTCGCCTTTCCGGCCTTACAGGTTTTCCTTGTGGCGGTCTTATAGGCGGAAGTGTAGTGGCTTGTTCCGGTGAAGTCGACTTCCATTCCGACGGCCAGGGTCTTTTCTTCGACCTTGTCGTCCTTTTCGACGACGGGTTCCTGATAGCTTCCCAGGCGTTTATTGACTTCGTCGGCGATCTGGCCGTGGCGGTTATACAGATAATCGCCAGGACAGGACTTGTTCGCATAATCGCGGTGAACGGTCATATTACAGCCGTTTCTGTGATTTACGCGGTCAGCCTTGTTCGTAGACCAGACCAGTTTCTTGATCCCGTTTCGCTGACAGATGTCAGTCACCAGGTCGATCAGGGCGGCGAAGGCCTTGTCGTTTACGGCGTAGGGGTATTTCGTATCAGACGCGACTTCGATCGTGATCGCGCGGTGGTCGTTGGCGCCACTGGAAGAACACCAGGAACGGTCCTTTTCTTCGACATACATTCCGATTCGGCCGTCGACGCCGACGCCGTAATTCGAAGACGCCTGTCTGGAAGTAGTGGCGAAGATGTTTCCCAGGGTTTCGACCGAACACTGGCCGACGACACAGTGGATCGTGATCGTGTCGATCTTCTTATTTCTGGGACTGGTCTTGTTCGGGGAAATTTTGGTGTAGCTTACAAGGGGACTATTGCTCATTTTCAGTCACGTCCTTTCCCACGGCGAACCCGATCGGATTCACGGCCGCTTCTGTTTCCTGGGTGTTATCCACAGTTTCCACATTATCCACAGGGCCGGCGTTCAAAATTGCGGTGAACTTCGTGAAGGCTTCCTTGATGTATTTACAGGACACCAGAAGAACGGCGCCAATGATCACCAGGTCGGCGAACAGGTCGGAATATTCTTCAGGGATCGCCCACCCGACTTCGTTCGCAAACAGGGGAAGCGTAGTCACGGAAATACACAGAAGCGTCAGGCCGACGACGAAGGTCAGAACCTTCAGGCCGCCGGTGATCAGCTTTTCACGGCTGAACTGTTCCTTCTGAAGTTTGATGTTATACCAAAGGGAAAAGGTGACGTTCGCCAGGTATGCCGCTAAAAAAATCAGCATGGCCCACCCGATCGTCACCAGGTTCGCGATAACTGCTTGATACATGGTTAAACCTCCTTTGTATCGTTGTAGACTTCGGGGCCGTATTGCTTCCGAAGTTTGATTCGGTTTTCGGCTTTCGCCTTGCTGTAATAGAATCCCGTCGCGGTTGCCAGTTCGGCGAAGACGGCCGGAATCAGATAGGCCAGGGGTGACGCGTCGCCGGTCTTCCAAACGAAGGCCAAAGTGAAGACCGTCACGACGATCGTGACGGTCCCCACGGCGGCCATTATGATTTTGGAAAATTCGCGTTTTTTCTTACGCCTGGTCATGTTCCAGATCTTCGATTCGGTGATTCGCGACCTTGATCTGTTCCTTGATCACCGCTTGATCTTCTTCCAGTTTGTATGTTCTTTCAACAAGGTTATTGTGTTTGTTGACCTTGTTTTCAAGCTGTTCAAGGCGGTAAGCGATCAAGGCTGAACTTTTGCGGTTTGCGAAGTACGTTCCGGCAAGCGTACCAAGAAGGGACAGTAGTCCAATGATTATTCCTTCGGTCATGCTGTCACCTCCGTCCACCCATAGACGCCAGGTTCCCAGACGTTCGCGTCGACGTCAGAAGTCCAGTGCTTCCCGTTATGGGACACCTTCGCGCCGGCGTCATAGGCGTCATGGGCGCCGACAGGCTGTGACCATTCAGGCCATTCCACAGTCGGATCGCCGATCTTTACCCACAGGGAAACGGCGGTGTCAGGGGTCCAGTCTGCTTGTGAAGTGTGGTCCTGAATACAGCGGTACAATTCGCCGTTATGGCGGCGAATGTTGCCGGCCTTGTATGTAGCCGGATAGACCCAGGGCGAAAACTGACTGGCGTTTTCGGTTGCGGTTACGTCGTCGATCTGGCCGCCTTCAGCCAGGGTCACAAAGGCGATAGAAGTCGCCCTGGAAATTTCATTCACGGGGTTCTGCGCTTCCTGGGCCTTTGCTTCCTTCATGCTGACGGCTTCGCATTTTGTAGGATCGAACATTTCGGTTTCCTCCTTCCTTATGCGAAACGGATCGTCGCCTGTGTAACTTCGATTTCTTCGTCACCCTTCAGGATATAGAAGCGATAACCCAGGCCGTAACCGTTCGCGGCTGTCGTGTTGCTGAAAACGTGAACAAGGCTGTTCACCTTGCTTGTGATTTCCTCCCATACAGGGGAAGCGTCGAACGGGTTGTTCGTGACTTCCAGGTAAAGGGTGGAATCTGCCGGCCTTTCGGTCGGATAAAGAGAAATAAAGACCTTCTGGACCAGGGAATCGGTCTTGAAGGCGCGCGCGGCCGCGATTTTGCTGACGGTTCGGCTGAAGGTGATCTTCCTTGTGGCCGTTCCGCCGGCGCCGTCGCTTGCGGTGATCGTCAGGACGTGGGTTCCGGCGATCAGTTTCAACCAGACGTCAGTCAGGTCGATCGTGTTTGTGGCGCCGCTTGTGGCGGTGTAGCTTCGAAGGGTGATCGTTTCGGAACCGTTCGTCAGGGTTTCAACGACGGTCAAGGTCTGGGACGAAGCCTGGGCGTCAGTCACAGTATAGGAATGACTGAAGGGGTCAGTCTTCGCGCCGACGTTGGTGTCGGAACCGCTGATCACGGGCGCGGTGTTGTAGGAAATGGTTTTCGCGGAACCGGTACAATATCCGGATTCAAGGCCGTTCGCGTCGACTGCCTTCACGCGGACCTGATAGGTCGTTCCGGACGTCGGAACAGTGTCGGTGATCGACTTTGTGGTCGTGATCCCGATCTGGGTATAGGCGCCGGAATCGGTTCGTCTTTCCCATACGTAGGAAACGGCGTCGCCTTCAGGATCGGAAGAACCACCGGTCGTGATCGTCAGACTGTTTCCGGCCTGGGGTGTGCCGTAGGAAATAGAAGACGGATCAGTGGGCGGCTGATTCCACTGAAGAATGTAAGCGCCGTCTGTGTCTGTTGAATCGGATACCAGATTCGTAGATGCCAATTCCAAAGCCGGCCGAACGCCAGCGTTGCCACGGTACGCGCCGTCGTAGCCCAGACGGCCGCCAGTGTTGACACCGCGCGCACTGCTCGAATTCGCGGCGTACGGGGTACGAAGCCACCAATACCAGGCAGAAGAAGCGTTCAGACTGGAATTCGTATATTCGGACTTGCTGACCGCTTCGGCCGTAGGTTTACACTGGCGACGTGTGGCGCTGTTGAAGTAGGACCAGACGGTTCCTTCTGCGACGCTGTTTTCGTTGGCCAGGCCGACTTCGGTGTTCGACAACAGATAGACCTTTCGGGTAATGTCTTCATAACCGCCGCCGTCGGTGACGGTGTTCTTTGCGACGCGGATCACAGTGTCCAGGATAGCGGCGCGGAAGTCCGCTTCGAAGTTGGCCAGGAAGCCGGCTTCGGTGTCGTATTCGTTGTAGTTCGACCAGACATTCGCGTTCGTAGGCGCGGCGTCGGCGCTGTGCCTTGCGGAATACCAGGAAGAAGCGGCGCTGTTTAACCACTGGTCAATGTTCGAAACAGAATATCGGTTGTTACCGTAATTCTTGCGGTCGGAATTGCTGTTCGACGCTTCCTTCGCGTCGAAGGCTTTCAGCGTGATAATGCTTTCAGTGACCAGTTTCGTTCGGTCCGTCGCCTGGTGACCCACTATGAACCTGATCTGTTTCCCGTTGTACTTCGTATTCGCCGACTTGACGATCGCGCCAACGGGCAAAGCGGAAAGTAATTTCGCCATAGGTTATTCCCTCCAATTCTTTTCTGAACAGGCTGAAGAACAGGTCGTCCGTCTTCCTGATCAGATGATAGCTGTTCCCGTGTTCGGCGTGACCGGTCCAGGACGAATATGACTGAATAATCGTTTCAATGTCGATCCGGCCTTCGTCCAGAAGGTGACGGAATTTCTTCAGCTTTCGTCTGATTCGGTTTTTGCTGTCACGGCGAATTTTGCGGATCACCTTTCCGGTGTCCGTCATGTAGGTCCTAAAACCCAGGAAGTCGATTTCCTGGGTCAAGGGAAATATGGCCGTTTTCTGGTTCAGTTCCAGTCCAAGCGGAACAAGGAATTTTCTGATTTCTTCCATGCAATACTGAAGATATTCCTTGTCGTGGTGGATCAGATAGAAGTCGTCCATGTAACGGCCATAAAATTTGATTCCCAGACGTTCCTTGATCATGTGGTCCATTCCGGATAGGTACAGGACCGCGAACCATTGTGAAGTGTGGTTACCGATCGGGATTCCTGGTCCTTCGGTGGAATCTATGATCATATCAAGAAGCCATAAGACGTCGGTGTCTTTGATAAGCCGGCGAAGCTGTGATTTCAGAACGTCGTGATCGATTCTGTAAAAGTATTTTCGAACGTCGCACTTCAGGACCCACCCGTCTGTCCCGTGTTGCCGGTAAAATTTCTGCATAAACAGTTTCAGGCGGTCAAGGCCGAAGTGTGTTCCTTTGCCCTTTTGACTTGCGTAGTTGTCGTATATGAAGGTTTTCGAAAGAACCGGTTCCAGGACATTGTCGCAAAGGCTGTGCTGAACGATTTTGTCACGGAATGAATTATACATAATCAGGCGTTCCTTCGGTTCCTTTACTATGAAGCAGTTATAAGGTGAAAGGCGGTATTTGTGGGACGTCAGCATGAAATGAATGAACATAAGGTTTTCAAGAATGTTCGCTTCGTATTTGCAGACGGCATACTTCCACCGTTTACCTTTGCGCGCTTCTGTATACGACGAATACAGGCTGTTAAAGTCTGCGACAGACGCGAAGTCAGAAGGTTCTGTTTTCTGGTCTTCGCTCAATTTAGAATCCTCCTTGACGCTTATAGTCCGGCCGTCACCACGGAAGGCCATTCGTCGTCAATCATGTATTTACCGTAGCCTTTCCGGCTTGCGGAAGGAAACGACCTCCTTTGTTGGGGTACTCTGCTTTCAGGTTCGTCGCCTTACTCGGTCACGTTTTCCACCAAATCCGGCCGAACGCCATTGTTGCCATTGTACGCGTTGTTGTTGTTCAGACTGCCGTCAGTGTTGACATTGCGCGCATTGTTCGAATTCGCGGCGTTCGGGGTAACAGGTCGTTCCCTAATGGGTTTTATCACACGCCTTCAGGTATCGGCGCCGAAGGTTCCACCGGTTCGGCGGTTTCCTGTTCGGCCTTATACCATTTAGCGGTCATAAACTTAACGTCCAGGGTCAGCTTCGTCCAGTAGTCAAAGGTTCCCTTGTCGATATAGGACCGCTTCTTCGACAGTTCGATCATGTGAAGCAGTTTCTTACATTCGGTCAGGGCGGCCCTTTGCAGACGAAGCCGTTCCAGGCGATCCGCTTCGTCGCGGATCGGGAATATTTCGTTCGCTTCCAGTAGGTCGTCATATATGGCCATGACGTGACCCTGGATTCTGTTGACAATAGAAAAGCGAACCTTCTTCGGGAAGCGGTTCGCGTTGTCAGTCAGGTCCAGGGTGTAGTCGATCAGCTTGTCGGCCACTGGAAGAACGTGAAGCGGACTTTCGCCTTTATTCGAAGACCGCTGAAAATTTCTTCGGGTTCCCATTGATACACCTTCGCTTTCTTATTCTTTCGACCGTTTCCGGATCGCCGGAATAGTCGAAGCCATATTCACGAAGGACGACGGTTTCTTCCGTGCCTTCGTAGGTTACGCCACACAGAACCACGCTGTCGCCCTCACAGCGGCCACAGACGGGCCGAAGTTCGGTGAATAGGTTAGACACCAGACAGGACGTTTCTGAAGGCGTACAGGCGAACCTGGTCACAGATAAAGGCGATTCTGGGACGTGTCCAGAATTCCTTCTGGAACTCCGTCGCCGTCATAACCGACCCAGTTCGCGATCTGTGCCGGCGCGAAGGTGTGTGTCACGGTGGTTCCCGTGAAGCCGGTGTTTAACTGGTCCAGGATCGACTGAATGTCGTTGTCCTGGCGTCGCTGAACCTGTTCGGTCGTTTCGCCGGTCGTTTCGTTGATCGTGGACGCGGCCTGGGTGTGGGCCACCGGCGCCGCGTAGGCGATTAACTGGGTATTTGTGACATAGGAACCGGCGCCCACCTGAACGGACACGGCGACCGCTTCCTGGTTCGTAATGAAGACGGCCAGGTCGTGAATGTGGACAGTGTCGGCCCCGTCTTCGAAAGACGTCGCCGGAATGACGTTGTCACTGTCTTCGCCGTCAAGCCACCCATAACAGAACAGGATTTCCTTTCCGTTGATGTCCTGGCCGAAAACGCCGATTTCTCTGACCCAGACGTTCGCTTCCAGTGCTTCGTTCGTGATCTGAACGGGAATTCGCATGATCGCCGGTGTGCCGTCGACGAATTCCTTTCCGGCAAGGTTCGCGGTTACGTCTTCAGGATTGATAAGTCCCGACAGGGTGTTCGGACTGACGTCCGGAACACCGCTTCCGGCGGCCGCGCGCGTCAGGTTCAGTCCCTGTCCTGAAGCGATCAAGGCTGTCAGCGCTTCGACGCCGCTGTCGGTAACGATAGACTTGAATTTTGCCATGTGGTTTCCTCCTTATTCGGCCGGCTTGTAGACGTGCCGATTCAGAACCGCCATAGCGGAACAGGCGGCCGTCTGGGCCGGTTCGATTTTCTGTGGAATTTCGGTCTTCATACGAAGAACCAAATTCGCCGGAATCATTTGTCCCAGTGTGGCCACCAGGGCGTCGCGCTGTGAATAACCTTCCAGGCGGATTCTGACCAGTAGATCATAGGCGTTTTCGTCCAGTGTGACGCTGAAGTCTTCGCTGACCGTGGACAGATACTTCAGAAGGGTCCTGTAAGTGTAGGGAAGCTGATCCAGGTATCGGATCAGGATTCTTTCGCGGCGTTCCTGTAAAGTGTCGCAAGGGGCCACAGAAAGGCCCAGAATCGCTTCCCACCTCTGACACCCATATTCGGTCAGGGACACAAGAAAGAAGTCGTCAGCGGCGTTCCTGACGTCACTGACGGCCCTTTCAAATTCCGGCTGTTCTGCGTTTGCGATCTGGTCGAATTCGATCAGTTCCTGAAGGCAACGCGGCCAGTATTCTTTAAGTAACATTTTCGACCACCCCCAGAACCGGAATAGCGTTCGACGCCAGACTGATATTCTGGGTCGTGCCGTTGATCGTGGTTCCGGTTACGTCGATAATTCCGTCGACGGCCAGGACCTTTGTTTCGATCTGGCTGACGCGGACGATCAGGACTTCCTGGTCGGCCCATTCCTTCGCCAGTTCGGCGAAGTATTCCTGGATAGCCTTCTGGACCTCTGTCTTGACAGATTCCCAGGTGTAGGACGTCGCAAAGGTCAGCGTAAAGGACACGTTCACAGTCGTTCCGACGACGCCTTCCACGGTTACGACGTGGCCGATCGGCGCGATACCGTCACCGACGCCCTGGTTCTGAACAGGGTCGACGGCCGTCTGGACACTGTTGACCAGGTCTTCCGAAGGAATTCCCCAGTCGCTGTCGACGAAGATGATCTTTACGGTTCCGCCGCCATTCCAGACAGGAATGACCTTGATCTTTCCGACGCCCTGAAGAAGTTCGACCTTCGTCTTATAGTCGGCCTTGTTTCCGCCGTATGCCTGTGATTCAAGACTTTCCAGGTAACGGGAATACAGGTCGGCGTCAGATTCTTCGTCTTCGCCGTTGATCAGAATGTCGGCCAGGCGCGCGGCGCCCAGGCCTTCGACATAGTCGATCGGGAACAGGTTTCCCTGGTAACGGTTACCGGCGGCGCCGGCTGTTTCGCATACCAGGCGGAACTGACCAGTCGCCAGTTTTTCGGTGACTATGTAGTTCAGGGAATCGCCGGAAAAGCGCGTTCCGATAGGAACGTCCATAGCGTTTCCGTCACCGTCTTCGAAATATCCCTTTCGGACAGCGGCAGTCGCGGCCGTTCGGAAGATACTTCGTTCACGGACCTTCTTTGTCAGGTCTTCGCCGGTTTCGGTGTCGGGGAAGGCTCTGTCCATAAGATAGGCCAGTTCGATATACATGATCGCCAGTTCAGCGGCCGCCGGCGCTATGGCGTCATATACAACGGAACCTTCGCGTTTGTCGATAGAAGGCGCGACGCGCTTCAGACAACGGTCCATAATATTTTCGAAGGTCATATCTTCAAACATTTACGCCCACCTCTCTTTCGATAGGAATTTCGCCGAAGATGGTTTCGGCCGTGAATTTCACAGAAGCGGTTCTTTTGTCGACCTGGACCACTTCGAAGTCAACGACGTCGGTGATCCGGCTGTCCGCCAGAAGCGCTTCGCGAATTACACGTTTGATTTCACTTGCAAACACTTGATAACTTTTCCCGACGACGGCGTTCAGTTCTATTCCGTAATTCCAGGAATAGATCAGGAATTCAAATCGTTCGGTTTGCAGTATTTTATAAATGGCCTGTTTCATGGCTTCCGTGGAATCACAGAAGCCACCGACGCGGCCGGCGTCAAAGTCGATTTTGTATGTCCGCGAAGGGGCGTCAGCGGCGGTCTGAACCGCCACGTCGGCGCCGATCTTCACGGTTGTCGCGTTAGGAATCATAAGTTCACACCCTTCCCAGAACCAGGAAGGACTGGCCGCCCTGGTTTCTTAAAAGGACCACCTTTTCACCGACTGCCAGGCCGTAATAATATTCGGACGTGCCGTCAGTGTTGGTCTGATAGTTGTTCTTCAGGACGTGTGAATGGGACGCGAAGGACGCGTCGCCGCTTCCGCCTGACTGCGCTTCGGTGGTGGGTGAACCCTTGACGCCAGTGTGATAGTGTGTAGGATAAAAGCCGGCCTTGAATTCCTTCATAACGACGATAGCGTCGCCGGAAATGTCGAAGCGGTTGTCGACACGGATCGTCAGCGGTGACGTTTTGGTCACTGTCCCGAACATATAAGCGGCCGGAACGCCGGCGTTCTGTGTGCCTTCCGCGACTTTTTTCATTGTGTCAAGAAGTCCCATATTACACCACCTTCAATTTCAAAGACATAGTTTCCTTCAGAAGATCGTGACTGGCTTCTTCGACGATAAAGAAGGACTTCACGTCCACGGCGCCGATTCCGATAAACAAGGCGCGGCCGGCGCGGACGGACAGGTCAGCGATCGCGTTCACGCTGAAGGACCGCTTCGGTCTGTTGTAAAGTTCCAACATTTGATCGCCGCGTTCCTTGATCTGCGCTTCGTTCATGCTTTCGTCGACCGTTTCGTAATTTTGCAGAATACCCCAGAAGTTCATATTGTTTGAATCCTGGAAGATATAGGCGTCACGCTTGCCGGTTTCCTTATTGTCGCGGACCAGTTTGATCTTGTTGAAGGTGTCGGAATCTATGTCGGTTTCGTAGGTGAAGCCTGTCGCCAGGCTACCGTCACCCACAAAAAGGTCCAGTTTCGCGGTTTCGACGTCGGTCAACGTCAGTTTTCCGAAGTCGTCCCACAGAACGAACATTTTACCGGTATTGATCAGGGTGTAGTCGATCGCCTTCAGAACAATATCGAAAAGGGTTTGTCCGTCTTCGATCATGGAAGGGATCACATATCCCGTATTGACCAGACTTCCGGTCTTCAGTTTGAAGTCCTCCGCAATCTGTAAAAGAATCTGGTCGGCGCGCTTACCGGTAAATACATAGGTTTCCTTGTTTTTCTTCAAATACCAGGTTTGATCGTAGGCCAGAACCTGAACCTGGTCTTTTTCGTTCTGGCTGATTTTCACAACGTAACCGTAGAACAGACCCACGTCGCCGTCCTTCAGACAGAGGATTCCGCCGTGTGTCCATTCCACCGCGTCGTCGACGATCGCGGTCAGGTCCAGGGAAGAAGGGGAACCGGACCGTTTTGTCGACCATTTCGCGGCCGTGATTAGTGTCGTAATGTCGAACGCGTCACCGGTGACGTTGTTCTGATATAGGATAGAAATTCCCATTACGGAATCGTGAACACCTGTCCAGGATAGATCAGATTCGGGTTCGATCCGATTTTTCCTTTATTGGCGTTATAAATCTTCGTGTAGTCGCTCCCCTTGCCATAGAATTTCTTAGCGATATTCCACAGGCAGTCCCCAGGCTTCACGGTGTAGGTTTTACTGGTCTGTTCCGGCTTACCTGGCCTTTCGGGTTCCTGGGTTTTCGCCGGTTCTTCCTTCTTTTCCGGAAGGACGATTCTTTTCGGGGAAATATCCTTCCATTCGTACAGTTTGATCGTGTAATATAGGTCCCCCAGTTCGCCGGACCGTTCTTCGTATTCGAAGGAATCAATTCCCATACGAAGGTTACAGTCCAGGTCTGTTCCGGTGATCAGGAAGCGGACAGGGGACTTCTGGTCCCTGGCATTCTGGATCGCCTGGACAATGCTGACGGGGTCCCTGATCTGGCCGACTGTATACGGCGCCTTCGACACAGGGAAGAAACTTTCCCAGGACAGGATTCGAAGGCCCTTCTTTCGAAGAAGAAGAACTTCGCCCAGTTCAAGAACGGTCACCCGTTCGTTTTTACCAGGCGAAGAAACATTCAGTTTCGCCGGAAGGACGGGAATGTTTATTTCCCGTCCCCCGACGATCAGGGTCATTTTGTAGTCGCTCATTAGTTATACACCCCTTCCGCCGCCGCTGTGAATTCGTCTTCCAGTTTCTTTTCAATCTTGGTGACGACTTCGTCGACGTCGACTTTTTCGCTGATCTGGGCGTCCACCGCCACAGTAGGCGTCAAAGTGACGAAGTTCTGGACATAGCGCATTTCGGCCACGTCGCGAAGGAATTTCAGGTCTTCGTCTGCGATATTGACGTCGCTTTCGATAGAACCCACCGATCCGACACTGTCCACGTTTCCGACGTCATACTGGTCAGTATTCCAGTCGGACACGCCGGCGTCAGAATTTGCCTGGGCGGCTTCGGCTCTGGCGTTTGCGTAGGTTTCGGACAGTTTGGCCGTGGCGTCGGCAAGTTCTTGCTTCGCCGCTGAATATGTGGCGTCGCGTTCTGCCTGGGCGGCCTTGATGTCCGCTTCATACTGATTCAGGGCGTCGGCCCTTGCCTGTTTGGCGGCTTCGTTTTCGGCGGCCGCTGTCGTTGCAAAAGTGACCTGTTCGATCAGGTCAATGTTGACGCCAGGAATCTTATTCAAAAGGGATATGAAGTCGTTTATAATTCCGATCGCGCCGTTAATCATATTTTGAAGAATCGTTAAGACGCTGACCTTCATATCTCCCATAAAGTTAGCGATTGCCACGCCGGCCTTCTGCCAGCATAGCTTTAATTTGTCGATCAGGTTCGCGATCCAGTTGTAAACCGCAAAGAAGGCCACCTTCAGGGCAGTCCAGGCCACCACAAGGGCCGCCTTGCAGATTTCCCAGGCGTTCTTCACGCCACCGACGGCCTGGATCATCTTGTAAAGGGCGGCGATTACGACACCGACCGCAAGGGCGATCCAGAATAAAGGATTCGACAGAAGGGTCACGAAGAAGGCCTTCGCGGCGCCATTCGCGATCCATGTCGCGGCGGTCTGAATACCCAGGGCCACCGCGTAAGCGATAGCCGCGCCGGCAAGGCCCCAGAAGATCGGGGCGATAGTGGACCAGTTTTCATAAATCCACTGGGCGCCGGAGCCGATCGCCTGGATAACAGGCCCGAAGGCTTCCAGGGCGATATTCTTCGCCAGGGTCCAGACCTGGGCGAAGGTCATAGGCATAGCGTTAAACTTCGCGTTGATTTCGTCGGCAGACGACAACATGGCATTTTTGACGATCGTTGAAGTGATCTGACCTTCGGCGGCCATAGCGCGAATTTGTCCGATAGGAACGCCCAGGTAGTCGGCGATCGTCTGAATGATTGTAGGCGCCTGTTCAAAAATGCTGTTCAGTTCTTCGCCACGAAGGACACCGGAAGACATGGCCTGGGTAAGCTGTAACATAGCCGCGTCCACGCCGGCGGCAGATGTGCCGGCGATCGTGAACTGTTTGTTGATCAGTTCTGTAAACTGGATCAGTTCGGCGTTACTTCCGAAGGCGTCCTTCGCCATAATACCCATTTTAGAAACGGCGTCAGCGGTTGTCTGGTAGGCCGCGCGTGAACGATTCGCGGACGCCATAATCATAGACTGAAGTTCGTCCGTGGTCTGAAGACCGTCGTTCATCAGGTCGATTCTGGCCCTGGTCGTGGTCATTGTGTCCGCCAGATCAATAATCTTTTGGACACTGATCGCCGCCAGGGCAGAACCAATATATTTTTTTACGCTCCCCCAGGCGTTCGCGACGCCTTTCGCTTCATTCTGGGCCTGTTGCTGTTTACGGTTGAAGTTATCAACCTGACCGGAAGCGCGACTGACGGCCGAAGACGCCCTGTCGAAATTCGCGCCAGGGTTTACCTGGTCCGACAGGCTGTCGGTCACTTCCAGGGCGCGGTTCGTTCTGGAAAGGGCGGTGGTGATCTTCCGCAGTTTGGAAGTCATACCGTCACGAATAGTCATTTGTGTAGCTACTCCGGCCACAGTTCATCACCTTCCTTTCTTTCCCTTCCGGTTCGCTTTCTTCGCTTCTTTCTTTTCCTTCTCGATCTGAAGGTCGATCGAAGCATAGATAAAGGCCCGTTCCCGAAGGGGAAGGGCCACAAGCTGACTGGGAAGGATTTTCAACCGGTGAAGGGCGTAATGTGCGTAGACGGATTCACCGTCCGCCTGGCTATCATCACCCCCACCGGTTATTAGTTTTTTGCTTCTTCACGAAGGTCGTTCACGTCGTCGGTGAACCCGTTGATCTCCTGGACACCCAGAAGAAGGTCGATAAACTGACCAGGCTTCAGAAGGACGTCGATCAGCGCTTCGGCGCCCATGACGCCATACTTCGCCTGAAGGTCCGCGTCCTTGAAGTTGGGGTCGACGGTGCAAGCGATAACCAGGCGGTTATTGTAAAGGTCCTGATCGGTGTCAGTGGTCTTCTGGTGGGTCTTCTTGTCGAAGGTCACCTTCTGACAGGACTTTCGAAGGGCCTTGTTTTCGCCCTCTGTGATAGACTTGATCGTGAAAGGAACAGGGAAGCCGCTGACCGCGACTTCCGCTGTTGCCTGTGCGTTTTCCTCATTTGCCATAAGGAATTCCTGAAGTTTACCCATGTTTTTATCCTCCTTTGAAGTGTGTCGTTAAATCTTCGCGAATGGGGTCAGAATGTCGAAGTCTTCGAAAGTGAAGTCGACGTCTTCGTCCAGTGCGTCGTCGGAATCGCCGTCCAGTTTTGCCAGGACAACAGAATCCAGGTTACAGCCGATCAGAAGGGTCGACTGTTTACCGGAGGAAGATTCCTGGTCGTCGTTCTCGACCACCATGTCGAAATACACGTCGACGCCGGTTTCCTTCCACTGCTTGATCATGGCGCGGAAAAGGGGCGTCATGTAGTATAGGGTCATGGAACCAGAACCGTTCGCGCCGGTTGTCTTATGGCCGGTCATGCGCTTTCCGATCGCCTTGATTTCAGACTTGTTCTTTTCGACGTTGGCTTCGATAGTCTTCGCCATGAACAATTCTTCATTGTTGCCGTTGATCTTTGCGTATGCACGACCTTCCTTTCCGGAAATGGTATCAGGTGCGTTCAAAGTTTTCATTGTCTGTCACCCCTTTCTTA